>CAYPZI010000124.1:0-8715 GCA_964415185.1 uncultured Balneolaceae bacterium | reverse complement strand
GTTTTTAACCGCAGAGTTGCACAGTGTTCCGCAGAGTTTATATTTTTATAACGAATAAGCTCAAAATCACACTGCGTGACTCTCCGTCAGTTGACGGACTGCGGTTAACACCTCTGTGAGTAATCCAAAGGCGCCAGGACAGTAATAGAATTCACGATATTTCCTGTCTGAATAACATAAAATTGTTTTTGGAACTAAATCCGCACAATCCGTGCCATCCGTAAAATCCGCGATTCAAAGTTATAATAGAAGAAGCCGGGTTTTCCTAAACTCAAACAAACAGGATAACCAAAACCGCATAGGCTATCATGGCAAGAAAACCCGCCAAAATTGCCAGCGGGAATTGGGTATAAACGTGATCCATCAAATCACAACCGGTAGCGAGAGATGAGAGAATGGTGGTATCGGAGATAGGTGAACATTGATCGCCGAATACGCTGCCTCCGATAACTGCTGCAAAGCAGAGAGTCAGAAAGAACGGATCGGGAACCACAGCCCAGGCCAGCGGAACAGCCACGGGAAAGACAACGGCATACGTGCCCCACGAGGTGCCGGTAGAGAATGCGATGAGCATGCAGAGCACCATCAGGCTTCCCGGCAGTGCGGCGGGAGGAATGATATCACCGATCATGGCAACCACATAGTCGGCGGTACCTACTGCATCGGCTACTTCCTTGAGCGTGACCGCTAACGCAAGTATAATGGCACCGATGGTTACTCCCTTGCAACCGTCGATAAAGCCGTCGATGGCTTCCTGCAGCTTCATGCCCTTGCCGATGGCAATCAGAAAACCGGCCAGCACGGCCAGTACAAATGCTTCGGCAATCAGCAGGGTCGGATTTTCAGTATTGCCCAGGATGATATAGGTGTACAGATAGGGAATAATGGCAACCCCAAGAAGTGTGCCGATCGGTCCCAGAAAGTCGATAAGGCCGGGATTGTAATTTTTGGGGACTTTCTGCTGGGTCAGCTCATCGGCTGCCATGGGGTTGGCGCCGTCCCTGTTCAATTGCCCCGTTTTCCGGGCCCTTTTTATTGCTGCCCGCATCTTTTTGCCGGGGACGAATGGAAGCTTGTCCCATGCAAACAACAGGGTAATAAGAATGGCAAAAATAGCGTAGAAGTTGTACAAAATGGCGGTAAAGAAGAAATTTACTCCCTGCTCGGTTGTCTCAAAGAATGGCAGGGTTCCGATCACCAGCCCGCTTACATAAAACGGCCAGACGTTGAAAGGGATCAGCGTGGCGGCCGGCGAAGCGGTTGAATCGACCATGTAGGCGAGTTCTTCGTGAGAGACCTTGTGTTTGTCGGCTACAGGCCTGACGGTAGCGCCTGTCAGCACGGTGCTTATGGTTCCGCCCTGGTGGAAAACGAGTCCCATGATCCAGGTAAAAAACTTGGCTGTCCGAGGCCCGCGGATGATCAGGCGTCCGGCCCACTGTGCAAAATATTCGGCGCCCCCGGTGCGTGTCCAGATTCCAATCAAACCACCCAATGCCCAGAGGTAGACCATCAGGATGAGTGCAAAGCTTTCGGTACCGATGGATGGAATCAGAAAGTTTTGCACGATGTTGATGTCGCCTGATATCACCCCGCCCAGGCAGATGCCGATAAACAGGGCACTTACCACTTCGCGCGTCCAGAAGGCAAGCAGTATGGCAACCAGTGGCGGCATCACCGACCAAAATCCGAAGTGGCCGTCCTGTTCGGGGAAATGCCCCGAAAAAAAGATGCCGGCAATGACAAGGGCAAGAAAAGCGCCCGTATAGATACGCCTGCGTGTAACAGGGTCACCAAACTTACGGTTGAAATAATTTTGCTCGATTTTGTTCATAGATCAATTCTGTTCTGGCAGCTTTGGTCTGTCGGCAGAAGATACTACGTGCAATCCAAAATCCCGAATTTCAATTTCAGAGAAAGTATTGATTAGAATTAAGTTTTTGTTCTCGCAGATTTTCGCTGATGGCCTCGCTGTGTTTCGCAAAGGATTCGGTTTCAGATTATCCAATAACTTCATTCCCCAACTCACCAAATCACTAACTCATCACCTTAAATCACACTACCGGCAGCCCTGAACTTTTGCCTTTTCCTTTTTCACTTCTTTAAATCTGTTATATTCAAAAGAAAAATGACGTGCTTCAGATCCGGAAAGATTCATTAACACGCCGCTTATACGCACAGGATGCTTCCATGTACGAGGAGCTGCCCACGGGTGTGGCTTTTCCATCATCTGCGGATGAAATTGCGGAGCTGTTAAAACAGTCCGCGAAAGATTCATTCACGATTACAGCCCGTAGTGCCGGTACCAGCCTGGCAGGCCAAACCACCGGCAACGGTGTGATCATGGATGTTTCGAGGCATATGACAAACATTTTGGAGTTAAACCCGGAGAAACAATTTGCCCGTGTACAGCCGGGTGTTATCAGGGATACACTGAACAGGGAGGCGGCCAAGTATGGCCTTCAGTTCGGCCCGGATACGGCAACGACCAACCGCTGCATGATCGGCGGAATGATCGGAAACAACTCATGTGGTTCTTTTTCGATCAAACACGGTACAACACGCGAACATATCATCGAAATAGAAGCCATTTTAAGTGACGGATCACGTGTAATTTTCAAGCCTTTGAAGCCTGAAGAGCTGGATAAAAAACTGCAGTTCGATTCGTTTGAAGGGGAAATCTACCGGAATATGCTGCAGCTATTGTCAGAACATCGCAAAAGAATTTTAAGGTCATACCCGCACCCTGATATCATCCGGCGCAATACCGGCTATGCGCTCGACAAAATGTGTGAAATGGATCCCATCACCCCCCGAGGAAGAATGTTTAATATGGCCGAGTTGTTGTGTGGCAGCGAGGGTACCCTTGCCATGACCGCCTCGGCAAAATTGCAGCTTGTGCCGCTTCCCCGGAAAAAAATTCTGTTGATTCCACAATTTGAAACCCTTGAAGAATCTCTCCGGGCGGCTGTTGAAGCGGTTCGTTTTGACCCAGCCGCCGCGGAGCTGGTCGATGATATCATTCTGGATGCGACAAAGGGGAATATCGAACAACAAAAAAACCGGTTTTTCCTTGAAGGTGAGCCTGCTGCGATTCTGATCATCCAGTTTGAAGGTGATGACATGGCAGAACTTCGCGACAGGGCAAATCAGCTCGCTTCGGTTTTAAAAGAAAAAGGGCTCGGATACTCTCATCCGGTTCTGGATGATGTTGATAGGATGAAAAGGGTTTGGGACCTGCGGAAAGCCGGCCTGGGTTTGCTGATGGGCCTTGGCAAAGACGCAAGGTCGCCGACATTCGTAGAGGATACATGTGTGCGGGTGGAGGACCTTCCGGCGTATGTGGGAGAATTTAAAAAGATCCTCGAAAGACACGGAACGCGGTGTGTTTTCTATGCCCACGCATCGGTTGGTGAGCTGCACCTGAGGCCTGTGGTTGACCTCAGCACACCATCCGGACTGAAAACGATGAAACAGATCGCGGAAGAAGTTTCTATCCTGGTGAAAAAGTACAACGGCTCACTTTCGGGCGAGCACGGCGATGGCAGGGCGAGATCACCCTACATCGAAAAAGTGCTGGGAAAAGAGATGATGCCGGTGCTCAAAAATGTAAAAGAGATCTGGGATCCGGATTACAGGTTTAATCCGGGCAAGATTGTCGATCCCAAGCCGATCGATACCGATTTAAGATTTTCGCCCGCCTATCAAAAAGCGGATGTGCCGACGATGTTCAGATGGGAGAAGGAAGACGGCTTCGGCCATGCCCTTGAACTCTGCAACGGGGCAGGTGTATGCCGAAAGCTTGCCGAGAGTGGTGGCACTATGTGTCCGTCGTACCATGCCACACTTGATGAAACTCACACCACCCGGGGGCGGGCAAATCTCTTTAGGCAGCTTTTTACAGGAAAGCAGGCGGATGCATTTACCGACGATGACCTGAATGAGGCGCTTTCTCTCTGTCTGAGCTGCAAAGCCTGTAAAAGTGAATGTCCCGCCAACGTGGACATGGCAAAAATGAAGGCGGAATACATGCATGGCAGGCACGAAAGGAAGGGCATATCACTTGCGGAAAAAATCTTTGGTCAGCCGGAGAAATTGTATCCGTTAGCGGCGCTATTTCCCCGCCTGAGTAACCGCACTCTTAAAAACGGTTTGGTGAAAAAAATTCTGTCGATCGCAGCCGGAGTGGATGAGCGCCGGACTCTGCCCGCGTTTGCTCACCAAACTTTTCGCAAATGGTTTTTGGCACGGGAGACCGGGTTTCAAAAAGGGAGAAAAAAAGTGGCTCTGCTGATTGATCCGTTTACCAATTACCATGACCCCGAAATTGCAATATCAGCTTGCAAAATTTTAGACCATGTCGGCTATGATGTGGTGCCGGCCGATGCTGAGGCCACCGGGCGTCCCCAGATTTCGAAAGGCCTGCTCGGAGAAGCTAAAAAACTGTGTCGAAAAAATCTGGATGCATTGCTGCCGTTTGCTGAAGAGGGAATTCCGGTTATCGGCTTTGAACCGTCCGAATTGCTGACACTCCGGGATGAGTACCCTGATTTATGTGATGAATCAGACAAAGAGAAATCAAAAAAAATTCTTGAAAATGCCTGGCTGTTTGAAGAGTTCATGCTTCAGGAGGATGGGCTGAAGGTTAATAAAGATAACGCCGGGAAAAAGGTTTATATCCACGGACACTGTCATGCGAAAGCGCTGACCGGTATGACAGCCATGCTTGATATGTTCAAAAATGCCGGACTTGAGCCGGTTGAGCTTCAGACCGGCTGCTGCGGCATGGCAGGCAGTTTCGGGTATGAACACTATGATGTTTCGATGCAAGTGGGGGCACAAACCCTGTTTCCGGCGCTCGAAGAACTGGAGCCGGCGGCCCTGATTTGTGCACACGGCTTTTCATGCCGGCACCAGATTGCCGACGCCACGGGACGTAAAGCGTACCATCCGGCTTCGATCCTTAACCTTTGCATTAAATCCAATCAAGCTTGACAATCCGGAACTACGCTTATTTAAAATGAAGTTTTTTTGATATGCGATTGGAGATATCCGATCGCAGGTATACGAAGTATCTCACAATCAGTGATCGCATATCGATTTCACTAAAAGTCCCTCAGGTCTCAATCGCCAACCTGCTCAACATTACTCACAGTCGACGGCAGTCCGGTTTGTGACAAAGCGGATATCGGTATCGTTTGCTTTGGGAATTTTCACAACGTGAAAAGGAGCGGTTAAGGCCTGAAACGTTCCACAACTTGCACCGGGTTCCCGTTCTTCGATTTTTACACCGGTTACATTATCGCCCCTGGATATTTTTGAAATTTCAATTGAAAAACCACCGGTGGGCTGCACGCCCATCATTGCGGCAATGACGGTGTATTCACTGAAATCAACATCAGGCAATTCTGGCGGAAGGCTCTTGTTACTGTGAAGGTCTTTCCAGAATGCTTCGAACGCTGCCTGCTCGTTAATAACGAGATTCGTTTTATCCGAAAAAGTATAGCTTCCAGATTGCGATTGGCTGATGGTGATGATGCTGTCGGAAACCGTACTGAACTGGATTTCGGCAGCAGTCTCAAAAAAGGAGTTGTCAAGCTCTGCCGTATCATTCACCCCGGCATCCGAGCAGCCGGCAATGAGTATAGAAAAAAGTATTATTGAGAGGAAGTAAGAAAAACTTTCCATGGTTTTCCAGGCCTGAATTTCGATTTATAAGATTTGTTATTGCTTCTGTTATTTATACACAACCTAAAATCCGCAAGAGTAATTATAAAGGATTGATTTTAAATTAAATAAGTCATCCCGAAAGCATTCGGGACTCGCAGGTAAAGATTTATTTAAGTACTTAGAAATCAACAAGTCATCCGATGACTTGCGGATATTGGGCACAAATTAAAGTTGGGATACCTATTCCGGGTTTCTCCAATAGTAAGCTATAATAGTAAGTATTTGTTCAACAGGTAAGGTGTTGCGTTATTATAATTTGGAAGTAAAAAAAATTGATGCCATTAATTTTTTGAGACAAGCCGATGAAGACGGTCTTGAAGTTTATTTTGTCGCACCCGGGCCGAATGGAGAGATGTTTACTCATACTTGGAATTAATCCCAATAACAGAAAAATACTTCGAAAACTTGCAAATTCAGCAGTAAGGATAGAATATCCATAATTCCTTCCACCACAGAAAATTCTCAATCTTCCGGAATTCCAAAGATTTTTAAAGATCAGAGATCGCATATCAACCCATATTATTTTTTTGAGTTGTTGGCGAGTAGCTGCAATAGTATTAGTTTTTACGATACCCACACAAATAAACATTTCAATAACTACTTCAATCATTTATGAAAAAAATAGCTGCCGTAATTTTTGATATGGATGGGGTGATTGTGGACAGCAACCCGGTTCACAAAAAAGTATTGCACGAATTTTGTGATAAATACGGTAAAGAGTTGTCAGATGAATATATCAGGGAAAAACTTTTCGGGCGGACCAACAGAGAGTGGATTCCAATGGTATTCGGTTCATTGACTGATGAAAGGGTTGAGGCTCTGTCAAATGAAAAAGAGCGGATGTTCCGGGATCTGTTTAACCCGAAAGAACATGTTGTACCCGGTTTTGTTGAGTTTTTGGATAGAGTAAAGCAACATGATATCCCGGCAGTAGTGGCTACCTCCGCTCCAAAAGAAAATACCGGGTACATCTTAGGTGAGCTTTCGGTAACGGGAATGTTTGATGCTGTTCTGCACATGTCGCATTTTACCAACAGCAAGCCGCATCCCGAACCTTATCTGAAAGCTGCCAAAGCCGCGGATGCATCTCCACGGGACTGTATTGTGTTCGAAGACTCCATTTCCGGGATAAAATCAGGGCTATCGGCAGGGTGCTCGGTGGTTGGAGTTGCAACCACCCATACGCACGGTGAACTTAACCTCTGCCATCTTGTGGTTGATGACTTCAGGGATCCGGCATTAACATTGCCGGAATTACAAAAGCTTGTTTCCAAGTCATCCCCCGATTGATTGAAAGTTTAATTCTGAGCAATTCCAATCACACCGCATCCGATTCTCGGCCCGGCGTCGCCTGCTGGCTGCGATTCAAGATCATCAGCTTCTCCGTGAATAATAACGGCCCGCCCGCGTATTGTGGAAAGCTCAATCACATTATCCGTGTAGGAGAGTTCGGCGATGCCGTTCTCACCGGCCACAAGATTTCCCATGTCGCCCATGTGCCGGCTGGCTTCGCTCGGGGCACCATGCGGCATGTCTTCAGGGCTGAGGTGTCCCCCTGCTGAAGTTGCATCCCCGGCAGTACAGTCACCGAATCGGTGAACGTGAAAGCCGTGTTTGGTTTCAGGCTCCAGGCCTCTGACGGTAGCTTCAACGAGAACATCTTCACCCTGGCGGGTAAATGTAACCGTTCCGGATATGTCATTCTCTTCGGTTGGATGTATTACTGAAACCAGTTTGTTTAGTTCGGGTTCTTCTTCCCTTCCCTCATTCAGGTTTTGATTTTGCTGTGTACAAGCTGATAAAGTAAATAAAACCAAAAGAGCAATTATAAACTTATTCATATTATTTATTTACTGTTTGGATGATAATTCACTACATAAACAAATAATAATTCCTGTACATTCAACATAAAATGTGTTAGATAAAATAGTTATGAAAAATGTAAAATAAGGAGAATAATATATTTTATATTTTTGCGATGATTATGTTGGAGATCTTTCATTAATTAATAGAGAAATCAAAAAAGGATTATATGTTTAAATTAATTTCCGCCACTGTTTTAGTAATGCTATTCACCATAATGACAGGCGGACTTCTGCATAGCCAGGATACTGAAATTGAATTGGCGGTCGGGGTTTTAACCTCAAACGATATTCTGGACTATAATGATTCTATTTTCAATGAAGTGTTTCCGGAAGGTGATGTAACTTCAACAGATACCCATTCGGCCGGGTTCGCCATTTCGTACCGGACAAGAGTGAGGAGAAACCTGAAAGCGGGAGGCCAGTTGAGCTACCAGAGAAAAGATAAAGAGTTTATTCGTGATAATGTGAAAATCGGTGAAGGCACGGTCGATTTCTTTTCCCTGGTTGCGACTTCAAACTACTATTGGCTGGAGAATGACAGATGGGGAATCTTTACAGGCCTCGGAGCCGGATTCAGTTTTTCAACGGAAGACCAGTTTGGGTTCTCTGATGAAGAGCGCTCCCGGACGGAAACAGACCTGTTTTTAGCCTGGCAGGTTCATCCCGTTGGTATTGAATTCGGAAGAGACTTCCGGTTTATCACCAATGCCGGTTTCGGAAACCAGGGCGTTGTGAGCCTGGGACTGAAATACCGGTTTTAATGATAAATCAGCCACCTCGTAGCGTTCTTCGGTGCTTTTCCGGAGAACCTCCGAGCGTGGCGTGCCATTGGCAAAAAAAAAACAGGACCGCCAAGCGTGCGAAGCACCTTGACGCGTCCGGAGATTAGGGCAAGATAGACTCATCGGATGACTTAAGCCTGTTTTACCCCTGGTGAAACCGGATCATCAGTCATCCGATGAATGAGACCGAGCCGAAAGGCTCCCAACGCTTCGGGGTGTTCCAAAAGGCGGAACACGCGCGAAGGTTGTTGCAGCCATAGCACCTTGACGCGTCCGGAGATTGGGGCAAGATAGACTCATCGGATGACTTAAGCCTGTTTTACCCCTGGTGAAACCGA
>CAYPZI010000123.1:0-8744 GCA_964415185.1 uncultured Balneolaceae bacterium | reverse complement strand
ATGTTTCCATAGCGTACATCGAGTATGGGGATATATCCCCTGATACTGTCCCCGGAAAATTCAGGATCAGGATGTGGGATAGTTACCACTTTATTTTCGAGTTTTTGCCCAACGTCTTCAAATGAGATAATGCCTGCAGCCAGCCGGGCGCCTGTATATGCATACACATCCCGCCCGTGAAATGTATAAGATTGTTCCGATTCGGCTCTCCGGTTTACGGCTTCGTCAATCTCACGCACAGCTTCAATACCCAGTGATTCGGAAACAAGAGTGAGAGTGCCGTTATCGGGCGTAACAAAATAGTGGCCGGATTTTGTCTTCAGCACAACAGATTTGCGATCTGTACCTACTCCGGGATCAACCACTGAGACAAATACCGTACCTGCAGGCCAGAATTCCGCAGTCTGTTCAAGCCGGTATGCGGCTTCCCAAATGTTGAAAGGGGTAATATCGTGAGTGGAATCAAAAATTTTTGAATCGGGCGAAACACCAAACGCAACTCCCTTCATTGAAGCCACGGCATTATCGCTAAGGCCGAAATCGGACTGAAGGACAAGGGCATTCTGCCCGGTTAATACCGCGGTATTTAAGGCAACTATGAATGCAGTTAAAAAAATCAGTTTGAACGTTGAAGCAGAATGTCTCATATCAAAGGTTGTTTTGACTTATTAAAAATCACGGCCGGATCATCCGGGATGTATCCGGCCGTTGTTAGATTCAAAAAGGTGATCAGGGCTGTTTTGGATTACATACTGATCAGAGGTTAAATGTCAGCCTGCCGAAAAAGTAAGCCCCGTTAAATCCTTGCTGAACAGGCGGAAAGTCGAATACACCCAAAAATGTATTTTCAAAAATTGCCTCATCCGGGAAATTGTCGAAAATATTGTTTCCGCCGATAGTGAGCATAACCTGAGGCAGAAATCTGTACGAAGCGGTAAGGTCAACCACATGTTCGGCACTGAATTCCTGTCTTGATCCGAACGGAAATTCATCCCTGGCAACGTTCCCGAAACGTGTAACTCTCAGCAGGGTTGAAAATTTGTTGATGCGGTAGTTAGTTGAAAAAATGACCTTGTGATCAGGAATGTTATCCTGGAGGGTGGTCTGCTGTTTCGGGCCGAAAAAGACATCTTCGCTTCCTATTAAATTTTCAGGAATTTTGATTTGCTCTATATCCGTATCATTCAAATTTACAGAAAGCGAGAGGTTTGCAAATCCGTCCCCGAGTTTCAGGCTGTTGAAGCTGGCAATGATATCAAGCCCTTTGGTTTCGGTGTCTACGGCATTGGTAAAGAAACGGGCTCTTGAAGCGCCAACTTCGGAAAGAATATCGGCGATTTCAGGAACAGGACTTCCAAAAGGATCGGCACCGAGATCGCCGGTCAGAACTACGCGGTCATCAACTTCAATAATGTAGCCGTCAACAGTCAGAGAAATGCGATTGGTAGGGTTGGCTGTTATTCCAAATGAGAAGTTGTTGGATGTTTCTTCTTCAAGTGGCTCTATTCCCAATGCGCGTGCAGCGTTGCTGTCGTTTGAGAAGGTACCGACATCTACAAGCCGGTTGTCAACAATATCGGTAGCCACATTGTTAAAAAAGAGCTGATGCAGAGACGGAGCCCTGAAGCCGTTGCTGAAAGATCCGCGTGCGGAAAGCCAGTTGGTCAGTTCATAGCGGAGGGCAACTTTTCCGTTTAATGTTCTTCCGAAATCACTATAATCCTCAAAACGTAAAGCACCCGCAATCGTGAATTTACGGGTCAGGTCACTTTCAACATCGAAGTAGAACCCCGCATTTTCCCTGAACTGGTTCACTTCGTTTTCGGGACGAAAACCAGGGAAACCCTGAGACCCGCCGGGCCGGCCAAGTGTATCGACCTGCGATATAAAACCGTCTTCATTTACAAAGTCAACTACTCCGAAATTGCGGAAAGAACCTTCGTTACCGGCATCAATTTCATAGTTATCAACGCGGTAAAATGTACCGAAGGCAACGTTCACGCCTTGAAGGATATCACCGAAGTAGCGGTTAAAGTCAAGGTTTGCCGTATTCTGGCTGAATTCATGACCGCCTGCTTCGAACCGTGTCGGGCTTTCACCGAGCAATGATGAATTCACTGTGTTCCTGACCGTGAAATCGAAACGGTTTCGACCGTATGTATTGCTTAAATCAACATTCCAGTTGCCCAGTTTACCCCGGATACCAAAAGATACGGACTGGTCACTGATATCGGTCAGAAGTTCAGGCTGAAATCCGACCGGAAAAATACTTGGAACATTTACCGATAAATCGGAAGGCAGTCGGCGAAAAGGTGCGCCCACACCTTCTCTGAAGTTAAGGCCGCCAAAGGCATACACTTCGGCCTGCTCAGCCACAGGTATCACCGAATTCACAAATATTCCGCCTTCCTGGATTTCCGAATCACCGACGCGAAAGAAAAAATCTTCGCGCGTAAGCCCTCGGCCGGCTAACTCGGCATCATCAATTGCCCGTGATTGTTCGGGATCATCGGTAAAAGGATAGGCGAAAAAGTTGCCAAACTCGGACTGATCGAATATGATAAGGCTGTTACCGTCAGCCCTGTTGGTTCTCTGCCGGTCGGTAAATTCACCCGAAATGTTTACAAAGCCGTTTTCACCGATGTCGAAACCGTAATTTGCCGAATACTGAATGGTTTCGCCGTCACCGCGTGACATAACGCCCCCGGTTACATCTCCCGTCAGCACACCTGTATTACTTTTTAATACAACGTTTATTACACCGGCAATGGCATCTGATCCGTATTGTGCAGCTGCCCCATCCCGCAGAATTTCAATCCGCTCAACAGCAGAAAAGGGGATGGCATTGAGGTCGGTACCCGCTGCACCGTTACCGAACGTCCCTATGTTGTTGACCAAAGAGGAACTGTGCCGGCGCTTTCCGTTCACGAGAACAAGTACCTGGTCGGGACTCAGCCCCCTGAAAGAAACAGGATCAACGAATTCGGTAGCATCGGCCGATGACTGCCGGTTGGCCTGAAAAGAAGGAGCCACAAAAGTAAGGAGCTGGTTAATATCCGTCTGTGGTGAAAATGTATATATCTCAGGCAATGCAATTATATCAACCGGCACCGGCGACTCCACAACAGACCTGTTTACATTTCTCGACCCTACAACCTGTACTGTACCCAATTCGGTACCCGGTTCAAGTTCGAAGTCAAGGGTATAACTTTGGCCGGGCTGAACCGTCAGTGTTTTGGTGACGCTTTTGAAGCCGACAAAACTGGCCCTGATTTCATGTTCGCCTTCCGGGATCCTGAAGCTGTACTGCCCGTTTACATCCGTTGAGGTACCGGAGTTGGTGCCAACCAGGATTATATTTACGGCAGCAAGCGGCTCGTTCGCAGATGCATCAATTACTGCTCCCCTGACAATTGCATTTTGCTGGGCATTGGCATCGGTAAAAAAAGGTACAATAACTGCAAACATAAAAAGCAGCCATTTTTTAAAACGGTTTGGCTTTTGATCGTATCTATAATGGGATTTCATATTTATTGATAGTTTAGGTTATGGTTGAGTTAAAATACATTTTGATCTGTAATGAAGACCATGGAAGCTTGACGGATCCTCGTGTTAAAGGTATTCCGTAAATTGTTAGAAAAGTATTCGATAAAAACAGGTTTTTAAATCCATAAATACCAGATTGTGTGAAGTCATGGCGGGTTGAAAAATATTCAATTCACCGGATTTTAAGAAATTTTTCCAGGAATGTTTAGGGCAGTTTGGGTTTTAATCATTTTTGAGCTCATTGATACAATTTAATAAACACGAAAGCTTAATTATTTTGTGATCAACAAGAAGTGTAATTTGTTAAATTCATTGAAAAATAAAAATCCGGAAAAATTTTTTTGTGAAAAAGATTGAACCTGATTTATTTTTGTTGCTTTACTTTAAACTTTTAAAATCAATATATGAAAACTGCGGGAATTGACGGATGTAAGGCCGGATGGATGATGGTCACGTTTGACAGCGGTTCTGAAGAATATAAAATTTTGCGCGAAGGCTCAGACCTTGAAGAAGTTTTATTGGAGTATGATCGTGTATTTATCGACGTTCCCATTGGGCTTGAAGATGAAACCTATACCCGGAAATGCGATGAATTATTGAGAAAAAAACTTGGAGGAGAATACTCATCGTCTGTTTTTAGCCCGCCTATCCGGGCTGCACTTCATGCCCCTTCTTATGTAGAGGCGAACATGCAGAGCTATGAGTATACGGAAAAAAAGATGTCGCTGCAGGCATGGAATATTACTCCGAAAATCAAAGAGGTAGACCGGTTTTTAAAAGAAAATCCGGAACGTAGAGAAAATGTTTTTGAAAGCCATCCCGAACTTCTGTTTATGAATCTAAACGGAGGCATGATTTACCAGAAAAAAAATACAAAAAAAGGCCTCAGACACCGGCTGGACCTAATTAAAAATCATGAAGAAATTGCGGCTGATTTTTTCAGGGATATAAAGGATGAGTACCGGAGGAATGAAGTTGAAGAGGATGATATCGTGGATGCAATGGTACTTGCGCTTGCTGCTAAACAATCTGAAGAAAAAGGAATTAAAACAATTCCCGAGGATCCACCTCTTGACTCAGAGAACCTTAAAATGGCGATTCATTATATTTGACCGAATTGTTAGTGCAAATTCCCGGACTGATAATTTTTTTAACCACAGCGGACTCTAAAAAACAAAGAGGACACGGCGAATTATTGGCAGTTACTCCCTTGCCGTGCTGGCCGTGGGTATCCCGCCCGGCGTTCAATAGTGATCTCCACATCATTGTTTTGAATTCCTTCAAACAGAAGGCTGATCGCTGATCACCCTGATACCCCGGCACGAAAACCGGGAAATCATTCAGAAGATGCTTCAAGGATTTTTTGATATTTAACCCCGGCTTTATGTACACGGTTGAAACCGTTAAATGCAGCAATTCTGTAAGCTTCCGAAAAGGTTGGATAATTCAGAACGGATTGAATAAAGTAGCGGATATCTCCGCCGAAATGCATAACACTCTGCCCGAGGTGTATCATGTCGGTAGCTCTTTCACCGATAATATGAACTCCAATCAGTTTAAGCTCATTTGTTGTAAAAACCAGCTTTAAAAGTCCTTCTTCGAGATGGCTGATATCGCCCTGCGTTATGTTTCGGAAATAAGCTCTTCCAACCGTAATCTCCATGCCAAGGTTTAGTGCTTCATTTTCGGTCAAACCGACACCCGCTATTTCAGGAATTGAATAGATTCCGTAAGGCACTTCATTAACGATATCCTGAGAAGGAATTCCAAACATATCACAAGCGGCAAGCCTTCCCTGCACGAAAGAGGTAGAAGCAAGTGAAGGAAATCCTATTACGTCACCGGCTGCGTAAACCGATTCAATGTTGGTTTGATAAGTTTCGGAAGTGACGATATATCCGTCATCATCCATTACAACACCCACTTTATCAATACCAATATTATTGGAATTGGGTTTTTTGCCCCCAATGTAGAGAACATGGTCGGATTCTAATACCTGAAGCCTCTCTTTTTCAGAATCTGAAATAAACCCGACTTCGGTACAATTTCTGAGGTCATTTTTTTTGACCCATTTTATTGAGACGTCATTTACCACGGATATGTTTTTTTCACGAAGGCAAATCCCAAGGGTCTCACTTATTTCGTGATCGAGGAAAGGGAGCATCGATTCAGCATCATTTAGAATATTTACGCGGGTGCCGAGTGATGCAAAAATGGTGGCGTATTCCATGGCGATAATGCCTGCCCCGAGAATAGTAAGCCGTCGCGGTATATGTGTAATATCCAGAATTGTCTGGTAATCCAGGATATCAATATTTTCAATTTTAAAATTTTTGGGGGGTATCGGACTTGAGCCGGTTGAGACCAATATAAAATTGGCAGTAAATGATTCGGTTTCTCCTGTATGCAGTTCAACCTCTACCGTATGTTCATCCTTTAGTTTACCGAATCCACGGACGGTATCCACCTCATTTTTAATCAGGTCTTCTTTTACTTTCTTGTTTTTGCTCTCGAGAATCGTTCTTTTGTACTGAAGCAGTTCCTCCATCCGGAATTTTTCATATGGTTTTCTTCCTTTTTCATCTCCGAATTGGGCGTAGAACCTGTAAATGGTTTTTGCAGCTTCCCTCAGAGCTTTGCTTGGAACTGTACCCGTATTTATCCAGGTGCCTCCGATGTGATCCTCATTTGCTTCTACTACCAGAACCTTCTTGTCAAACTTTGAACTTTGCATTGCACACGAAAAACCGGCCGGGCCGCTTCCGATCACAATGACATCATAATCATATTGCATGGGTTATCACTTTTTGGTGAACGACTACGTAAAGATAACTTAATTTAATGATCGAAATCGAATTGTAATGCCGAAGATTTATAAAGAATCTAAAAAATCTATTTTATGTCACTGTTATCATGTAATGATGGAACGATAACAAGCTTTCATTTGCTTACATAACATCATGATATATTGTATATTAGCAAGTAAGTGAGAAAACTAATTTTAACTGTAATACAAACCTAAAAAGAAGAAATAAAAATGGCTTATAAACTTCCCGATTTACCTTACGATTATGATGCACTTGAACCGCATATTGATGCAAGAACGATGGAAATTCACCACTCAAAGCATCACCAGGGATATACCAATAAAGTTAATGCCGCACTTGAAGGCCACTCTTTTGCCGAACTGCCAATCGAAGAAGTGCTGAGCAGAATTACCGAAGTACCTGAAGATATACGGCAAAATGTAGTTAACAATGGTGGCGGATACGCCAATCACAAACTGTTTTGGAAAGTTTTATCACCGAATGGCGGTGGAAACCCCTCAGGAGACCTCGCCGGTGCCATTGATAAAGCGTTTGGCAATTTTGATAAATTCAAAGAGAAATTTTCATCAACTTCCGCCGGACAGTTTGGCTCAGGCTGGGGCTGGCTGGTTATTGACAACAGTAACGGGCTCAAAGTGCTCTCAACAGCAAACCAGGATAGTCCGTTGATGAATGGACTGACTCCAATTCTCGGCCTTGACGTTTGGGAACACGCATACTACCTGCACTATCAAAACAGAAGGCCGGATTATATCCAGGCATTTTGGAATGTTGTTAATTGGGACCAGGTAGCCGAAAACTTTAAAAATGCGCAATAGCATTTTATAACCACCATGACTAAAGGGTGTTCCCGGTTAAGGGGCACCCTTTTTTGATGTTATGGAAGCAGAAATTTTGTATCTTTGTAACGAAAATTTTAAATAAGAAAATCATAATACAATGCAATTTGGATTTGGTGTAGGCCCCGATACTTCATGGATGAGGAAAGAACTGACGGAATTGGGTATTGAGGAATTAAAAACGACTGAAGATGTGGATCGTGCCATGAAAGAATATAATTCAGGCACAATGCTGATGGTTGTAAACTCCGTATGCGGCTGCGCAGCCGGAAATGCCCGGCCGGGAGTACAGATTGCGCTCGATAAAGCGGATGTGAAACCCGACCATCTTGTCACTGTTTTCGCAGGCCAGGATAAAGAAGCTACAGCCCATGCAAGAGAATATTTCAGCGAGTATCCCCCGTCTTCACCTTCATTTGCATATTTTGTAGACGGTGAAATCAAGGCCATGATACCCCGTCACAGAATCGAAGGGAGAACCCGGGATGAGGTAGCACAGGATCTTCTCATGGTTTTCGATGCTTTTGCGGATAAGGAAGAAGTGAAGACGCAAAAGTAAAAAGTAAGTTGCTGCAAGAAAAGACTTAGTTTTCAGTATCAGAAATCCTGACTTAACGTAAAAGTTCAAGCCGCGATTTTGTAGTTTCATCAGATTTGTAGCGGGTTCATTACGCTATGTGTTGTTAGTGGTTTGTGGTCAAGCTATGTTAGGGATGGACACGTGGCATACCGGATTTAGCTTCCGCTGGTTTTGAGGTGTGCTCCGAAATTAACCTCTTCTCCGTTTTTGTAAATACGGACGCCATCGGGCATTGATTTTTCTCCGTTTGGACCAAATGCATACACTGTTGAAGCGAGTTCTTCATTTGTGCGCTTCTCACCGGTCTTTCGGGGTTCATCACCGTAAAAACTGTCGACATGCAGTGTTTGAGTTGGGAATGCAAATTCAACTCCCACCTCTTTTGCAAGCCGGAGTATTTCGGTGAGAAAGTTGTGACGCTGCTGCAGTTCGTCACTCCAGGTCGGTACCTTGAAAAATACATAGACCAGAATATCAAGAGAATGCGAACCGAAATCATTGAAATGCACTTCGAAGAAGTCCTGCCTCATATGCGGGTTTGCTTTCACGATTGCCTTGATGCCTTCAACAAACGCTTCGATCTGTTCCGGCTGGGTACTGTAGGTGAGAGTAAGCGTTGCCTTGTACCTTCGGTATTCACGCAATCCGAGATTGTCGATATCCGAATTTGCCAGCGTTGCATTCGGTACGGAAATAAGGGAGTTATAAAAAGTACGAATCCGGGTTGACCGGAACCCGACCTCCTCAACCGTTCCCTCGATATTACCGGATTTAACCCAGTCGCCGATCTGAAAGGGCTTGTCCAGGAAAATTGTAACGGATCTGAAAAAATTGGCGAGGGTATCACGTGCCGCAAGGGCAAACGCAAGGCCTCCGAGGCCAAGGCCTGCGAGCAAGGACGCCACATTGATTCCATTATTCTGAAGTACAAATATAACGCCGATTATAACA
>CAYPZI010000122.1:0-8793 GCA_964415185.1 uncultured Balneolaceae bacterium | reverse complement strand
CGCCTTGTCCCGGCGAATTTTTTCTGGATCAAAGGTTTCCTGGCGGTTCCACAAGAAGTACATATAGCTCAATAGCTTTTTTTGGACAGCCTCGGAGATCCTTAGCACTTTTTTGCTGCGAATATTGAGATCCTGCCAATTTTTCGAATCTCACCTAACCTCTTCAATAGTCTTTAGTATCAAGTCCTCTCTCCTCGAAGGAGAGGGGCCAGGGCGGGGTGAGGTAAACTAAGAAAACCGGTCTGCGAGGCGGTTGATCAGATAACTGCTCTCCTCAAGTGCCTGGGTTGCAAAACTGCCGAAAAAATCGGTCACGGCTTCAAACTCTTTTATAAATCCTTCTTTATTATCGTTTTTTACCATTTCCGCCAATTTTGTATGATGTTCAAAAAATCTCAAAAGAAGGTTTCTCCTCTCTTCATTTGAGAATACGATATCGGCATAAAGCCCGGCATCCTGGGCAAAGATCCGTCCGGTCATCATCAGCTCGGCCCGGTATATCGGGCTTGAGTAGTCCAGCATCTTTTTTGGATTCAGGTCATATTTTTTCATAAAAGAGCCATGAAGCAGAGCTACATAATGCCGTAAACCCTGGACAAGGTTCATCACATGGTCATGCTCTTCCGGATCGGCTTCAATGATACGCATTCCCCACAATTTGCATTGGCCGATAAACCAGCTTGCTTTTTCGGCATCCCTGCCGGGACTCACCACCATAAGCTGCTTGGAGAGGTTGGGAACATCAGGCCCGTGCATCGGGTGGAGACCAATAACGGGTCCCACGTGTGACTCGAGCATTACTTTCAACGGCCCGGATTTATTACTTGTAAAATCCGCAATAATGGTTTCTTTTTTCAGTTTTTTGGACACCCGCCGTATCACATCCGGGGTGATGTTAATCGGAACCGTAACAATTGCCATGTCCAGTTCCGGTGCCATCGCTTCGAGCTCATGCCAGTTTGCCTTGTCAATGGAATAGGTTTCATGTCCGGATCGAGTAGCAATTTTTCTGTAAAGCTTTCCCATGCCGCCTTCGCCACCGACAAAAAGGATCTTCATCGGCTTTTCGGTAGAACGGGGAAAGGTTTCGGTCGATTGGCTCGCTCGCGATGCCGCCATGATCATTCTTAAAAAATCTTCCGCCCATTCCGGATCCAAATCACGTTCGGCCGCTTTATCCCTGAAAGAACGGGCTTTCTCGATTTCCCTGTTGGCGACAAAAACAGGAAGCTGCTTCTCAATTTTCCGTTTGATTACATCTCTCGAAATTTCATTCCGTTTTTGTAACAGGTCGAGTATTTGTTCGTCAATCCTGTCTATTTCAATCCGGTGTTGTTTTAAAACTTCTTTGTCTGGCATGTAAATATGTTGCAGTTCGTATTATTCTCAAGAATGTAAATATCAGGTTTAATTGAATGATATAAAAGAGGAGTTGTTTATGGTTGTTGTTTACTTGCATGCATTTTGTAACTATTTTATGCCATATGTCTATTTTTAAACTTCATTCACCCTGGGCGCCCGCAGGTGATCAACCTAAAGCGATCCGTGAACTTACGGAAGGAATTCAAGAGGGCGATAAATTTCAAACACTTCTCGGAATTACCGGCTCCGGTAAAACACGGACCATAGCCGGTGTCATAGAAAATGTTGAGAAGCCTGTGCTTGTCATGAGCCATAACAAAACGCTCGCAGCCCAGCTTTACAGGGAGTTTAGTGATTTTTTTCCTGAGAACAGGGTTGAATTTTTTATTTCCTATTACGATTACTATCAGCCCGAAGCCTATATTTCAGCCCAGGATAAATACATCGAAAAAGACCTCTCCATCAACGAAGAGATCCAGCGGCTGCGGCTGCGGGCCACCAGCTCGCTGCTTTCCGGCAGGCGCGATGTCATCATTGTATCATCGGTGAGTTGTATCTACGGTATCGGGTCGCCGTCGGAGTATGAGCGATTGATCATCAACCTTAAAACCGGGATGGAAATACCGCGCAATACCCTGCTTTATGACCTGGTAGATCTGCATTACACCCGTAAAGACGATGAATTCACCCGCGGAACATTCCGGGTCCGGGGAGATGTGGTTGATGTATATCCGGCCTATTCGGACGAAGGGCTGCGAATCACTTTTTGGGGCGATGAAATAGAAGAGATGGCCATATTTGACGTAAACACCGGCAAGGAACTGGAACAGGTGGATGAGTTTCGAATTTATCCGGCTTCACATTATGTGACTACCAAGGGCAGGCTGGATGAAGCCATTCAGCAAATACGCGATGAACTGCACTGGCGGGTGGAGGTACTGCAGGATGAAGGCAAATATCTCGAAGCAAAGCGGCTGCAGCAGCGCACACTTTTCGATATCGAGATGATGCAGGAGATCGGGTATTGTGCCGGTATCGAAAATTATTCTCGGTATCTGAGTGCAAGAAAACCGGGAGAACGGCCCTATTGCCTGTTTGACTATTTCCCGGATGATTTTATGCTTGTGGTGGATGAAAGCCATCAAACGGTTCCGCAAATAGGTGCAATGTACGGGGGCGACCGTTCAAGAAAACTGGAACTGGTAGAACACGGATTCAGGCTTCCCTCAGCACTGGATAATCGTCCGCTTACATTTGAAGAGTGGGAAACGATGATCAACCAGTGCATTTTCGTTAGTGCTACCCCGAAGGACTATGAGCTTGAAAAATCGGATGGTGTATTTGTGGAGCAGATTATTCGTCCGACCGGCCTGATGGAACCTGAAATTGAGGTACGTCCTGTGGATACGCAGATTGATGATTTACTGGACGAAATACAAGAGAGAGCGAAAAAGAATGAAAGGGTACTCTGTATCACTCTTACCAAAAGGCTGAGTGAGGAGTTGAGCGAATATCTTAAAAATCTCGGCATAAGTGCTGCCTATATGCACAGTGAACTGGATGCCATGCAAAGAATTGAAGTTCTTTATAAATTCAGGCGCGGAGATTTTAACGTGCTTGTCGGCATCAATCTTCTCCGGGAAGGCATTGATATCCCCGAGCTGAGCCTCGTGGCTATTCTTGACGCCGACAAGGAAGGTTTTTTAAGGTCTGAAACGTCACTGTTTCAGATCGTTGGCCGGGCCGCCAGGAATGTTGGCGGTAAGGCTATTCTCTATGCAGATAAAATCACAGGAAGTATGAAAAAAGTTATTGACGAAACCAACCGAAGGCGAAGGCTCCAGAAAGAGTACAACAAAAAGCATGGCATTACCCCGAAAACAATAGAAAAAGAGCTGAAACCGCTTGTCGATCCCGCGCTTATCTCCACGCAGGATTTCAGCTTTGACACAAAAGATCAGGAAGATGACTATCTTGAGACGATAAAAGTTGCCGATAATAAAGTGACTTACAAAGCAAATCCGGCAATGCATGAAATAACATTTGAAAGCAAGGAAAAATTTATCGATTATTTGCGTGGTTCCATGCTGCAAGCTGCTAAAAATATGGAGTTCGAAGAAGCTGCACGAATCAGGGATCAGATAGCACAACTTGAAAAAGATTTATGAACAAAACACTTACCTACATAAAAAATTTTATTAAAGACCGTGATGTTGCTTCCATCACACCGACTTCCACTCGCTGTGTAAAAAAAGTGTGCCAGCATATTGATTTCTCAATAGACCTCAACATTGTTGAGTATGGCCCCGGAAATGGTGTTTTTTCCGAATATATTCTTGAAAAACTGACTCCCGGTTCCAGATTGATCTTAATTGAAGCAAACCAGAATTTTGTAAAACACTTGAAAAATAATATCAGGGATGAGCGTATAGAAGTACATAATGTGCTCGCCGGCGATGTAATGGAAATCCTGGATGAAGAATTGATCGGTAAAATTGATTATGTGCTTTCCGGTATTCCGTTTTCATTTTTGAAGCCGGACCGCAAATTGAAAGTATTACAGGCAACCAAAGAAATCCTGAAACCGAACGGTAAATTTTTAGCCTATCAAACATCGGGACATTTGAAAAAACCCCTGATGAAAATATTTGGCAATGTAAAAACAGAGAGAGAAATGCTGAATATCCCACCCTACCTGATTTACGATGTAGTCAAAAACGGCGTTTGAGAATCTCTTCATACCCCGTATATAGAGACCATTAATATTTTAATTGTGTCGTCCCCCCCGATACGGAGCATTTTGTTTTGATATTGGCTTGAATCGCGTAATGAAATTATTTTGTGAGCGTGCGGGGTGTTTTTTCAGGAAATTAATCTGCAATATACCGCACAACCCCGACACAGACGTGTCGGGGCGGCAGACCATAGACCGGGAATTTATTCCCGGTTGCAGAAAACAAAGCAGAACCAATCCCGACAGTTGTCGGGATGGCACACCGTAGCCGCATCTTCATTTGCCGTTTAAATGTTGATGTCAGAAAGCTGGTATCCATAAATCTGTTCTTACTACCCAATTCAAACAACAGTAAAATCTATTTTATTTTTAAAATTATGTAAAATAAAAAATACTGAATAAAAACATGTAATTTAATTGGAACAATATCCAAAAATTTCTATTTATAATATCAGTTAGATTCAATCGTAATATAAGATAAGACGAACTGTTCAAAAACATTTTTGAATCGGTTAAATATCTTATTTAAAAACTAATATTTAAAAACTAAATCAAATAAAGTAATATGTTTTATAATAAAGGAAGATCCGGTTTTATTGGAATATTAACGTTAGTACTTGCATTCTTTGCAGGAAGCGCCGGTGTAATGGCACAGGATGGGAATGTGGTAGATGTTGTGAAAGAAAGTGAGAATCACACCATTTTTGCCGAGTTAATGGAAACGGCAGAAGTTGAAGAAGTTCTCTCTCAGGAAGGGCCGTATACTATAGTTGCTCCTACTGATGATGCATTTCAGAAGCTTGGTAGTGATTTTGAACAAATCAGAAATGATCCGCAACAGGTTCAAAGCCTTGTCATCAATCACCTTTTCCAGGGTGAAGTAAGTGCCGAAGAAGTTGAACCTGCTATTAATGTTCAGATCACCGAAGGAGATATTAAGGCTTCTAACGGTGTGGTTCATGTAACGGATGATGTTCTTATGGGGCAATAATCCCGAATAATAATTCATGAATGATTTACAACCTGTCTGTAATTACAGACAGGTTTTTTTATTTTCTCTTGTAACAACTTCAAGCGAATATGGATCAAAATAACAAAAACATCATTCCGGCAAATCATCTTTTAGCTGGCTACAAAAGCGGCATTTTTCCAATGAGCCGTTCACGTAATGATTCCGGGTTTGAATGGTTCACGGCCGGCAAGAGAGGTATTATCCCGATGGACCGTTTCAGGGTTTCCGGGAATGTGAAAAGGCTTATCCGGCAGGGCAAATACAAGGTTGGCGTTGACAAAAACTTTCGCGCCGTCATGGAGGGCTGCGCAAACCGGAAAACCACCTGGATTTCAGATATTATTATGAGGTCGTACTGTAATCTCAACAAACTCGGATATGCACATTCAGTTGAGATTTACGATGAACAGAGCCAACTTTCCGGCGGGCTTTACGGCGTTTCTGTAGGAGCCGCTTTTTTCGGGGAATCTATGTTCAAAAAAGAAAAAGAGGCAGACAAAATCGCCCTCTGGCACTGCCATCAAATTCTTGAAAAAAACGGGTTTCAACTATGGGATACTCAATTTTATACAGAACACCTTTCCCAATTCGGATGCATTGAAATCTCGCAAAACAAATACAACACCCTCCTGAAAGAGGCTTTGGAGAAAGATGCCCGTTTCAGGTTTGATGAAACCAACCAGTATAAAAAACTATAATATCAAACTCTTTTGTAACTGGAGCACCCGCCGTTTTTCTTTCCATCTTCTTCGCACTTTTCGCGTTCAGCAAAACCGCTGCTCGAGTGAGCTTTGATCTCACCGTCTTTGGTCGTACGCCTCCATCTCCATTCACCTTTTACATCTTTGTAAATTTCGCATTTCGGCATAATTATTACCTCCTCAATTCAGATTAAATATAAACGTGATAAATCCAAATCCCTTGAATCGCATGGCTATACAGCCGGATACATCGGAAATCTGAAAAATCTATTTTTCCATGCACTATTTACAAAAAAATCAAATGAATATCTAATTTACAAAATTATAGACAGCTATCATGCTCAAGGGCAGGCAGTTTCCTCATGGCTTCAAAATATTTATAGCCGCTTCCGGTATTAAACAGAACAGTCTTTTCCTCTCCGGTTAATATTCCCATTTCGCGCAACTTGATTGCAGCTGCCAGCAGGGCACCGCCCTCGGGAGCGGGAAAAATACCCGTGCCGGATGCAATTTTTTGAGCACCCTCAATCATTTCTTCATCTGTTACCGTTACAGCATATCCATTGCTTTTATAAAGGGCATCCAGGATCAAAAAATCACCGATTGCGGCCGGCACCCGGATTCCCGAGGCTGACGTACGTGCATTTTCCCATGGCTCGGCATGCTCGGCGCCCTTATCAAAAGCACGAACAATGGGTGCACAATTTTCAGCCTGAACGGCTATCATCCTGGGACGCCTGCTGTCAATCCATCCCATTTCTTCCATCTCATCAAAGGCTTTCCACATGCCAATCAGGCCCGTTCCGCCTCCCGTCGGGTAGATAACCACATCGGGCAATTCAAAGCCACACTGTTCCGCAAGCTCATAACCCATCGTTTTTTTTCCTTCGATCCGGTAAGGCTCTTTCAGGGTAGCCACATCAAACCAGTTATTCTTTTGTTTCAATTCACTTACCATCCGTCCGCAATCACTGATCAGTCCGTCTACACATGTGAGCGAGGCGCCATAATACCGGCACTCCATTTTGAAGGTTTCTGGTGTGTCGGACGGCATAAAAATATTAGCCGGACAACCCGAAGCGGCGGCGTAAGCAGCAAGGGCTCCACCCGCATTGCCTGCGGTAGGAATGGCAAAGCTTGTTGCTCCCCTCTCTTTTGCGGCGTTAACTGCCATAACAAGACCCCTCGCCTTGAATGAACCGGTGGGATTGACAGACTCGTCCTTTATATAGAGGCTTGTAAAGCCGGTCTCATTACCCACTCTTTCGGCAAAAACCAAAGGAGTTCCGCCTTCCTCGAGAGTCACGAGGCTATCGTAGTTTTGTATCGGCAGCACTTCCCTGTATCGCCAGAGATTCCATGGCCTTTTGGAGAGCTCCGAAGGTGACATAATCTCAGAGGCTTTTTCAAGATCATATCTTGCAAGTAACGGATATCCGGCTGATGAAAGATTTTGCAATATCCCAGCATCATAAACTATGCCGGTTTTTGAGCATTCAAGATGCGAAAGTGTCGATATCAAGTTGAAAGTGTTTTATGGTTTCTGAGGGTTACATATTGTGAACGGTTTAATTTAAACAGGAATTGCATCGGAAATTTTAACATTCCGTTAAATTTTTGCGTCCCCTTCTCGCCTGCCCCGTATCCCGAACTTTCGGAATCGGGGAGAGGGGACAAATTTGACCGAACGCCTTCAGGTGATTCGGGAAAACAAGGGGGGTGTACTCTCAGTGGCAGTGAATCAAATACCAAGAACCTGCCCTGCCAAACCAATTCCAAAGACCGGATCTCGAACAATTCATACTGATAGCCAATAGCCCGCAGCCGATATCAACTCTTCTCAAATACAAAATAAAGCCGGGTACCACTCTTGCTCTCGATAGCCAGGTCGGCTTCAAGTTGCTGGATAAGTGTGTCGATAATGGTATAACCCAGGGATGATTTACGCCTCTCTTCAAAATCGTCCGGCAGGCCCACACCGTCATCCTCAACCATAATCTGAACCTTGTTATCCTGTTCCACGATTTCAGTATGGATATTTCCTTCCATATTTTCGGGAAATGCGTACTTCACGGAATTGGATATAATCTCGTTCACAATCAGGGCCGATGGAATTGCCTGCTCCATGGAAAGCTGAATCGGTTCGCAGTTCACAGTTATTGATAGGTTGGTCTTCTTTGCAAACGTTTGGTCGATTGTATCAACCAGGTCAGTCATATACGTTGAAAAATCAATCGTAGAAAGTGTGGTTGATTTGTATAGCTTCTCGTGTATCAGGGCCATCGATTTGATTCTCATCTCGCTATCCGTCAACAGGTCAAACAACCTGTCATCATCGTAATTGTATTTTTGCAGGGTAAGCAGGCCCGAAATGACAGCCAGGTTGTTTTTTACCCGGTGATGGATTTCCTTGATCAGGGTTTCACGGTCGTGAAGCTGCTCCTGGAGTTGGCCGATTTTGGATTTTGAATCCGCGACCAGCGTTGCAATTGCCAGAAATTCAGGTTTGCTTTCATTCTTTTCTATTGGTGTAACTGTCAAATAAACCGACAGGGGAGTTCCTTTGTCATTTTCAAAATTAAAAAAGATGCCGTCCCATTTTTGGCCGGTTTTAAGTTCATGCCAGAAAGATTGCACAAACTGCCGGCTCCGGAAGTTTTGTGCGAGAGTAAGGAAATTCAATCCCTCAATATTTTTTCCATCAGAACTGAGCAGCTTGTTCATAGATTCATTCGACCAGGTAATCTCCCCTCCGATATTGAACGTAACAACCCCATTCGGTACATTTTTTAAATAATCCAAATTATCCCTCTTCATTGCATCTACTGTTGTCGGTTCGTTTCCCCAATAATGATTGTCTTACCAATAAATTTCATCTGACAGGTTAAACTCTATCTTAACTATCCATTTCGAGAAATACAATAAAAAAGATAATTCCTAAAATCCGCAAGAGTAATTATAAAAGATTGATTTTAAAATAAATG
>CAYPZI010000121.1:0-9066 GCA_964415185.1 uncultured Balneolaceae bacterium | reverse complement strand
TCGGATCAAGACCTGACAGGTTTCAATACACTGTGCTAATTATAGATGAATTACCAAACAAAACCTGTCAGGTCTTACCCGAAGTTTTATTCTTGACACGACACCAGGTCAAAATGGCTTTTCGGCAGCCATACGGTTTTGCCGCGGTCATCTTTTATCCTGATGAGCAGATCATGGGGCCGTTCGTCCAGGATATCATACGTTTTTCCCGGCGTGATTTTATCTACGTGGCCGTGTGTCTCGCTGCAAACTACCTGAGCCCCTTTCTTCATCTCCTTTTTGGCATTTTCAATCCGTTCTCGCCGGGCCACCACATCTTCAAGCATCTTCAGCCCTTTGGCTACGCCTTCATCTGAAATCAATTCATGATCTTTCAGCCAACGGAGAGCTTTTTCCCGGTCCAGCCTGTTTTTGTAAGCATACCAGCGGTCCCGAATCCCCACATCGTCAATCGCATCGTTAAACCGGCGAAATGCACCGCTCCCCCTGATGGCTGTCAGAAGCAGTGACTGAACAGTGTCATCCAGGTCCTCCTGTTCCAGGATGAAATCTTCCATCTGCTGCCAGTTCTCAGAGCTTGGCACCGGGCTAATATGGATAAACCGCTCTCCATCCACATCTTCTTCAATGAGCTGTTTCAGTTCTCTCTCTTCTTCCAGGTCGTCATATTCCGTTATACCTGTAACCGCATTATTTTTCAGGTCAAAATACCATTCGTTCATGTAACTATTATCATTAAGTGCCATTTCGAGCATGTTTAGCATTTCGTCGGATAGTTCAATAGTTGACATAGATCACATCATTTGATTTGTGGTTCAGCCTGAAAGGCCGGTTGCACACGAATTCATATGTTTCTGGTTGAAACCGGTCAGGTCTCTATAAGAATATAGATTGATCAGATTTATGTCAACACATAAAACACAGTTATTCTTGTATTAACCGATATCATAGTTGTACATTTTGAAATAATTCTGTACGTTTTTAGACTTTTAAGATGAAAATTACCGCATCCATATTAATCCTGTTAATGATAGCCATGGTTATCGCCCCTTGTGGCGATGCTGCCGAAACAGGTACACCCCATCAGAATGAGCAATTTAACGAAACAAGCATTACTTTTGCGGTAAACCTTGAATGCGATTCAGACAATCACCAAGAGGACTGCTCTCCGTTATGTCCCTGCCAGTGTTGTCCATCCATCAACAGTTATGCGATTGGCCTTTCCGGACAGATTATAAATTTCCCATTAGCTCACCTAACAGAAAATAATATTCCGGTTTCATCGGATATCAGCTTGTTGATCTGGTCGCCGCCCCGGCTCCTTTCCTAATAAATACTCCTCTTTAGACAACTCTCTCTAACAGGATTTTAAGATCCAGGCAATACCATTTTCTAAAAACTAAAATTGGAATATCCATGATTAACCGGATAATAACCTATTCCGTACATAACAAACTCATTATCACACTTTTTATCCTTGCACTCATTGGCTGGGGCAGCTACTCATTGACAAAAGTCTCTATCGATGCCGTACCGGATATCACCGATAACCAGGTGCGGGTTATCACTACTTCACCGAACTTAGCTACCCAGGAAGTGGAACAGTTTATCACATTTCCGGTGGAGCTAGCCATGGCCAACCTTCCCGGTGTGGTAGAAATGCGCTCGGTGTCTAAACTCGGCCTTTCCATCGTGACTATTGTTTTTGAGGAAGATATGGGAACCTACCTGCCCAGGCAGTTAGTATCTGAACAGCTCAATAAAGCCGAAAAACAAATCCCCGCCGAAATGGGCACGCCTGAGATGGCGCCAATCACCACCGGACTGGGAGAAATATACCAGTACATTCTGGATGTGGAACCGGAGTATGCCGATCAATATAATTCAATGGAACTCCGTTCGATACAGGATTGGATCGTACGGAGACAGTTGTCCGGCATTCAGGGGGTCGTTGAGATCAACAGTTGGGGCGGATTGCTGAAGCAGTATGAGGTGGCCGTCAACCCGGAAAAGCTGCGAAGCATGAATATCACACTCACAGAGGTATATGAAGCGCTCGATAGTAATAATGAAAACACCGGTGGAAGCTATATCGAGAAAGGATCCGAAACATTCTTCATTCGCGGGCAGGGGCAAGTTCAAGCACTGGATGACATTCGAAAAACGGTCATTAAAACCGAAAAAAACATTCCGGTGACCATTGGGGATGTGGCCGGGGTACAATTCGGTCATGCCGTGCGATACGGAGCCATTACTGCCAATGGTGAAGGTGAGAAAGTAGGCGGGCAACTCCTTATGCTGAAGGGAGAAAATACCAACGAAGTGATCGATCGAATCAAAGAGCGGATTGAACAGGTTGAACAGACGCTGCCTGAGGGAGTAAAAATTATTCCGTTTCTGGACCGAAGCGAACTCATTAGTGAAACAACTGCCACTGTTTCCGGGAATCTGATTCTTGGCGGACTGATTGTGATATTTGTACTGGTGATGCTGATCGGGAATTTGCGGTCTGGCTTAATTGTCGCCTCGGTCATCCCTCTTTCCATGCTGTTCGCTTTGGGGATGATGAACCTGTTTGGGGTCTCGGCCAACCTGATGAGCCTCGGAGCCATTGACTTCGGGATCATCATTGACGGGGCCGTAATCATCGTGGAATTCACCTTGTATCAGCTCACCATAAAATCCAATGTACCGGATAAACTGGCCGGTGCAGAACGTGCGGCAAAGGTGGATATACTAACCATCCAATCTTCCAGCCGGATGATGCGTTCAGCCATTTTCGGACAGGTTATCATCCTGATCGTTTTTATTCCCATTTTATCCCTCACTGGTATTGAGGGCAAAATGTTTACCCCTATGGCACTGACTTTTGGATTTGCCATGCTGGGCGCAATGATTCTCTGTTTGACCTACGTTCCGATGATTTCATCTGTATTATTGAAAGGAGACATAAAGTCAAAGAATGGAGTATCAGCAAAGATCATGGATTTCTTCAATCGTATTTACGAGCCGACGATTCGTTTTGCTCTTCGCCGGAAGTCGCTTGTACTGGGGGTTGCAGGAATCTTATTCATTTCAGCTCTGATCCTCTTTTCAAGGATGGGCGGCGAATTTATCCCGCAACTGGATGAAGGCGATTTTGCGATTCACCCGTTGGTGAAGCCGGGGACCTCGCTTTCACAAACTATCGAAACCAACACCCGGCTCGAAGCAATTCTGATAAATGAGTTTCCGGATGAGGTAAAACAGGTGGTTTCCCGAATCGGAACAGGGGAAGTGCCTAACGACCCAATGTCGATGGAAATGTCGGACATCATCATCATTCTGCACGATAAAGACAAATGGATCAAAGCAGAAACCAAAGACGAACTGGCCGAAGAAATGCAGGAAGCCATGAGCTCGGTACCCGGTGTGAACTTTGCGTTTTCTCAGCCTATCGAAATGCGCTTCAATGAACTCATGACAGGGGTTCGCTCAGATGTGGCCATCAAGATTTATGGAGACGATCTGGATTTATTATTTGAGAAGGGGAATGAAGCAGCCGGCATCATCGGTGGTATTCAGGGCGCAGCAGATATAAACGTGGAACAGATCACCGGCCTTCCGCAAATGGTGGTAGAATATGAGCGGAATAAAATTGCACAGTATGGCCTTGCTATTGATGATGTGAATCAGGCAATTCAAACGGCCTTTTCCGGTGGCAAGACCGGCCTTGTATTTGAAGGCGAACGGCGATTCGACCTGGTAGTCAGGTTCCAGGAACCATTCCGGCAGGACATCCGGAATCTTAAAAACTTGTACATCAGCCTGCCGAACGGAAAGCAGGTTCCACTCGAGCAGGTAGCGAAGATAGATTACAGGGAAGGGCCGGCACAGATCTCCCGGGATGACACCCGGCGCAGAATTGTGATCGGGGTAAATGTCCGTGACCGGGATGTTGAATCATTGGTTAATGAAATACGTACAGAGCTCGAGGCAAATCTCGCACTGCCTGCCGGTTATTACATCACGTATGGCGGTGCCTTCGAAAACCTTCAACGGGCCAAGGACCGGCTTTCGATTGCGGTACCCTTTGCACTGGGCCTCATATTCCTGCTGCTGTATTTCACGTTCAGCTCTCTTAAAGAGACACTCATGGTATTTACGGCCATTCCACTTGCTTCCATCGGCGGGGTCTTTGCCCTGTGGATTCGCGGCATTCCGTTCAGTATTTCGGCGGGAGTGGGATTCATTGCCCTTTTTGGGATCGCTGTGCTTAATGGAATTATACTTATCAGCTTTTTTAAACAACTCAAGGAGGATGGCATGACAGATATCAACCGGAGAATCTTACAGGGAACACGAAAGCGACTGCGTCCGGTGCTTTTAACAGCAATTACCGATGCCCTTGGCTTCCTGCCTATGGCGCTTTCAACATCAGCCGGAGCGGAAGTACAACGCCCACTCGCTACGGTTGTGATCGGAGGCCTAATCTCAGCTACCTTTCTCACCCTGGTGGTACTACCGGTGTTGTACCGCATCTTTGATGAGTGGGTTCTCCGGAAACCGGTTTCGCTCAAAACAGCCATGGCCGGATTCATCCTGCCACTCTTACTCTTAGGTACGGCGGAATACGTCTCTGCCCAGCAAAGTGGTGGTATAACACTTGATCAGGCTATTGAGTCCGCCTTGAACCAAAACAAGCAGCTTCAGTCTGAGGCCTACCAGGTGGATCGTCAACAAGCCCTGATGAAATCAACTTTTGATTTTGGAGATACTGAATTGTTCTATTCCCGTGAGGAGGCTGAGCGGGGAGTGAACCGGGGAGTGGAATCTTACGGAATCAGCCAGCAATTACCCTTCCCCGCTAAATTCATCTCCCGTCGCAAAGCGGGAAAAAGACAGGTCGAGATTCGGCGATCCCAATATATCCTCACGCGCTCAGAACTTATCCGGAACGTACGAACGGCTTTTTATCGGGTCACTTTTGGCCACCATCAACTGGAGCTTTTGGATGAGCTGAAACAAATCTATGAAAATTTTCATCATGCCGCCCAAGTGCAGTATGAGACCGGGGAAATCAGCCGGCTGGAACAGACCGCCGCCCTTTCCCGATATCGGAACGTGCAGGCCGATTGGCAACAGGCTCAGGCCGATTTGGAGATCTATTATTCGGAGCTTCAGCGATGGAGTTATCTCGGAGATTCCGTACGCATTAACCAAACGTCACTGGAAGCACTCATAGCAGAACAAAACCAGTTTTATGGTGAAACCGGAATTTCAAATAATCCCCTTTTAAAATACCAGGAAAACATTGTAGAAGCGGCTGAAGCTGAACACTCCCTGGAGCGCTCACAATGGCTGCCTGATTTTTCCCTTCAGTACAGGGAACAGCAGATCGGCGGAAGCAGTGGTTTTTATGGATTTTTCGCCGGTGTAAAAATTCCCTTATTGTTTCGAGCGCAACAGCAGCGTTCACAGGCAGCTGCTATGGAGGTCCGGGCTTCCACTGCCAGGCTGGAAGACCGGCGGCATCAACTGGAAAAAAGAGTTGAGCAGTTACAAAAAGAGTTGTCTAAGCTGCAAACGCAGATCGATTACTACAAAAATGAGCAGCTTGCCCTGGCAGACGAACTGCTTCAGGCAGGCCAAAAAAGTTATGAGGCCGGAGATATCAACTATGTCACCTATGTCAATTACTTAGATGAAGCGGCCGGCATTAAGCAATCCTACCTGGAACTGCTTTTCCGGTTTCTCCGGCAACACGCTGAATGGCAACATGTAACAGGACAATAATTTATAAATCACAAAACAGGACAATTAAAATTATGAACATTCTATTCAACTCTAACAATTTTACAGCAGTAATCCTGGTTCTTTTTTTACTGGGATGTAACAGTCAGGAATCTGCCGAAACTACTCACACTGACCACGCAACTGAAGAAGAACATACCGCAGAAACGAAGGTTGTTGAACTCAGTGATCTGCAAATGAAATCCGTCGGTATTCAAACAGGCCGTTTCTCCCGTCTTCCATTACAAAACTCGATTAAAGCAAATGGAGTCCTTGAACTTCCACCACAAAATAAAGCCGACGTAAGCGCAATGGTCCCCGGAGCAATCCGAAAAATTAACGTCATTGAGGGTGACCGGGTAAATAAAGGCCAGGTGTTAGCCCTGCTTGAGCATCCCAATATCATTGATATGCAGCAAGATTATGTAGACGCAAGTGAAAAGTTGATATATCTTGAACTGGAATACAAACGCAAAAAGCAGTTGATTGATGAAGAAGTGGGATCACAACGTGAGTTTCAGCAAATAGCTTCAGAGTACCAATCCGGGAGGGCCCGTGCGTTAGCATTGAGGGAAAAACTTGAATTGCTCGGGCTTGATCCGGAAATGGTACTCAGTAGTAATATTCGTTCGGCAATACCAATCCGGTCTCCGCTGGAAGGTTATGTCCGGGTGATCGAGGTCAATACCGGCAGTTACGTTACACCGGGACAAAAGATGTTCGAAATTGTTGACAATCATCACATTCATATCGACCTGATGGTCTACGAAAAAGGCCTACACCTTGTACGGGATGATCAGCTCGTTTATTTCCGGTACACCAACCAACCTGATGATAAGCTTTACAATGCAAGGATTTTTGCCGTAGGCAAGGCTTTTGAACAGGAGCCCAAGGCAATACGTGTTCATGCCGAGCTTACCGGGCAACAGCCAAATCTGCTGCCCGGAATGTATGTAGAGGCCTGGATTGTAACAGGCAGTAATCAGGTTTTGGCTTTACCCGAAGGAGCCGTTATTACAGACGGAGGCTCAAAATATATCTTTGTCCGTGATAAAGACCAAAACCATGAACACACTGATATTGAGCAAACTTCGGGAAATGAAACATCAGATCATGAAACACGTTTCAGGGCAATAGAAGTAATAACCGGAATTACCGACAACGGCTTTGTGGAAATTAAACTGCTTGAAGATCTTTCAGAGGATTCAGAAGTAGTTACCAAGGGAGCTTTTTTTATTCTTTCGGAAATGAAGAAAGGTGAAGGCGGGCATCATCATTAATTTTTATTATGACTTATAATTTCACAGCTTAGGAAAATCATCTGTATTTATTTCAGGATCCATCACTTTACAGTTGGGCTCTAAAACCGGGCACTACCCGGTAAAAGACTATGAGCTTTGAGTGCCCGAATTTATACTCAACGCGGTCACTGTTACCAGTATCAAACCCATGCCTAAAAATTGCGAACCGGCCAGGCTTTCGTTTAAAACTACAACGCCGAATAGTGACGCGGTGACCGGTTCGACCATTGCTAATATTGAAGCCACGGCCGGAGCGGTATGATTCAGGCCGATTACATAAAGAATGAACGACAGTCCCGCACCTAAAACACCCAGGGCAGCGAAGAGCGGCCAGTCCGGCGTACTCAAGACTGCCACGGTTTGGCCGGAATCGCCGGGCCAAAAAAGGATGCCGGCAAGTACCGCAAATGCTATCGTAAGAATTGCCTGCGGACTGCCGTGGGGCGCCGCATACTTGAAACCAAATATAAATACCGCATAGCACAAGCCGGCGAGCAGTCCTGCGCCCACACCGGCAAGCGTAATACCGCCCGCACCGACATCATAAATTTGTGTAAGCAATACGATACCCAGCATCACTACCACGATTGCAACCCATTTCAGGACGGTTGGCCTTTCAAGCTTAAGCGCGAACGACACCAGGTACACAAATACCGGGGCGCAATACATCAGCGTAGCCGCAACTGCGACACTCCCCTGGTCGATGCTCACAAAATAGAAAGCGAAGTTACCTGCCACACCAAAGCCGGCAATCACAGACCAAAACCATAACCGGCGGTTTGTTAGTCCGCTCCCTCCCGGTTGCAGCAGCAGCCAGGCCAGGACAAACAGCAGCCCGATTGCTCCCCGGTAGAACGATACCACAAATGCATCCCAGCCGCCGCCAATGAGAACACCACCGATTCCGCCCGATAACCCCCAGAACAGAGCAGCCATTGCCACGAAAGCTGTACTTGTGCTTACGATCTGTCCCGGTATTTTCATAGTATACTGAATTTTTCCAATTAGCAGATCAAATGATCTTGCTATGTGTGAAGGTAATCAGGTTAACTGTACGAAGATTAATGTAAAAAGTATCGCTAAGATAAACTTTATTGATTTCTTGACTTTAAAAAAAACTTTTTACGAAAACTCCAATGCAATTCGTGGATTCATTCTGTAACTCATCGAATCACCCATAGAAATTACTTATCGGTCCTCTATACTGCTGTTTAATAGTATTTAGCAATGGTATAAAGGCTTGTAAAGGCCACTTTAATGAAATCAACAATTGACAAAATCTTTTGGCTTATGTCTGCTTCTGTACTCTTCCTGCTGCAGGCTGAGGTGGTGGCATCTCAATCGCAAAGTCAGGAATCACTGAAAGAACCCGGCGATTCAACGGCAGTGGTTACAGGCATCGTCACAGACAACAATGGCGAACCCCTTTATCTGGCTCATGTGATGATTGCAAGTACGGCAGACGGAGGTGTGACAAAAAAGGATGGCCGTTTTCGTTTTTCTACCCGGCAATCGGGCCCGCAAACTCTCTCTATTTCGATGATCGGGTTTCAAACCATTGAAAAGAAGATCATACTAAAGCAAGGGCAATCAACAGAAGTTTCTGTAGAATTAAAAAGCAAAGATCTGGAGCTGGGCGATGTTCAAGTCACCGGCAGCTCTTTTACTACCGGCGATGGCAAAGGTGTAGTTCTAAGTGAATTGGAAGTGGTAACCACACCGGGAGCCGCAGCCGATATTTTCCGGGCTATACAGACTTTTCCCGGTGTATCCGGGCTTGATGAAGGCGCCGGTTTAATTGTACGCGGCGGCGATGTCAATGAAGTAAAGGTTTTTTTGGATCAGGCTACCGTCGTGCACCCGTTTCGTTTTGAAAACCCTTCGGGCGGGGTTTTTGGCAGTATACCGCCATTCCTGGTATCCGGCACATTTTTTTCATCAGGGGGATTTTCTGCCCGCTACGGCGATGCGCTTTCCGGCGTTTTGGCCATGG
>CAYPZI010000120.1:0-9086 GCA_964415185.1 uncultured Balneolaceae bacterium | reverse complement strand
GAATGAGGAAGATACAAATGAATAAATCAATCAAAACAAAAATAGAAGGCGTTTTAAGCCGTAGTGAAATGAAAAAGTTAAAGGCAGGTACTTTTCCTGTCGAGGATGACGGTTTAAGGCGTTGCGGTTGCAACTATAACGATGCACTTTTAGGACATGTATGGTGTTCGGAAGACATTTCATCATTGCAATGTTGTCAAGTTCATTATCCATCAACTCAAACTACATCATGCCCATAGTTTGAGGTATTTAAAAATCAAATAAAACCCACATTAGATTAATTACATTTCCTAAATGAGAGCGGATTGATTGACCATCCGCTTCATTTAGTTTAATTTATTAAAAAATGAGCAAAATAATTTTTTTAATAAAATGCACTCTTATTAATATTTTATTTTTTAATATTTTTTCAGGATGCTATGAATCCAAAAAAACTGAACTACCCGTTCAACTTCAGGGCAGGGATAACCTGATAATATATCAGCCGGCAACGGAGACGGCTTATGAGATAGGTTTCAAAAAGGAGCAATCGTTTGGGGATAATGGTGATGTTTTTTTTCAATTTATGTATGAAGTGGGAATAGATGAAGAAGAGAGGGTATTCATATCGGAAATGGCAATGGGGAAACGTTCCGTTCATATATTTGATTCTAATGGGAGTTACCTGGGTAATATTGGGAAGCAGGGTGACGGCCCGGGTGAGTACCAAACTCCAACAAATCTTCAGATTGTAAATGGATATTTGTACCTGTACGATAACCTGCACCAGAGAATAAGTGCATTTTCTTTGGATTCACTTTCATTTACTTATGCATTAAGTTTGCCTTTTGAGGATATGAGAAAAATTGATGAATTAAGAGGTACTCGCGTCCAGCGCTTTTTGGCAAGAAAAGATGGTTCTTTTTTAATTGGATTTGGTTCGTTGATTCCAAACAAAAATCCAAGGTATGAATATTACTACTCAATGAAGCGTGATGGCACATTGCATCATGAAAGAATATTTGAAGAAAGAGCTATTCCTGTATTTGGTTACAGATCGAATAATGGTTCTTTTGAAGGAATGTTGCCATTCAGTAGAAAATCTTTAACGGTACTTTCTGACAATGATAATATTTATTCTGTTTGGACAGAGGATATCTTGGTAAGAGTATTTGATCCTGAAGGAAATGAAGCACAAGTGTTTTATCATCCTTTTTCAAATGCAATTTTAGACATGGATACCTTTGAAAGTGGTTTATTACCAACAGGTAGTTTGCGCCACGCAATTCCTCATGTTGATTTTCCCGAAACCTGGCCCGCAATTGAAAATATGCTGATTGATGACGAAAACTGGCTATGGATCTCAACGATTGTGGAAGATTTCGATATTTACGAGTGGTGGGTACTTGAAGAAACCGGAGAAATGATTACCCGATTTAAATGGCCGAGGAATAAACCCATTAAAGTAATCAGGAACTCGGCCGTGTACACCCTTGAAACGGACGAAGAAACCGGCTTGCAGCAGGTGGTGAGATATGGGTTTGAGCTTGTGGAACGGTAACCTTGTTTTTTTTAATCCTGCCCTGTTATTTCACGCGGAGGTCACGAAGGTTTCGCGAAGGCCGCGAAATGGATTGCGCTCTTAGCGAATTCTTGGCGTTCTTAGCGTGAAACCCCGGCTTTTTATATTCAGTTTCCTGAGATCGGGGAGTTGGGAGAGAGCTAAGGTAAATTCAGCCAGCAAGGCAACATAATAAAAATATTTTAAAGTTGTTCCCCCCAAAATAACAGGGGATCATGTTATGCTGGAATTTATTATTGTGTGAGTGGTAAACAGAAAAAGAACAAGCAATGTGCAGATTGTAAACCTAAATAAGAAACGAATTGAAGAAGAATCTTTGATCCGTCAAACAGAGGCTCTTAAATAAGCCTGTGTCTCGTCCCGACAGGAACAAAACAGGTGAAAACTAAAAACAAAGGTAAATAACAATGAATAACATAATATCAAATGCCAAAGTATTAAGCCGTAGTGAGATGAAGAACATTATGGCTGGAATAGGTGGTGAATGTGGCAGCGGAGGAACATTTCCGGTTGAACATCAAGGATTATCGTTCTGTTCCTGTACTTATAATGGATGCGAAGTTAGTTTTTATCAATTTACAGGCCCGGATGAGTGGTTAATCATGAGTTGTGCTGGTACATCATGTGGATCAGGAACGTATACAGGTACAGTATGTGGTGGTGGATGTCCTTAATTCAATAAAAAAAGGCTGTCCAAAAAGATCTGTTTGATTTATAGATGACTTAATTATTTTGGTTTTCTTCGTGAACCTTTGATCTGTGAGCTGACGGACTCGTGGCAATAAATTGCCGGTTTTTGCCACGAAGCCGCGAGGACACGCCTGCGTGCAGAAGCACTCCGGTGCGCAGGCACGAAGCAACACGAAGAACCCGTACCACATCTATTCATAATTAAACTAAAAAATTAAAGTCGGTTTACAGCCAACTATACTTTTTGGGCAGCCTCCTTTTAATCTATTTTAGTATATCATGAACAAACAGTTTGTACCCATTTTGGCAATATTATTTTTTTCTTTGACTCATTTTGCATGTAATATGGAAAATGAAAATAAAATACCTGAAACACCTTCAACAGTACTTAAAGAATTTGTAAGTGAAGCAAAGCATCAATATATAAATCTTGATTCATATAAATTAAATCACCAAAAAATAACCGATGATAATATAATCTTTAAACTCAATTTTAATAATGAGCCAAATAATGCTCTCATGGGCCATTTAACAAAATATACTTTTTCCAATTTTAAATTTTTCATATACGATACTGAAGTGAAAAGTATTTTTGGAATAGATACTGTAGGAGTGGTAGAGGGTCCCTTAACTACACAGGGAAGAGGACCAGGTGAGCATATTTCGGTCGGTAATATTAAAAGCAATAAGCATTTTATTTACGCAACGGATGCTTTTAATGGAAGAATTAATCTTTATAGCCACAAACTTGTTCCAAAAACAAGTCTGCAAGGATTTACCTCACTTTTTGAAATTGATTTAAATGATAACATAATTTTAACCGTGAATCAGAAAAGTATAGGAATTAACCCATTAGATGCTAACCAAGGAGTAATTGCAATATCTTCAATAGCTGATTTGACAGATACGCTTGCTACAATTTTTCCACGTATAATTCCTGAGGGCTATCAACCCGCAATGTACAACATTCCGAAATTCTCATTAAACTCAAATAATTTAATCATAGCTATGTACCAATTTCTCCCTTGGATATTTATTTATGATGAAGATTATAACCATCAATTAAGTTTAATTTTTGAATATTCCAAGTTTGATAAAATGGATATACCAAAAATGGATTTTTTTAAAGAATTAGATAATGAAGGATTTGGAGGGGATTTTCCTTTCACAGGATTAAAAATCATGCAAAATAATCACATTTTTCTTTATATGGGATCTGAATTAATTCATCTTATACCAAGTGACGGTAGCTATGAAATTGCTGGAAAGTATATTTTTACTATTGAAGGTGAACAAAAACCTGTTTGGATATCAGATATTTTTTCTGGAATGTCAGAAAATGAATATTTCATAGGGAGCTGGTATAAGATATTTAGGTTTAAGACTGTTAACTAATCGGTCGATATTTAGATTTTAGCTGGAATCAAAAATATTGAATTTACTTCCTGATATATAATTATCTATTTGTGATTATGAGATTATTAACGCTAATAATTTTATTAACGGTTATTTTTTTAAACTGTTCAACTAAAGATAACCGGGGAGATGCAAATAAAGCTGCGAGTTCAAATCCGGTTCAGAAACCTGATGATATTGAAGAGATAACCGAAATAACTCCTGATTCTAACCGGAGTCCATTTTTATTAAAGTTTTCAAGGGAGAAAAGTTTTGGATCAACCGATGATGTACTAATCGGTGTAATAACCACATTTACAACAGATGATCTGAATAGGGTATTTATTGCAGACCGGGATCAAACAACCATCCATGTATTTCATGAAGATGGCCGCTATATTCGGCCTTTGGGTAAACAGGGGCGTGGCCCGGGAGAGTTTATGAGAATAAACCCTTCTACTCAAATAAATATTTTTTCAGAACAGATGTATGTCTCAGGTACGGAAGGCAGATTTACGGAAAAGATCCACGTTTTTTCACTTAAAGATCTATCATTTTCTCACACCGTAATATTAAGGGAAGAGGATATAAAACGTTTTGATGAAAATTTGAGTAATTATTATCCTCACAGGTTGTATCCACTCAGGAACGAAAAATTCCTGGTTGGTTATGAGCATATACGTTCACCGGAATATTTTGAAAGAGGCGAAAATGTTATAAAGTACTTTATTCAAGATAAAAGAGGGAAAATTCTTGCCGGCCCTATTTTGGAACAAACGGATCATTCCTATCTGTATCATAAGACCCCGGGCAACAGATATTTTGCCAATGCATTTTCATATTTGAGTAAACCTCTACTGAGTGTATCTAAAGATGATCATATTTATAGTGCCCAAACGAAGAATTTTCAAATTCAAATATTGAATTCAGATAGTAAGCTTATAAACAGGATTGATTATTCCGGGAGAAATATTAGTCTTACCCAAAATGATCTTAAAAAAAGCGTGGAAGATTGTAATAAAAAATTTGATGATGGAATCTGTTTACAGATGATCAGAGATGCCGGAGACCTTCCCGAAACCTGGCCTGCAATCGAAAATATGCTTATCGACGATGAAAACCGGTTATGGATCGCCACAATTGTGGAAGATTTCGATATCTATGAGTGGTGGGTTCTCAGGGAAACAGGTGAAGTCATCACCAAATTTGAATGGCCCCGCGATAAACCCATTAAGGTAATCAGGAACTCGGCCGTGTACACCCGTGAATCCGATCCCGAAACCGGCTTGCAGCAGGTGGTGCGGTATGGGTTTGAGCTTGTGGAACGGTAACCTTGTTTTTTTTAATCCTGCCCTGTTATTTCACGCGGAGGTCACGAAGGTTTCGCGAAGGCCGCGAAATGGATTGCGCTCTTAGCGAATTCTTGGCGTTCTTAGCGTGAAACCCCGGCTTTTTATATTCAGTTTCCTGAGATCGGGGAGTTGAGAGAGAGCTAAGGTAAATTCAGCAAGCAAGGCAGCATAATAAAAATATTTTAAAGTTGTTCCCCCAAAATAACAGGGGATCATGTTATCCCGGAATTTATTATTGTGTAAGTGGCAAACAGAAAAAGAACAAGCAATGTGAAGATTGTAAACCTTAATAAGAAACGAATTGAAGAAGAATGTTTGATCCGTCAAACAGGGGCTCTTAAATAAGCCTGTGCCTCGTCTAGGCCGGGACAAAACAGGTGATAACCAAAAACAAAGGTGAATAATTATGACTAATATAATATCAAATGTCGAAGTACTAAGCCGTAGTGAAATGAAAAAAATAATGGCTGGTTCTGGAGATGACACTTGCAGAACAGAGCATGATTGTGAGTCCAAATGCGAGTGCAGATCTATATTTCAATCAGAATGGAGTTGCTGCAGCTATTCGTGCTGCATTGTAGATGAAATAGGAGAGAATTAAAATCACTTAAGGTCTTGAGATTTAATTAAATTTAAATCTCAAGACCACTAGAAATTATGGTTTATAAAGATATAATGTTAAATAAATATAAATTAATTTCACTTTGCATTATTTTAGCTGGGTGTACAGGTTCACATTCCGACTATTATTTGGATTTTAAAAAGTACTCATTCACTAAAGCTGATTTAATTATTGATGCAAATTTGGATAAACAAATTGCTTTTCCATCTTTTGTAAGAACTGCCGGAGATTATTTTTTGGTATATGATGGACAAATAGGAAAAATTCATAAATTTAATTATCACGGAGATAAATTGATGAGTTTTGGTAATAAAGGCCGTGGCCCCGGTGAGTTTCAGTCAGTAACGAATTATTGGATTATGGATGACGCTTTTCTTTTTTATGATTATAATGCAGCCAAATTGGTTTATTATAATTTTCAAGGTTCTTTTGTAAGTGAAAAACCGATTAAAAAGGAACATCTATCATTAAGTAATGCAATGTTATCAGACAATAGGTTTGTTTTACCCGCAAACGGTGAAAATGGAGCATTGTTAAAAGTTGTGGATTATCGAACGGATGATGTTTTCTACTTGGGAAGGGGATATGGTGATGTCGTAAGACCGAATGCTAAAACGATACGGGATTTAATCAAACGAACCAATAGAATATCTGAATTTTTTTATAATAAGGTGACCGTGGATGCAATTGGTTCCGACATTTATATTGTTCAGAATGTGACAGGTAAGCTGCAAAAATATTCGATTGATGAGGGGCTGATATGGGAGATGAGTATTAAGTTACCATCGCAAGAGGTTTTATTTGACAATTACAAGGAAGAATTATTCGGTCAAAATCGGTATTTACCTGACTTAAGATATGCAGAAGGGATACAGGCTACCGACCAGGGAGTTGCAGTTCTTTTGAACACGCCAGAAAATGAGCCAGTCACAATTGTGTGGATTACATCTAACGGCAAACAAGGTTTAATTATTGAATACCCAACTATTGAAGTACCAAAAAATTTTCTGCCAAGATTTAGATTAGCACCCGAGGTTGGAGAGGTGATTTTTGTAAACTCTCTTGATGGTAAGGTACTTAAGGCTGAGTGGCCGTTTTGATAATTTTCACTCGCCTATCTGCATGTAATTAGTAATATTAAAAATCAAAACTGTGTTTATGCAAGATTACATTGATAATTGTGGTTGATCTCAATATGTTGGTGCATTAAATATCAGAACCAATTTATTGTGAAGATCAGTTATGGATCTCCACAATTGTGGAAGATTTTGATATCTATGAGTGGTGGGTGCTCGAAGAGAGCAGAAAGCTCATTACCAGGTTTGAATGGCCTCGCAACAAACCCATTAAGGTAATCAGGAACCCGGCCGTTTACACCCTTGAAACGGACGAAGAAACCGGCTTGCAGCAGGTGGTGCGGTATGGGTTTAAGCTTGAGGAACGATAGTGGTGTTTTTTTATATCAAGCCCCGGGGGTTTCACGCAGAGGGCGCGAAGGAGGCGCGAAGTTCGCAGAAAGAATTTGCGCTCTTTGCGTGTTCTCGGCGTTCTTCGCGTGAAATAAACCTGCAAGAAAAGTAATTCAATTAGACGCTTGCCATGAGTCCGCCAGCCAATCCCCTGAAAATTGGGGTTGCAACAATAGGCTGATTCATTTAAAATGCACGTGCGAACCAAAAGAAAACTCAATAATAAGAATATGGGATATTTAAACTCGAATTGGAAAGAACTGAATCGTGAAGAAATGAAAGAAGTTTTTGCCGGAGAATCATGCACGGTAACAGTTACATGCCCAAGCGGCAGATGGATTTCGTGCACAAGTGCTTCCGGGCAGTGTTATTCAGAGGGTGATGGAACTATACACGGATATATTAATTGTAATACCGGTCAAACACAGGCTGGCTGCTGGATGTACGAACCCCAGGAAGCCTGAGTTATTTCAGATTCTAAATATGATTTATCGTTCTTTGTTTTATATGTTTCTGATATTTATAATTACAAGTGCCTGCAGGCAAAGGCCGGATTTTATCCATGAATCATATAACCTCCCGGAAAATGATACACATCAATTGATTGAACATTTCAGAATAAGTGAGCCTGTTGCCGGAGCATTTTTTTCACATATTCGAAAGATTCACATATTATCCGAAGGCAATGTTGTGGTTCAGAATTATCCCGATGTTCAGTTATATGAGTTTCGTCCTGATGGTAAACTTGTTCAGGTGATAGGGCGAAGTGGAAGAGGGCCCGGAGAGTTTATAGAAACATTCATCAGCCATGTTACCCCAGGTGATTCACTTCACGTTTATGATTTTAACAATATCCGTCACCAGGTATTGGCGAAGAATGATGCAGGAAGGTGGGCATATGTAAGAGAAAGAGTGTTTCAAAGAAGCAGATTAAATCTGATGCAGGAGCAAATTCCGGAGGATGTGAGCTATGATTCGGAAAATAAATTATTTGGAATATTCAGAATCTTTCCAACCGGCAGGGATACTCTGCATGCTCATTATAAATATGTTTCGGAAATCGATATGAATGTTGAACATGCAGGTGGAGTAGACCACTTGATGCTTGAGGAGGAACTGGCAGTGTACAGGTCGAAATCCAGTATGTCAGTTTTCAATTCTGAATTTTTTTATAAAATTTTCTATCTGTTTAACCCTGTTCGTGAAATTGTTTATGTGATCAGTAACCACTCAAATGAAATTGTGGCTATCGATTCTACTGGTAGAAAGTCCGTCACAGGCTTGCTGCCATTTGAAAAATTTCCGATAGACGAAAAAAAACTTGAAGAAACAGTACAAAATGTAAATTATCATTTTGAGGAAATGGAAGGGATTGTGAATGATAAAATCTTAAGTCATGAGCCTTACTACCGAAATGCGTTATGGCACGATGGACAATTGTGGATACAAATTACAAGAACAGATAATAGAAAACCAAACTGGATTGTATCAAGTCCGGCTGGTGAAGTCAAAAAAACATTCAGGGGACCGGAAGACATAGAAAACGTCAGAATTAGAGGCAATCGTTTGTATGGATCGATAACCAATTCCGATGGAGAAGTGTTTTTTGCAGGATTTAAATTAACAGTTGATACTGTTCAGAAAAGTGTGTCAAAAAAGTTAAACTAACATACAATCTAAAAATTGACACACGATGAATAAAAAAGAAAACGAAAGTTTTGATTGAGATTCTTTTAAATCCGAGGCCATTAAACGCCTGATGGTAGCCGATGATTTATTCCCAATAATTTTGGGTTGCAGCAGTTGCCTGATTCCAGTAACATGCATTTACAATCCAAAATAAATCTTAAAATGAAGATAAATTACAGGGACTAAAATAATATCAAATATACCATACATGCTTACTCCTGTGGAATTTTTCATATGTAGTCAAATACCGCACCGAATTGAAGGAAAGAGAATGAATCTGTAGAAAGAAACCGGCTTGCAGCAGGTGG
>CAYPZI010000119.1:0-9223 GCA_964415185.1 uncultured Balneolaceae bacterium | reverse complement strand
ATTCCGATAGAAGATCGAAAATCAACGATCAGAGCACGGCACATGTACAAGCTCTTAAATGAAGGTGTACTCACAATTAAAGCTGTTGACGATAATCGTCCCGTAGCCTACGCAAATGGCGATCTTCTGTTCCTTGATTTGATCGAAGAAGAACTCCCGGATCTTGATATTTTAGGAACCAACACATATCGTGGAATTTCTTTTACAGATCTTTTTGAGAGGGTGAAAAATGAGTACGGCAAACCTCTGATGTTTACGGAATTTGGCTCGGATGCCTTTAATGCCAGAACAAACCAGGAAGACCAGGTGGCCCAGGCACGTTATCTTCATGGGAATTGGCGCGAGATCTACGAAAATGCTGCCGGAATGGGCAAGGCAGGTAATTCAATAGGCGGTTTTACTTTTCAGTTCAGCGACGGATGGTGGAAAACCGGGCAAACTGTCGAGCTGGATGTACATAATACCGAAGCTTCCTGGTCGAATGGCGGTTATCAGTTTGATTTCGTAGAAGGTGATAACAACATGAATGAAGAGTGGTTTGGTATTGCAGCAAAAGGCCCGACAAACAGTACCGGGCATTACGACCTGTTCCCCAGGGCTGCATACTATGTATTAAAAGAAGTACATGAATTCAATCCTTATCGTCCCGAAAACAAATTAAGTGAGTTAAATCAGCATTTTAATACCATCATGCTTGCCGAAGCAAAATTAAAGGCAAGGGGTGATAAAGGCGCTTTAAAAAGTGAAGCCGCCAGTAAGATAAGCCTGAGCAGGTTTACTGCCGAATTCGAGACGTTCAGTACGGGCGGAAGTTTAATTACTACTCCGGATGAAGCAGATCCTTCCGTTCAGCAATTTCCCGATGAATTGGGATTTGACCATATGCAGTCATTTTATTTCGGAATTGATGCCAATCCGGCTCCTAATGTACGTGGCAATGTAGAGTTTAACGTTTTGGGAAATGTTGCTGAAAATCCTATTGATGAAATATTTTTTGAGAATCGTGGCAGGCCCGTTAACCTTGTAAATGAGCAAGGTGAAAGTGTAACGGTTGAATCCTTAAACAGGGTATTTGTTTATGCGGCAAATTTCGACTGGAATCATAAGTTATTTAACCTCAACGGCTTCTATCGTACCGGCCATTTCCATTGGGCTTATGAAGGCGATTTTTTCAACCTATACCCCGAAGCCAACTACGGCGAGAATATTGATATCTATAATGCAATCGCCCCTAACGGTTTTGAAATTGAAGGCAAAAAAGCTTTTGATGGTTTTAAATTGGCATTCGGCCCTGAGCTCTGGTGGGGAGCCAACCCGGCAGTTTTACTAAAATACAGTAAAATGCTGGGTGATTATTCTGTAACTGGCATATTCCATGAAGATATTGACCGGCAAGGCAATGTTGTAAGTTCTCTTGCCATACCGCAACCCAAAACAAGACGGCTAACACTCCATGTAAACAGAGAATTCGGGCGACTTGGAATCGACATTGGCGGTATCTGGGGGGGAAATCCGTTAAACGGCAGGCCGTTCCAAATTGCAAGGGAACAGAGTGATGGCAGTGTGAGCGTATTCCAGGATGAAATCAGGACTAGAGACAATTTTGGTGGCAAAATAAAATTTACTTATTCGGGAGGACGATTTAACTGGTACACCCAGTCCGCCTTGATGGGCCTGGTTGCTGATGGAGGCGCAGATCAAACCCTTACTTTTACCGGGTGGAGATTAAAAGACAGCGGCAGCGGAAATCAATATAATGTTCTCAGCGGATTTACCTATTTGATCGGCAACTTTCAAATTGCTCCCAATTTTCTGTGGCAAAAACCCATTGAAGGACCGATTCCAGGTGATGTAGAAGCACCAGGCAGGCCAAGAAATATCATTGATGATCCATTTACTGTCAGATCTAACAGAAAAACCGTAGCCGGTGAAATGCTCATAACGTACGATCCCACCCCTGCTACGTTTATATACGAATGGGATAGCGACAGAATTGAAGATGCCGAGTTTGCAGTGAGTGCAGGTTTCGTATACCGGCATCTGCCAACCACACAGGATGCAAAAATAGGATTTTTACAAGGAGGCGAGTTATTTGCATTTCCCGGAGCTCCGCCAGCCAAAGACTTATGGGAAGTTAACGCAAGGATTGTCTCTAAATTAAGCAGAAATTTTGGAATCATCGCCAATCTGTATGGAGGAGATGGGCAGGCAAATGGTAGTGATGACCGAACCATTGATCGATATGGCATGGATATGCGAATGATCTACAAAAAAACAAAGCTGCACACATTCGTAAAGATTGATGATTGGGGGCCCTTTGATTTTCACCGCGATTTTAACCTCACGTTTCCCCTTCAGCTTATGGCAGATATTTCAACTACGGTTTCCAAACCGGATTGGTTTGATTTACCCACAACACGAATTGGTGTACGCGGTACCTGGCGATCCCTGGATCAATTCTCCCCCCGTTTTGCCCCAACTCAAACAGTAGACGGAAATGGTTTTTTTGTTCCGGACCCCAACGCCATCGGTTTTGATAATGGTGACGAATGGGAATTCAGAACATATGTACAGATAAATATTTAAACCTAATTAATACTGGACAATGGAAAAGATAATTAAACTATTTACAATCTCCGGTTTGCTATTGCTGCTTGTTCTGGGCTGTGAACGATCCGTCAGTAACCTGGAAGATCCCGGCCTGTCAACCAATCCGGATGTATTTATTGACGGATTTAGCACAGGATTAAATTTTGCAGCTTTTGCAGCAACGGTTCCAACAGCTTTTCAAGTCGATAATGAAGTAACCTTCGACAAATCAAAAGCATCAATGAGATTTGAAGTGCCTGATGCAAATGATCCCCGCGGTGCTTTTGCAGGTGGTGCTTTTTTTACGGATGCAGGCAGAGATCTCACTCAATATGACGCCTTAACCTTTTGGGTAAGAGCTTCGCAACCTGCTACTCTTGATTTGGTTGGTTTTGGAAACGATTTTGCGGAGTCAACACTCCAGGCTTCAGTTTCAGGTCTAAAAGTCAATTCAAATTGGCAGAAAATTATTATACCGATACCCGATCCTGCAAAACTTGATTCGGAAAGAGGTATGTTTTTTTTCGCTGAAGGCCCGGAGGAAGGCAGAGGTTATACATTCTGGGTAGATGAATTGAAATTTGAAAAACTCGGAACAGTTGTTCAACGCCAATTTTCAATCCTGAACGGCCAGGAACAGGTAGACACCTCATTCGAAGGTGTTACAAAAACCATCAACGGATTAAACTCTATTTTTAATCTGCCCTCAGGTATAGATATAGCCGTAGATTTAACTCCTGCATATTTTGAATTCTCATCATCCGATCAAAGCATAGCAACGGTAAATTCAGAGGGTGTCGTTTCAATCGTGGGTGGCCCGGGAACAGCACAAATAACAGCTTCTGTTGGAAATAGTACTGCCGAAGGTAGTCTGATAATTGATTCGAGAGGTCCTTTTCAACCTGCTCCTGAACCTGCCGATAACCCTGAGGATGTTATTTCCATTTTCAGTAATGCTTTTGAAAACGAACCGGTTGATTTTTTCAATGGTTTCTTTGAGCCTTTTCAAACAACTACGTCTGAAGACTTTACCGTAAATGGTGATGATGTTCTCTTTTACACAAATTTCAACTTTGTTGGTATTCAGTTTGCCAATCCAACCATTGATGTCACTTCCATGACACATTTACGAATGGACATCTTCTTCCCTAACGATTTTGGTACCGGAATAAGATTCCAGATAGAATTGATTTCTTTCGGTCCCGACGGCGCATTCGGAGGCGGTGACGATTCGAGCCAGGTAGTGACTTTCACAAGGCCTTTCCTTGTAGATCAGGAATGGATTAGCTTTGATATACCACTCTCCCGTTTTTCTAATATCAACGATTTTAGAAATATCGCACAGATAATTTATATAGGGGAGAATATACCGGGTTTCTTTGCAGACAATATTTATTTCCGCAAATAAATTGAAACACTTTAAAAATGAACCAACAGATCATTGCTCGAATTGAACAAAAAACCCAATCTATGCAATAAACTTATAAATGACATGGATACACTAAACATATTTCGATTATTTCGATATCAAAGCATATTTATATTATTAACTTTCCTCATTTGGAGCTGTACACCAAGCACTGAACAGCAGTTAGAAGAACGCAATTTTCAGTTAACATGGAGTGATGAATTTGATGGCGCCGAAGGTGAGGCTCTCGATGAATCCAATTGGACGTTTGATCTCGGCGGAGGTGGTTTTGGCAATCAGGAGCTGCAGGTATATACCAGTGATCCGGATAATGTTTCAATGGATGGTGAGGGTAATTTGGTAATTACAGCACTGGCTTCTGGCAACAGTTTTACATCAGCGCGAATCAAAACCCAGGGATTGTTTGAACAAGCTTACGGACGTTTCGAAGCAAGTTTAAAAACACCCTTCGGACCCGGAATATGGCCAGCTTTTTGGATGCTCGGTTCAGATATCGAAGAGGTTGGCTGGCCTCAAACAGGTGAGATTGATCTCATGGAGTTAAGAGGACAACAGCCAACTATTATTCACGGATCCGCACACGGCCCCGGATATTCAGCCGGCAACGCTATCACCAAGTCTCTTGGCCTGCAAAATGAACGCTTCGATACTGAATTCCATCTTTTTGCTATAGAGTGGTTCCCGGATAGAATTGATTACTTCGTAGATGATTTTCTGTATCAGCGAATTACGAAAAAACAAATCGAAGAGGCGGGCAATGAATGGGTTTTTGACAAGCCATTTTTCATTCTTCTCAATGTTGCCGTAGGCGGTACTTTTGTAGGCTTTCCAACTGAGGATACTCCCTTTCCGCAAAAAATGATTATCGACTATGTAAGGGTATATGAAGAAGTAAACTGATTGATAAGTTGGTATTAATCAGTGATCATAAATTAAAAATACATTATCAAATTCAAATATAATAACACCAAAAACTTGTCTCTTCACACTACATCAATAGATAATGAAAAATGGTTTAAAATAACCAATCATGATGTAATGCGCCCTTTTTTAATGAACATCGTGAGCGACTCCAATCACTGGATGTTCGTAACGAGTAACGGCGGCATTACGGCCGGCAGAAAAAATGCCCGCTATTCACTTTTCCCCTACTACACAGACGACAAAATTACAGAACTCGCCGATTCTACAGGCAGTAAAACAATTTTCCGGGTTTTTAAAAACAATACCGTAAAGTATTGGGAGCCATTTTCTGTCAGATACACCGACCTTTATGACATTAAACAGAATTTGTATAAAAACCGGTACGGCAATAAGATCATGTTCGAAGAGATCAATCATGATCTTGGTTTGAAATTTGCGTATCAGTGGAATTCAAGCCATAAGTACGGATTTATAAGAAATACCTCACTCACAAATAAAGCTAAAGATGATGTTCATGTTCTCCTGCTCGATGGCATCCAAAACATCATGCCCTATGGCGTGGATAGTGAACTGCAAATGCGTTCAAGCAATCTCGTTAACGCTTATAAACGTAATGAACTCATTAAAGAAACAGGCCTCGGCATATATGCTTTAAGTGCCATCATTGTTGATAAAGCCGAACCCAGTGAGGCTTTAAAAGCAAATGTTGCCTGGTCTTTTGGATTAGATAACCCATCCTGCCTGCTTTCATCTTTACAATTAGACCGCTTCAGAAAGGGAGAAAACATCCGGCAGGAAGAAGATATAAAAGGTGAAAAGGGAGCATACTTTATTCAATCTTCTTTAGAACTTCCGGCCGGGACAACAAAACGGTGGTCGATTGTTGCAGATGTAAACCTGGATCATTCAGAAGTTATCAAATTAAATAAAGCTCTCTCTGATAAATTAAAATTATCTATTGATGTTGTAAATGATATAAGAAATGGTACCCGGAATCTTAAGAAACTGATTGCAGGTGCCGACGGGTTTCAATATACCGCTGACGATCTCCAGGATTCCCGTCATTATTCGAATGTACTATTCAACATTATGAGAGGCGGTACATTTAACTTCAACTATCAAATCTACAAGAAAGACTTTAGCAAATACCTTTGCAAAGCTAATAAGGGTGTTTATAATCGCAATATGGCCTTCATTTCAAAGCTGCGGGAACAGTTCGATCGATTTGAAATGGTGAAACTTTTGACTGATAGCCGGGATCCGGATCTTAACAGAATTTGTAAAGAATATTTGCCTCTCAAGTTCAGCAGGCGTCATGGCGACCCAAGCCGGCCGTGGAATCAATTTTCTATTAATACAATAGATGAGACCGATGGCACACCAGTTTTAGATTACGAAGGAAACTGGCGTGATATTTTTCAAAACTGGGAGGCCCTGACACTGTCATATCCCGGATTTATTGAAGCAGTGATATATAAATTTTTAAATGCTTCTACTTTCGACGGATATAATCCATACAGGGTTACCAAAGACGGTTTTGACTGGGAAACCATTGACCCGGATGATCCTTGGTCGTACATCGGCTACTGGGGTGACCATCAAATTATTTACCTGTTAAAATTTCTGGAACATTATAAAAAATATTATCCGGAGAGATTTGATGAACTCTTGACAGTAAATGAGTTTGTATATGCGAATGTCCCCTACCGAATAAAATCTTACGGCGAGCTTCTAAGGGATCCAAAAAATACCATAGAATTCGATGAAGAATCGGATAAAAAAATTCGCCGGGCATTGATTGCAAATGGTGCCGATGCGGCTTTACTAACAGATCGTGACGGCAGTATTTACCACGTCAGTTTCATAGAAAAAATACTTGCTTCGGTACTGGCAAAGTTATCCAATTTCATACCTGAAGCAGGTATCTGGATGAATACGCAACGCCCCGAGTGGAATGATGCTAATAATGCATTAGTGGGCAATGGAGTTTCGGTGGTTACTTTGTGTTACCTGAGAAGGTTGTTAGCATTCTTTGAACCTGTCATAAAAAAGAGTAAAAGCAAACATACAACTGTTTCGAAAGAAGTATTTCACTTGTTTAACAATATCATCGATGTTCTAAAAGGACATGCTGAAGTATTAAACACACACATTGATGACAAAAATCGGAAAAAGATTACCGACGGCCTTGGCCAGGCGGGCAGTACATACAGAAATCATGTGTACAACAACGGGTTTAGCGGAGAAAAAGAGAATCTGAAATTTTCTTCAATATCGGAATTAATTGATATAGCTCTTCAATATACAGAACATACCATCCGGGCTAACCGAAGAGACGATGGATTATACCATTCTTACAACCTGATTCAGATTAGTGATAAGGAAATGTCGGTCTCTTATTTAGATGAAATGCTGGAAGGGCAAGTAGCCGTACTCAGTTCTAATTATTTGAGTATTGAGGAGTCTGTCAAAGTTTTAGATGCCCTGAGTAACAGTTCCTTGTACCGAAAAGACCAACAAAGTTACATCTTGTATCCTGATAAAGACCTCCCCCGTTTTCTCGAGAAAAATAATGTACCTGAAGAGCTGGTTCGCAAATCCCGGTTATTAACCAAAATGGCGGATGACGGGCATAAGACAATCATAAAAAAGGATATTGAAGGTAACTACCATTTTAACGGAACATTCAAAAACAGAAGAGACTTAATTCAAGCTTTAGATGGCCTGGAAAACACTGAATATGCTTCATTAACCGAAAAAGAGAGAGAATTAATACTTGATATTTTTGAACAGGTATTTAATCACAAGGCTTTTACCGGCAGGTCAGGTGCATTTTTTGCCTACGAAGGCTTGGGCTCCATTTACTGGCATATGGTTTCAAAACTACATGTAGCCGTTTTTGAGCTTTGCATGAAGGCTGATCAACAGAATACAAATGAAGCCACTTTTAATCGTCTTGCTCTTCATTTTGACAACATTGAAAAGGGAATTGGTGTTCATAAGCCTCCCGAACAATATGGTGCTTTCCCTACTGATGCCTATTCACATACTCCACAGCACAGGGGCGCCCAGCAGCCTGGTATGACGGGGCAGGTCAAGGAAGATATTTTAGTAAATTTTGGCCGGATGGGCGTCAAAGTCGAAGAGGCCGTATTGAGTTTTAATCCATTTATGCTCACGGAACAACATTTCTGCAAGGATTCTAAACCGGCTGAATGGGTAACCGTTGATCAAAAGAAATATGAAAAGAGGCTGCCACCGGATTCTCTGGGTTTTACCTACTGCCAGATTCCGATTATCTATAAAAGAGATGATAAAAACGAGTTGATCATTCACTTTAATGATGGCTCATCAAAAAAATATGAGTCCTCTTCTTTGGATAAAAAAACAACCCTGGAAGTATTTCACCGAACCGGAAAAATAAAGCAACTAACGGTTTCGGTCACCGATAATCAAATCAGAAGCACAAACCGGGTAAATGGATGAAAGAGATACGTAAGGGATATTTACTTGTCATTATCATTTTTACTGTTTCCGTAATGTCGATTGGCTGTACCGATGAGACAGGACACAAAAAAATTATAAAAGATAAAACAGCTTCGGAATTGTTAGGTAACCCTGAATACATGGCAGTCTCGTATAGTGGTTACCGGGGAATTTCGAGAGATATACAACCTACCCTTCCTGAATTAAAAGAAGACATGAAAATTCTGCATGCAATGGGTGTGAGATTTATCAGAACCTATAATCTGTATTTAGATGCAGTGCCGAATTTATTAAAAGCAATTCGTGAACTCAAAGATCAAAATCCGAACTTTGAAATGTATGTGATGCTGGGGGCATGGATAGATGCAAAACATGCCTGGACGGATCACCCTGAACGTATCAGGGACCAGGATCATCCCCGAAATGCCGGTGAAATTGACCGTGCGGCAAAACTGGCAAACATGTATCCGGATATTGTAAAGGTCATTGCTGTCGGCAATGAAGCGATGGTGCATTGGCAGCAAGAATATTATGTGGAACCTGGTATCATTCTGAAATGGGTGAACCATCTTCAAGATTTGAAAAAAGAAGAAAAACTCCCCCAATTATTATGGATCACCAGCTCCGACAATTTTGCATCCTGGGGCGGCGGCGGAGAGGAGTATCATAAAGAGGATCTGAATGAACTTATCAGGTCGGTTGATTATATATCGATGCATACATACCCGATGCACGATTCGCACTACAACCCTGATTTTTGGGGCGTTCGGAAATCAGAAGAGGAGGCTTCGGATA
>CAYPZI010000118.1:2483-9334 GCA_964415185.1 uncultured Balneolaceae bacterium | reverse complement strand
ATCCGGATGCAAAAAAATATCGGGACTGGCGTATAATGTTTGATGAAATGGGTGAGGATATTGATGCAGTGGTTGTTGCTACATCCGATCACACCCACGCAATTGTTGCATCTCATGCTATGACCATGGGCAAACATGTATATGTTGAAAAACCCCTTACTCATACCATCTATGAATCGAGGCTGCTGACAAAACTCGCAGCAGAGTACAGAGTAGCTACCCAGATGGGTGACCAGGGCGCTTCAGGTGAAGGTATTAATCTAATTACAGAGTGGATACAAAATGGTGTCATTGGTGAAGTAACAAAAATTGAAGCCTTTACCGACCGGCCAATCTGGCCACAGGGACTCAATCCTCCTGAGGAACAACCTGTACCTGATTTTATTGACTGGGATCTGTTTATAGGCCCTGCTCAAATGCGGCCTTACAATGAGATCTATACACCCTGGAATTTCCGCGGATGGTGGGATTTCGGTACAGGGGCATTGGGTGACATGGCATGCCATATCCTTCACGCACCCTTTAAATCCCTTGAGCTTGGCTACCCGGTTAAGGCACAGGGAAGCTCTACACTTCTGCTACAAGACGCGGCACCAAATGCGGAGAGAGTCCGGCTTACCTATCCCGAGCGTAACAGCAGTTTTGGAAGACTTCCGGAAGTTGAAGTGCACTGGTACGATGGCGGGCTGCAACCACTGAAACCCGAAGGATGGCCTGAAGGCAAAAATATGAACCATCGCGGCGGCGGAGTGCTGATTCACGGAACGGATGATATTCTTGTGCATGGTTGTTACGGCTCAGATCCATGGTTGCTGTCCGGTAATGAACCGAATGTACCTAAAACAGAGCGCCGTGTTAAAATTAGTGATGTTGAAATTGAAGTTGATGGTGAAGTTAAACGTGAAGTTGAAGGTGAGGAAGCGCATTATCTCGATTGGGTAAGGGCTTGTAAAGAGAGCCCCGACAGCAGAACGGAGACCAAATCATCGTTCGATAAGTCCGGACCATTTAATGAGATGGTTCTGATGGGAGTGCTTGCCGTACGCTTGCAGAATCTCAATAAAGAACTCGAGTGGAACGGTGAGGATATGAAGTTCACAAACATTAATCCCAATGAATTTATTCAGATCGTTATCGAAGACGGATTCAGCATTGAGGATGGGCACCCAACATTCAACCAGGAAAGAACGGACCCGATCAATGCATTACGATTTGCGAACGGCCTTATCAAAAAAAGGTACAGAGATGGCTGGAGTCTGCCGGCCATGCCCGCTTAATTAGTACTATCTATTAACCTTAATAAAAAAATATAATTATGAAACTCAGATTATCCTTATACAGTGTTTTTTTAACACTTTTTACGATTGGATTATTATCCGCGTGTGCATCAGATGACTCAGAGACCAGTCAGACTGAGAGCGCAGAACAAGCAGAACAAGACGTACCGCCTAACACCTTAACCCAGCAAGAAATCGATGAAGGCTGGATGCTACTTTTCGACGGCGAGTCTACCGACGGATGGAGAGGATACAATAGTGATTCTTTCCCTGAAAGCGGATGGATTATCGAAGATGGTGCCCTCAAGGTTGAAGGAGCCGGAACCGGTGAAGCAGGTGGAGCGGGCGGTGATATTGTCTTTGATCAAAAATTTCAGAATTTTCATCTTTCGCTCGAATGGAAAGTTTCGGAGGGCGGGAACTCCGGAATCTTCTATCTTGCTCAAGAGCTTGAAGACAGGCCCATCTGGCACTCTGCTCCCGAAATGCAGATATTGGATAATGCAAACCATCCCGATGCAATGTTAGGCGAGGATGGAAACAGGCAGGCCGGAAGTCTTTATGACCTGATACCGGCAGAGCCTCAAAATTTCCGCGGACATGGTGAGTGGAATAAGGCCGAAGTTCTCGTATACAGAGGTACTGTTGTCCATTTCCAAAACGGCGAAGCAGTAGTTGAATATCATCTTGGAACATCCGAATGGGAAGAGATGATAAATAACAGCAAATTTGCCGAGTACTCTGATGTTTTTGGCAAGTTTGAACCGGGGTACATCTCATTACAAGATCACGGTGATGACGTCTGGTTCAGAAACATTAAGCTGCGGGAAAGAAACTAAAAAATTATTCCCTAACCGTTTTTCAAAGCCGGATCTTTTTTTAGTTCCGGCTTTTTTTTGTTCGTTTTCGTACACCGAAGTGTTCATTGCCGTTCGCAAAACCTATAATTGTATCGGATTTTATATAAAGAACAGAGCTTTTGATTTTGGCCCGTTTTATGCAGTAATATATTTGTATTTATGCTCTGAAATACTTGAAGGATTATGAATAAAAATATTTGTTTAAATTGAAAATAAAAATTAACAGCGACTGGCTATCAGCTATTGCCTGCTGACGTTGTAAGCCAATGATAAAAAATTATATAAAAATTGCCTGGCGAAACCTGGTTCGCCACAAAAGTAATACAATTATAAATTTGTCGGGTTTATCCGTAGGACTGGCCTGTTGCATCCTCATTTCACTCTATGTCCGCGAGGAACTTAGTTACGACCGGTTTCACGAAAAATCGGATTCTATTATCACTTTGGGCGTTGATCATCAGCAATTTGGTACGATGATTTCAACGCCATATCCATTGGCACCGGCCCTGGAAGAGGAGGTGCCGGGGGTGGAAAGAGCAACACGCCTCACTTCGATTCAGAATTTAAATTTGAGCCGGGACGGACAGGATTACATCACGATCGATCAAATGCGTTATTCTGAACCGGGTTTTTTCGACATTTTTTCATTTGATTTGCTTTACGGCAACAAAGATTATGCTCTGGAAGCACCCGGACAAATAGTATTGACGAAGCGCATCAGCAAACAATTATTCGGTGAGATTAATACGGTGGGCGAACCAGTATACTGGATGCAGAAAGATACAACGATCGTGCTGGAGATATCAGGTATTGTGGACAATCCTCCTCAAAACAGTTCCATTACATTCGATGCACTTGTTTCATTTGAAACCTTTCCGGAACGATACAGGCAACCCGATTCCTGGGGGGCTTACTCTTTTTCGACATTTGCACTTTTAAACAGACCGGAAGCACGGAATGTGTTAGATGAACATCTTGAAGTGATTGCAAGCAGACACTATGATAATGCAAATTCCAGATTTTTATCTATCCCGCTTACTTCGCTTCATCTTTCAGACGTTAGCTACAATAACGGTTTTACCGGTAATGCGAAGTATCTATATCTTTTCGGTTCAGTAGCACTCTTCATTCTGATTATAGCATGTGTAAACTATGTAAATCTATCCACTGCAAAGGTTTCGCTTCGCGCAAAGGAGGTAGGTATTCGCAAGACTGCAGGCGCAGGTAAGGGACAACTGGCAATGCAGTTTTTGAGTGAATCAGTGGTGTTAAGTTTCGGAGCCTATTTGATGGCACTTCTGCTGGCCGAAGTTTCTCTGCCCTGGTTCAATCAGCTATTCGGGACGCACATTATGAGCGGTGAAAATACGATGTTTCTGATATGGCTCGGACTCGGAGCCATCGTTGTTGGTTTACTGGCAGGAATCTACCCGGCTTTATATTTGTCAGGCTTTTCCCCTTCCGCAATTCTGCGAAATAGTTTACCCGGAGGCCGTTCGGGAGTAATTTTACGTAAAGGATTAGTGGTTAGCCAGTTCAGTATTGCACTGGTTCTTATTATGGGTTCAATGGTAATTTATGAACAGCTCCGGTTCGCACAGACCAGGGATCTCGGTTTCAACGGTGAACAGGTAGTGGTTATCAATTTACCAACCCAGCAGGCCTGGCAGATGCGTCATACATTACGTGACAGGGCCGCTTCTCACGCCGGTGTGGCGGGGGCTGCGGTTGCCAACGGATCACCGGGAAATTTTAACATCAGGTTGACACATACTCCTGAAACATTTTCACCTGAGAACCGGGCTGAAACGGAGAAAGGTATCTCCGTAGCACCTGCCGTGGTGGATTATGATTTTATTGAGCTACTGGATATTGAATTATTGGCAGGACGTAATTTTTCCACGGAATACGCTTCCGATCAGGACAGGGCTTATGTTCTGAACAGGAAAGCAGTGGAGGAGCTGGGGTGGTCACCCAAAGATGCCATTGGAAGGCGTTTTACCTTAGATAATGAAGGAGAGGTGATCGGGGTGGTTGAAAACTTTCATATTGCATCGCTTCACCGGAAAATCGAGTCGGTGGTTCTGCAGATACATGAGTCTGACAACTGGGCCGGTACCGGACTCCTATTGGCCAGACTGCATCCCGACCGGATACCTGAAGCTATGAATTTTCTGGAAAAGGAAGTTGCCGGATATGCTCCCAATCTATCATTCAACTACGAATTTCTTGATGAGAAATTTGACGCTATGTATCGTACTGAGCACCGCCTGGGTCAGATAGTCTCGTTATTTACTATTATCGCCATTTTTGTAGCTTGCCTGGGTCTCTACGGCCTGGCCGCCTTCGCTGCAGAACGCCGTATAAAAGAAATAGGCATACGCAAGGTATTGGGAGCCACTGTCGGCCACATTGTAGGATTGCTGAACAAGGATTTTCTGAAACTTGTAATCATTGGATTCATAATCGCTTTACCAGTAGCCTGGTATTTTATGAACCAGTGGCTGGCTGATTTTGCGTATCGTATTCAGATCGGACCAGGAATTTTTATCCTGGCAGGAGCTCTCGCAATCGTAATTGCATTTTTAACGGTAAGCTGGCAATCTTTGAAAGCGGCATTAACAAATCCGGTTCAATGTTTGAGAAGTGAATAATTAACAAGCTATCAGCCAATTACTAAAAAATGATTAAACTCAGAAACATCGACAAATATATCGACAAGCGTTTTCAGCGAACTTTTATCCTCAGGAATATCAATCTTGACATTGATGAAGGTGAATTCGTAACGGTGATGGGACCCAGCGGAGCCGGAAAATCAACCCTGCTTAACATTATTGGTTTTCTGGATGATGCTTCTGAAGGACAATATCATTTTTTTGATGAAGCTGTCCATTCCCTGAGCGAAAAGCGGAAATCGGAGTATCATAAATCTTATATTGGTTTTGTATTCCAGGCGTATCACCTGATCGATGAGATGACCGTCTACGAAAACATCGAAATGCCGCTGCTCTACAGAAAGGTAAAATCCAAAGAACGCAAAGCGTTGGTTGCGGATATGCTCGATCGCTTTAATATCGTGGCTAAAAAAAACTTGTTTCCGCAGCAGCTATCCGGCGGACAGCAGCAGGTGGTGGGTGTAGCCAGGGCACTGATCGGAAACCCGAAACTGCTTCTTGCCGACGAGCCTACCGGCAACCTGCACTCCGAACAGTCGGAACAGATTATGGATCTATTTAAAAAACTGAATCAGGAAGAGGGAGTGACGATTATACAGGTAACCCATTCGGAAAAAATGGCAGGGTACGGAAACCGGATTATTAATCTGAAAGATGGTGCCGTTGTGCAAAGCGATCCTTATGACGAAAAAGTGACTCCCGGCTAAGAATGGGCCATACTCTCCCCTCATTCATTTGTAAAAAACAACTCCCGGATTTTAATACGGTTTGGTCAATAAACAAGAATTCAAAAACGATTCTGAATTTTTGTAGATTTAGGTTCCGTTTAATCTAAATAACCTTATGCAATATTCACACCTGATTGTTTTCTTACTAATTGCCTCACTTGCTGTTGCATGCGGACGAAGCCCTGCACCGGCAATTGAACCCGGGGTTTCGCTCGAGCTTGCCCAGTTCAGGAAAGACAACATTTCGGATATTGTTTACGAGCTCTATTTTGATATTCCCGAACAAGCATCCGGAGAAATAAAAGCTTCTGAAACAATCACATTTACACTTGGGAATGCAGATAATGACATTCAACTCGACTTCCGTGAGTCCGGCGATTTATTGAAATCCGTTACCATCAATGGGTCGGAAGCTGAAATTGAACACAGAAACGAGCACCTGATTCTGCCCTCAAATTTCCTGATTACGGGAAAAAACCAGGTTGATATTTCATTTGTTGCAGGCGAGACCTCCTTAAACCGGAATCCTGATTACCTCTACACACTGTTTGTACCCGACCGGGCCCGCACGGCGTTCCCGCTTTTTGATCAGCCGGACCTGAAAGCGAGGTACGATCTGACACTTGAAATTCCCCTGCATTGGGAAGCAATATCAAACGCACCGCTTGAGAGCCTGATCGAATCTGACTCAACGAAAACCCTGAATTTTGCCAAAAGCGATCTTATCAGCTCCTACCTGTTTTCATTTGTTGCCGGAGATTTTGAGATTATCACACAAAAATTAGATGGTGTTGAAATGACAATGCTGCACCGAGAGACCGATCGTGAAAAGGTGTCGCGCAATGTGAATGATATCTTCCGTCTGCATAAAGCTTCCCTCGATTGGCTTGAAGAGTACACCGGTATCCGGTTCCCGTTTCAAAAATTTGATTTCGCCCTTATCCCCTCTTTTCAATACGGCGGAATGGAGCATGTCGGGGCGATATTGTACCGGGCTTCTTCGCTTTTCCTTGATGAAGACCCCTCGGATTCGCAGCTCCTGAGCCGGGCAAGTTTAATAGCTCATGAGACCGCACACATATGGTTCGGAAACCTGGTTACCATGAAGTGGTTCAACGATGTATGGACCAAGGAAGTTTTCGCCAATTTTATGGCTGCCAAAATCATGAATCCGAATTTTCCCGGGATTGACCACGACCTGAATTTTATACTCCGGCATCATCCCGCTTCCTACTCCGTTGACCGGACCGAAGGTGCCAATCCCATCCGTCAGCATCTGGATAACCTGAACGAAGCCGGCCAGATGTACGG
>CAYPZI010000118.1:0-2383 GCA_964415185.1 uncultured Balneolaceae bacterium | reverse complement strand
ATACTTGAAAAAACAGGAACCGAATTTATCTCACACCAGGTTTTAAGTGAACAAAGAGAGACACAGATGAATTATAAAGATCCGGATCAAATTCTCTACAATTCGGATGGCCGCGGCTACGGGTTATCTCCTGCCTCTCTCCAAAATCTTGACCTGTGGGATGAACTTGAGAATGTTACCAGGGGTTCGCTGCTCATCAACATTTATGAAAACATGCTGGAACGAAACGGGGTTGAACCAAAAGAGTATGCCCGAAAGCTGCTTGAGCTGGTCCCGCATGAAGATAACCAGCTTTTGATCAACCAGATGCTTGGTCAAATCCGGATCATTTACTGGAACCTGCTGAATGAAGATGACCGGCTGAAGATGGCTTCCGGGCTGGAAAACACACTTTGGGAGGCAATGATGTCGGAAGACGATCCCGCACACAAAAAAACCTTCTTCACAGCATACAGAAACATTGCACTTACCACTCAAGCCATTCAAAATGTTTATGACATTTGGAACCGGGAGCTTGATATTGAAGGATTAAACCTCTCGGAAACAGATTACATTTCTATGGCTTCAGACCTGGCGGTTAAAATTCCTGGGGAATCGGATTCAATCATTTCATCTCAGCTTGACCGCATCCAAAACGAAGACAGGAGGCGCCGGTTCGAATTTATCGCTCCGGCACTCTCAAATGATCCGGCGGTCAGGGATGATTTTTTCGAGTCGCTGAAAAAAGAAGAAAACCGTCAGACCGAATCCTGGGTATTGAGTGCCCTCGGCTATTTAAATCACCCGCTCCGGGTACAGCATTCCGAAAAATACATAGTGCCCTCTTTGGAACTCCTTGAAGAAATCCAGGTTACCGGCGATATCTTTTTCCCGAAACGCTGGCTGGACGTAACATTAGGGAATCACTCTTCCGGAACTGCCGTGCAGACAGTACGGGATTTTCTTGATGAGCGGCCGGATTACAACAATCAGCTCAAAATGAAAATTTTACAAGCTGCAGATATGATGTTCAGGGCGAATGAAATCAGCATGATCCACAGGAGATAATTGCCCGCAGATTTCGCAAATCGCGCAGATTTTTAAGAAATGTTTCTCTGCGAGATCAGCGCAATCCGCGGGAGATACTGTGCAGAGTTTGTTAGACCCCATTTCTCACAAATAATTTTGCTAATTGTTTTGCCTCAACTATGTCGGCTTTGACAATTTAAATTCAATTGCTTTTTTCCGGTAAAGGAACTTCAGGTGAATGTTGTAAAATCAAAAAAGACTGTTTTCCGGGAAGAGAACTTTTATTTACTGAATATTTATGACCGTCATGTTCAATAACTCGTTTTTCTCGTTTTATGAGCTCTTCAACCGAGCCTAACTTTGCAAGAGTATTCGGATTCGGTTCAAGCTCTTCAATTCTGTAATGCATGGGGATAATCAGCGAAGGGTTTAGAGCTTTTCTTATTTTTTTAAACTCGCTGAAAGTAAGTATGTGTTCTTTGTCATCAAGTGGAACGAGCAAAATATCAACTTCACCCACAATTTTCATATTATCATCGGTTAATAACTGATTATCTCCAAGATGGGCAATAGTTAATCCATCTACTTCTAAAATCCATATAGTATTTAACTGTCTAAATTCCACACCATAGTGTTTTGCATGTTTACCAACTACGGCACGGATGTTAAAAGGTCCCAGTGTATATCTGTCCGGATTTTGGATGACAGTTGTGTCAAAGAACCAATACGGTTTTTTACCCATAAATAACCCACCATCATGGTCATAGTGAGGATGGCTAATAAGTACTAAATCGGTTTTGATATTTTTTGGGAAATCATAACCAATCCATACGCGGTCGGCATATGGATCCAATAAAATACTCTTATCCTCTGCATGAATAATAAACGACGAGTGGGCTATATATTCAATTGTTACATCAGTGGATGTTTGGGAATATGAACTATTAACGGATAAAAAAACCGTGAAATAAATAAAAATAAAGCAAGAAACAGATTTCATATCAGATAGATTAGATTAATAAATTAGCAGTAAAACTTATTAATCAGTAATTACCTTATTAATAAAAAAAGTGTAAAAACTGATCGTCTTTGCCAGAGAAAAAGAGCGGGCAATTATTAAAGATTACCACCTTAATTTGGGCAAAACCACAGGGCATTGAAGCGGATTTTGAATTGGAAACTAATTCATCTGATGTAAAATAAATTTGAGGGAAAATAATGTTTTAATCTGACATGCTGATTTGCGTCAGGGTATAGAAACTGCATTTTGAAAATATACTAACTCACCATAATTAAACACTTGTTTTGGCTGCGGATCTTATCTGGCAACTCTGACAACCGCCGGAATACGCGGGAGATTATTGCCCGCTGATTT
>CAYPZI010000117.1:0-9381 GCA_964415185.1 uncultured Balneolaceae bacterium | reverse complement strand
CATCGGAGACGTCGGCAAGTTTGTCTTTCAAAACATCCACTTCCCATGAAGTAATAAGGGGAGGGAGGTTTTTAAGTTCATCAAACACTTCCTGTAGCTTCTCAGTATCGGGATACGGGGGAAGCTGTGCTATTTTGCGGATATTCCATGACAGCGGATGCCACTCTTTCTTCTCAATTCCGGGGGGCAAATTTAGCTGGTTTGTAATTTCGGTTGAATCAGACATATAGATTTGTATATTTAAAAGACCTTAAAAATAAGAATATCCTGGCACTATTTCCTGTATTTGAGTAAACGGGGTTAAATTGTTTTTCTGATGGTTTACAGGGTTGATTGGCACATGATGTGGAATCTGCGGGGATTTCACGCGAAGGGCACGAAGTTTTAACCGCAATGGGTGCAGAGGAAACCGCGAGCTACAGATCACCCTGACCGGTTTTAACAATTAAGGCTTGATTGTTCAATCCATGCAGTCTTGCCACGAAGACACACGAAGAACTCGTGCCACATCTAATCAAAATGAAATTAAACAATTTAAATTGAGCTGTGGCAAACTATACTTTTTGGACAGCCTCCTATTCAGGAGGTTGGATTTCGAAATTTATTAAAATTTGAAATTGAAAATGGATCAAATTTATGGTCCGGAGTTCCATTATCAACAATCTCAAAATAATGGCGCTTAACAAGCACCGCCTCCACCCGGTGTCTCCAGCACAAACCGGTCTCCTTTTTCAATTTTAGCAGAATCACGCCAATCGAGAATCTTTTTCTCGTCATTCTTTTTGATAATATACTGCCTGCCCGGTTTACCGGCACCGCCTCCATTCAGGCCGTAAGGTTCTACGTTTCGATGTTGTGTAAGAACGGTAAGTTCAACCGGTTCGAGGAATGTCATTTCCCGGATGATTCCGTCACCTCCTTTCCACTTCCCGGTTCCACCCGAATTTTTCCTGACGGCATACCGGTTAATCCTGACCGGATAGCGGTGTTCAAGAATCTCCGGATCGGTGGCGCGTGTGTTTGTCATGTGGTGATGCACCGCATCCGTGCCGTCAAAACCTTTACCGGCACCAGAGCCGCCTCCCACGGTTTCGTAGTAGCCGAACGACTCGTTCCCAAACAGAACATTATTCATGGTTCCCTGGCTGCAGGCAATCGTATCGAACGCCTTGAGCAACGTGTCTGTCAATCGTTGGCTGGTTTCCACGTTGCCGCCAACCACGGCCGGACATTCATCCGGAGAGCCCGGAAATTCGGGATTGAGGATTCCTTTCGGCAGGATAATTTCAACAGGATCGAGAAGCCCGTCATTGAGTGGCAACGGCTCATCGATCAGCAATCTGAGCACATACATAACAACACTGTTTACAATCGAAGGATTGGCATTCAGGTTACCCGGATGTGTATCTGCCGAGCCCGTGAAGTCGATGGTAAGCGAGCTTTCCGAAACCGTACATTTCACTTCCAATCTAGAACCGTCATCCATCTTTTCTGAGGCCCGGCAGGTTCCGTCTGAGATATTTTGAACGGTTTGCTTCAGCCTGCCGGCAGCATAGCTTCTCAGTTTTTTCATATACCGGTTCACTTTTTCAATGGAATGCTTCTCTGCTAATTTTACGAGCTCGCGTGCTCCGAACCGGTTGGCGGCAATGGCTGCTTCTATATCTGCCATATTTTCTTCCGGTGTACGGGACGGATATCGGGCATTTTCAAGCAGGTTTTTCAGTTTCTCAAATTTGGGCTTGCCGTTTTTAACAAGATGCATGGGCGGTATCACAACTCCCTCCTCGGAGAGGCTCTCAGCGTCGGCGGGCATGGATCCGGGACTTTTTCCGCCAATTTCGGCATGATGCGCCCGGGAAGCCATGTACCCGATTCGTTCACCATTTGTAAAAACGGGCGTCACAATCGTTACATCGGGCAGGTGTGATCCGCCAAAAGCCGGATGGTTGGTGATCAATACATCGCCTTCCTGAATGGTTTGCCCCTTGTTTTCCTCTATGTATTTGATCATGGAGCGGACACATAAACCGATGGCCCCGAGATGCACGGGAATATGCGGTGCGTTGGCCACAAGGTAACCATCCGGATCGAGCAGGGCACACGAAAAATCGAGCCTCTCTTTCACATTTACCGACATGGCCGTGCGCCGAAGCTTTTCACCCATCTGTTCGGCAACGGATTTAAAACGGTTTGTGAACAGTTCGAGTTCTATGATCTCATCTTCTTCGGGTTCCTCTTCTTTTAGTTCTGATATCAATGATAATTTAATCGTGCCGGATTCAAGCATTTCCGCCTGCCATCCGGGCTCGAGGAAAATGGTGCTGAAAGGATCCAGGATCAGGGCAGGGCCTTTCAATTTTTTTTCGTCGCCGAAAAAGGAGCGATCGTAAACCGGGAGTTCTATTTCCCTGCCGTTGTGCCACGACTTTTGTTTCAGAATGGGTTCCGATGATGTCTCTTCACCGGCAGCGTCTGTTTTCGAGACAGAGCCGCCACCCGCGGATGCCACCACACGAACCGATTCAATTTCAATTTCCCGGTTTTCAATCCAGTGGCCGAATTGTTCGGTGTACTTCTGCCTGAACTTCTTTTTGATATTCAACCCTGGTTTCCATTCCAGCTCAAGGGTTGAGTTTTGTCCGCTGAGACGGGCGAAGATGAAATGTTTTCTCACGTTGACCTGGTCTCTTTCAACTCCTTCGTTGCACAGTTTTCGTACGGCTTCTTCCCGGAGGGAGTTGAATTTCTTTTCAAGATCCTGTTCGATTTCATCCGGAGTTTTCAGAAGCATTGATTCTGCAAACCGTTCGATTTCAGCCTTTTCCAGTCCACGGGCACTCAACAGGCCGGCATCGCGGGGAATCAGGATGGTTGATATGTTCAGTTTACCGGCCACGGCACATGCATGCTGTCCGCCTGCACCCCCAAACGTCACCAATGCATATTCGGAAGGATCGAATCCTTTTTGTACGGAAATTTTCCGGATAGCCTGGGCCATTCTTTCATTGGCGATATTTAAAAATCCTTCCAGTATCTCTTCCCGTCCGGCATCATCTCCGTTTGCCTCTGCAACCTGTTTACAGATTTGAACAATGGCTTTTTCCGATGCCTTTCTGTCTACCGGGAAATGAAAATTGCGCTGGTTGAGCCTTCCCAGCAGCAGGTTTACGTCTGTTATGGTCATAGGCCCGCCGTTGCCGTAACATGCCGGGCCGGGATCGGCAGAGGCACTTTCCGGGCCTGCCTGCAGTGCGAAGCCATCGAACGAACACATCGATCCCCCGCCGGCAGCCACCGTTTCGATGGAGATGGCAGGCGCCGTCAGTTCGGCGTCGCCGACCTTGTGTTCAAACAGGTAGTCGTATTCGCCGTCATACCGTGCCACATCGGTGCTTGTGCCACCCATATCAAAAGAAAGAATTTTTGTACAGCCGGCATCCCTGCCTGCATGGGCTGCCCCCACAACGCCCGCAGCAGGGCCGCTCAACAGGCTGTCTTTCGGGGTGTATTCTTTTACGCTTACGAGTCCGCCTGCGCTGGTCATGACCCTGAATTCTCCCGATTTAACAGCTTCGGATACGTTATTAAAATAACTCTGCATTACGGGGGAGAGATAGGCGTTGGTTTCAGTCGTACGGGCCCGTGGGATGATTTTTATAAACGGGCTGATCCGGGAGGAGACGGAAATGTAATCAAATCCTGTTTTCTCAAGTATATCAGCTAACAGACGTTCATTTTCCGGATTCTTGTAGCTGTTCATGAAGCAGATCGCTGCTGACCGGATGCCTTCCCCAGGCAGGGATTCGGCTTTTTCCATCAGCTTATCGGGATCCGGTTGGATTAAAACCTTGCCATCGCTGTCGATGCGTTCGCCTACTTCGATCACCCTGCTGCAAAGCGGACGGCTTTTTTCCGGTTTAAGTGAAAAGATATCCTTCCGGTGCTGTTCACCGATTTCGAGCAGATCGCCGAAACCTTCGGTTATGAAGAGGGCAGTAGGTGCGCCCTTTCGTTCAAGCAGGGCGTTTGTGCCTTTGGTAGTCGCAAGGCGGAGGCCCATTTCCGGCAGTTCTTTATTCAAAGGTGTTTTTGTAAGAACCCTGGCAGCAAGGATGGGGGCTTCTTCGGGAGAAATAACCTCGAAGTTGATATTTTCAGACAGGTTTCCGGGCAGTTTCTTGTCAAGCCGAATACGCCCGGAACCGGATTTATAAGCTGTAACAGACGCCTCGAAATCAGGGAATTTGTGAATCCTGAACGTAAATCCATTGATAAAATCATCCGGAACATGCCACTCGGTCTCGGCTGTGATTGTCTGAGGGTCAATGATGCCGGTGATTTTACCCCTCAGGGCACTGCTGCTCAGAACCTTGCAACGGTGCTCGTGACCACCCGGGTCCGTACCGATACAATCCGTAAACGTACCGCCCGTGTCGATCTGGATATTCCAGCGTTTTGAATGATTAGTTGTCATGCCAAAAAGTTAAAGAGATGAAACCGGAAATCAATTTAAAAAAATCTGCGGGATCAGTGGGATCTGCGGGAGATAAGTATTCGATGATTGGCGGGCCAACCATCCTGAAATCCTGCCTTACTGTTTCACGCAGAGGTCGCAAAGGGTGGAACCGCAATGGACGCAAAGTGCGCTGTGAGCACTGTGCTTTATTTCAAATCCCCGGCGTTCTTCGCGCTCCTCATGCGCCCTCCGCGTGAAACAATAGTGAGGCTCCGATCCTTTTTAACCGAAATAAATTCATCAAAATTATTTTTTTGATTCCATTATCTATATTTTCCTGATTCGTTAGCTGACATATTTTCAATAAAATCATCTTAATCGCCGGTTATCCTCTGGCAATCCTGTAAAACTTTTATCTCGGAAATGGACATCTTTACAGCTGCTTCACATCATGACATACTGGTATTGGTGCTGCAAATTGCAATATTGCTGCTGGCTGCACGATTGCTGGGCGAGCTGGCATCGCGTCTGGGGCAGCCTTCCGTTATCGGAGAGATTCTTGCAGGAATCATATTGGGCCCGTCTCTTCTAAGCGGAGCCATTCCTGTTTTTGGTGAGTGGATTATCCCTCAAACCGAAGTGCAGGGATACCTGCTTGAAGTGATCAGCCTTCTTGGCGCCATGTTCTTGTTACTAATTACAGGCCTTGAAACAGATATCCAGTTGATCAGGAGACATGCAAAAACGGCAATAGGAGTTTCATTCGGCGGTATTACGGTCACATTTATCACCGGCTTTTTTCTCGGGATCTATCTTCCCGAATTCCTATTGGCCGACCCGGATGAAAGAATTGTATTTGCCCTCTTTGTGGCTACGGCCATGTCGATATCGGCGATTCCCGTTATTGCAAAAGTACTGATGGACATGAACCTGATGCGCCGTGATATCGGGCAGACTATCATCGCAGCCGGAATGAGTGACGATACCACGGGATGGATTTTGCTTTCAATCGTTGCCGGTATAGCAGCCGGTGATGCCGTTACAGCCGGTACGGTATTAACCACCATCGGAAGTGTGCTGGCATTTATGGTACTCAGTTTTACCGTAGGAAAATGGATCGTGAAAAAAGTTTTCATCTATGTTCAGGATGAGGTCATCAGCCGCGACCGTATCCTCACGCTGATTATCGTTTTTACGTTTCTGTGGGGTGCCATCACCCAGGCACTGAACCTGGAAGCTATTCTCGGTGCATTTGTGATGGGGATTCTTTTCGGCATGATCCGGCGGGTGCCCGAGCAGGTATTTCAAAAGCTTGAAAGTATAGCATTAGGCATTTTTGCGCCGATTTTTTTTGCCGTTGCAGGATTGAAAGTGAATGTCATCAACCTGTTTGATTCGACACTGCTTCTGATCACACTGCTGGTTATAGCGATTGCCACAATCGGCAAAATTGCCGGCACCTATTTCGGTGCAAGGGTAATTGGGAAAAAAGACCATTGGACATCACTCAGTTTCGGAGCCGGGCTGAACGCACGCGGTGCCATGGAAATTATCATCGCCACAATCGGCCTGCGGCTGGGAATTTTGTCGCAGGATATGTTTTCCATTATTGTAGTGATGGCAATCGCAACATCGCTTATGGCCCCGGTTGCCCTGCGTTTTATATTGAAAAAGGTGACCATCACCGAAGAAGAGCAGAAAAGGCTGAAAAAGGAAGAACTTGAATCGGAAAGCCTTGTGGCAGGCGTACACCGGGTGCTGCTGCCGGTGCGGCTCAGGCCGGATATCGATTGGAACAGCGCCCAGGTGCAGTCTGTTGAATCGCGGATTCTCGAGCTGATCAGTAAAGATCATGAAATCTCGCTTACCTTATTGACGGTGACCGACAAAGCAAATAGAACAGCGTGTGAAAACTACCTGGAGAAATTATCAGGTTATTTTAAACAGGGTGAGATCACAACCAAGGTAGTATCCGGTGATAAACCGGCGGACATCATCCTCGATGAGGCCAAAAAGGATTATGACCTCATCGTAATGGGTGCAACAGAACGTACCGTTGAGGCCGGCCATCTGTTCAATCCCATTGTGGATTATATTGTACGTGTATCGCCCTGTCCGACTCTCATCGTCCAGGCCGGCGAGATAGATCAAAGCTGGAAAGCCGACAGAATACTGGTACCCACAAACGGCAGTGTTGCTGCGAAGAATGCCGCAGAACTTGCTTTTTTTATTGCAAAACCGGATAAAAAGAAAGAAGTTCTTGCCTTGCATGTGGTGGTGCCCGAGGAACGATCCATTTATGGTGTCAATGCCAAACAGGTTCAAACTAAACGAAAGTTTGGCAATGAAATGGTAAGTGAATTAAAAACCCTTGGCGAAGCTTTTGGTGTCAAAACAGCCAAAATGGTGATTGAAGGTAAAAATCCCGAGGAAATCATCACGCGTGTTACAAAAGAAAATGCAATTGACCTGATTGTAATCGGTACTCATGTCCGTCCCGGATCCGAGCGGCTGTATCTTGGGCCAAGGGTAGAAAATATACTGCAGATGGCTAAGTGTCCGGTGATCGTGTTTAATACCTGATGCATTTCTTATTTTAAACTGAATCGAAATTTATTAAAACTTAATGCCCGTACTAAAAAAAGAGAAAAGACTGAAAAAAGAACTTGGACTGTTCGATGTTTTTGCGATCAGTACCGGGGCTATGTTCAGTTCCGGTTTCTTCTTACTTCCGGGCCTCGCGGCAGCACAAACAGGCCCCTCTGTTTTTTTTGCATACTTTGTGGCAGGTATCCTTATCCTTCCTGCAATGTTCAGCGTTGCAGAACTATCTACTGCCATGCCAAGAGCCGGGGGAGCCTACTATTTTATCGACAGAAGCCTGGGTCCGCTTTTCGGCACGGTGGGCGGGATAGGGTCATGGTTTGCGCTTGTTTTTAAAAGTGCATTTGCATTGATCGGAATGGGAGCTTACATAGCAATTTTCATTGATTTGCCCATTACCCCGGTTGCCATAGCTCTGACCATTGTTTTTGGAGTCATTAATGTCATCGGTGCCAAGGAGACGAGCTGGCTGCAAAATGTACTTGTATCAACATTAGTAATAATACTGCTTTTCTATGTAATACAGGGGCTGTTTGCCGTTTTTTCGATCGACTTTTACGGAATACTCAGGAATGATCTTGGGCCTTTCTTCGCATTTGGTCCCCAGGGGTTTTTTGCAACGATCGGGTTTGTATTTGTTTCCTATGCAGGGCTAACCAAAGTAGCCAGTGTTTCTGAAGAGGTGAAAGATCCCGATAAAAATATACCGCTGGGAATGATGCTGTCATTGGCTACGGCAACGTTTGTCTATGTAGTCGGTGTCTTTATTATGGTGATGCTGCTCGACCCGGATCAGCTTCGGTCCGACCTCACGCCGGTAGCAACGGCAGGCCAGGAATTTATGAACTGGCTTCCGGGGGAAACCGGGTTGATTCTTGTGGTTATTGCAGCAATTGCAGCTTTTGCATCTACAGCCAACGCTGGAATTATGTCGGCGGCAAGGTACCCGCTGGCTATGGCGCGTGATAACCTTATTCCGAACTATTTTTCAAAGCTGGGCAGGTTCGAGACCCCGACAACCGCCACGATTGCAACGGTTTTTCTCATGATTTTACTGCTTATCGGTTTCAATGTAGAGGCGGTAGCCAAGCTTGCCAGTGCGTTTCAGTTGTTACTATTCGGAATCCTGAATGCATCGGTTATCGTTATGCGTGAAAGTGAAATTGATGCTTACGATCCCGGCTTCAGGTCGCCCTTTTATCCCTGGGTGCAGATTGCCGGTTTTTTTGTTTCTGCCTTTCTCATTGCCGAAATGGGATTTCTCTCAATTATTTTTACGCTGGCTGTAATTACGGTATCCATAGGTTGGTATTTCTATTATGCCAAAGATAAAGTAAACAGGCAGGGAGCTATTTTTCATGTGCACGCAAGGTTGGGAAAGTATCAATATCGTGAACTTGAGCGTGAGATGCGCGGCATTATTCGGGAAAAAGGCCTCCGAAAAGAAGATCCGTATGAGAAGGCGATTGGCCGGGCAGTTGTACTTGACTTAGCGGAAGAAAATGACTTTGAGAAAATTACAAGAAATGTGTGTGAGGAACTTGCCGAAAGGGTAAATATCTCAAGCGAGAGCCTGATCTCCTATTTTTTGGATGATAAAGAAGAAGGGGCACTTCCGGTTGGAAACGCCGCAGCCCTGAAGCATATTCGTATTGATAAAGATATTGACACTGAAGTTGTACTTGTAAGGATCAGGAAAGGCCTGAACCTGGATCAGCATAAGTTTGAGCCGTTAAAAGAAGAAGATGATGTGGCTGAAGGTAAATTGTACTGCCTGATCTACCTGATCAGTTCAAGCGGTAACTCAGGCCAGCATCTGAGGATCCTGGCACATCTCGCAGAAATGATTGACAGCTCAGATTTTTACAAGCGCTGGAAAAGTGCCAAAAATGAATCCGAACTGCGTGAAATACTGCTCAGGGACGAACGGTTTATCAATATCAACCTCAGCCAGGAAGATTTCAGCCGCACTATGATCGATAAGAAAGTAAAAGACCTGGATCTTCCGGGAGACAGCCTCATCACCATCATCAAGCGCGAAGGAATGATCATTTTTCCACATGGAAAAACCGTATTGAAAGAAAATGACGAACTCTCCATCATTGGCGAACGCGGAGATATAGATCAACTGAAAAAAATGATTGAAAAATAATTCCATCCCCTTTTGAGAGGGTACCGATTTACATTAAACACCGTCAGGTGGATTAGTGTAAATCAGGGGTGTGTACGAAAACTGAGAATCGCGGATGAAGCAGATTGCCCGGATGCCACGGATTTTTTGACATCGACGGGTATAAAAACCATCTGGGAACAGAGGC
>CAYPZI010000116.1:0-9609 GCA_964415185.1 uncultured Balneolaceae bacterium | reverse complement strand
GGGATAATCCCGAAGTAAGTTCACTCTTTTCATTCAATGCCCCGCTGATGCAGGCGATCGTACCGCTTATTTTTATTCTGCTCTTAATACCGGGTTTGGTTTACGGTTATGCCTCAGGGAAATACAATTCTTCAAAGGATATGATCAACAATATGACCAAGTCGATGGAGAGCATGGGATATTACGTGGTAATGGCTTTCTTCTGCGCACTTTTTATTGATGCATTTGCAAAATCAAACATCGGCCTACTGATTGCACTGAAAGGAGCCAATTTTTTACAATCCCTTGCACTGCCCGGACAGATTACGATTGTCGGCATCGTATTTTTAAGCGCATTTGTAAATATCCTGGTAGGATCAGCATCCGCGAAATGGGCATTGATAGCTCCTATCTTTGTACCCATGCTTATGCAGTTGGGTATTTCCCCCGATCTCACACAGGCAGCCTATCGTGTGGGCGATTCGGTTTCCAATATCATCACACCGCTGCTTCCATATTTTCCGTTAGTAGTGGTGTTCTCTAAACGATATGTGAAAAGCACAGGTATTGGTACACTCATATCGATGATGTTGCCATATGCCATTATTTTCCTTGTGGTCTGGACGATCTTTCTTCTGGCATACTGGGCTATCGGAATTCCGCTTAGTTTTGAATCGAATTATGTATACCCGGCGCCTTGAGCCAGGTAAAATGCAAAAGACAAAACGCAAAAAAGCAGGGCTAAAGCCCCGCCGGTGGGTTTTATGCAGGTGTGGCATCCCGACTGGTGTCGGGATTGGTTCTGCTTTGAAACAAGCACGAGGCTGTCCAAAAAGTATAGTTGGCTGCAAACCGACTTTAATTATTTAATTTAATTTTAAATAGATGTGGTACGAAGTCTTCGTGTTGCTTCGTGACTTCGTGGTAAAGACCGGCATTTTATTGCCACGAGTCCGTCAACTGACGGATCAAAGGTTCACGAAGAAAACCTAAATAATTAAGGCATCACTAAATCAAATAGATCTTTTTGGACAGCCTCTCTATGGTCTGCCGCCCCGTTCGCTAACGGGGCTGGGTGGCATGGCGCAGATTAATCTCATGATAAAACACCTTGCCCGCCCACAAAACGATTTCATTGCTAACTCAAGCCAATATCAAAAAAAATCACCCTTGGGGGATGATACATTACAGCCCGGCATTTCAATGCCGGGGCAACGAGAGGCATCATCGCAAAGTCCGCCAACAGGGGACGACACAACTCAATTTTCAAATCTAATCCTGAAAACCTTGCCCTGGAATATGTCACTCAGAAAAAGGCTGCCGGCGGGGCCTTCGGCCAGTTCAATCGGGTTTCCGGTGCCCGAAAAGTTATAGACGGCAAAATCTTCAAAAGAGGGAACGGTGTTTTGTCCGCTGCCCTCTAAATCCACCACCTGGATCCGTTTGGCAATACCATCGGGCCCTTCAGAAAAAGTGCGCCCGAACAGTACCTGGAACATTTCCCCCCTGTATCTCTCCGGAAACTGGGTTCCCTCGTAAAAATGAATTCCGGTAGGGGCCACGATTTGTTCCCAGACATGAATGGGATCCGTAAAATCGGGTTCGCCGCCCGACCCCAGTTGTTCCGGCCATCCGTAATTCCGGCCTTCCTGTATCACATTCAGCTCGTCATTGAAACTGGGGCCATTTTCATTGGCAAGCAGATCGCCATTATCACGAAAGGCAATTCCGAAGCTGTTTCTGAGCCCGAGTGCCCATACGTATGAATCCCCAAAGGGATTATCATCCGGAATGCTTCCGTCTTTATTCATACGAAGCATTTTGCCGTGAAACCGGTCAATATTCTGCACATTTGATTCCTGAAAAGCATCCCCGACCGAGACATAAAGTTTACCGTCGGGACCAAAAGCAATATTTTCAACCTGGTGCCCATTGCTGCTGGGCAGATCATCCAGTAAAATCGTGAAATCCTCGCCGGTATTGTCATTATCCGTAAAGCGAGCCACCACACCTTTTGTGCCCTGGTCAGTCCGGACTGCAAATGAGACGTATACAAATCCGTTTGAATTGTAATCCGGATCAAAAGCAAGCCCGATCAGCCCGTTTTCACCGTCAACCGGGAAACCACCATCCACCATGGTGGTCACGGTTGCAAAAGGCTCATCAAGCCTCTCACCATTTTCGTATATGATGATTCTGCCGGATTGAAGTTCATTGATGAAAAGACGGTTGCTTCCATCGGGAGGAAAGGCAATAGAAGTTGGCAGGTCCAGCCCTGTGGCAAATTCATCAACAACGAATCCCTCAGGTACAGTGATATCGGTAATTGTACGAAGCGGCCTCTCAATGATTTCCGGCTCACTTTCTGAACCGCAGGAAACCAGGAATAAAGCAGCAAATGAAAAAACTGTTTTTAATAAAAAATGAAATAGCTTGCTTGATTTTATCATGTGATGAGAGATCAATTAAAATTGTCAATTTAATGTTGAAAGTATTTTATCAAAAATTTTATTGGTGCGAACATGAAGCCGTTCCTAAATCAATATTGTTTTTTGCATTTTTAATAAAATACTTTTCAGTTTTCACTATTTTAATAAACTATTATTTCCAACGTATCATCATATAGAGTCAGACTATGCCAGGAGGCATTCTACTTCTTGCTTCTGATTTTCATCTCCTGGACAACGCTGTCGAGCGAAATATCTTTTTCTACCAACAGCACGAGCAGGTGGTAGAGAACATCTGCCGACTCGTAAATGGTCTCTTCAGGTTTTTTATTTTTGGATGCTATGATAAGCTCCACGGCTTCTTCTCCCATTTTTTGAGCGATTTTATCAATTCCTTTTTTGAAGAGGCGAGTAGAGTAAGAGCCTTTGGGTTTTTCTTCTTTCCTGGATTTTAAAAGTTCTTCAAGATCGTAGAGAAACAGTATATCGTTATTGTCCATCTGTATGTTGAATTTTTCTTTTAATTGTGATTGAGGTAAATGCAGTATGGTATATGGTAAATATTTAACAGCTTTCAGGCCTTTCTGACTTTCAAGCCGGATTTTGACATATCATCTTTCAGTTTTTGAATTTCGATTTCCCTGAAATGAAAGATACTGGCTGCAAGAACCGCATCCGCCCTGCCTGTTTTGATCGCATCAATGCAGTGGCCGGTTGTCCCGGCACCGCCGCTTGCGATAACCGGAATAGTAACTTGATTGTTAATTTTTTGCAACAGCTCATTATCAAAACCGGATTTAGTGCCGTCTCTGTCCATACTGGTTAAAAGGATTTCACCTGCACCAAGTTCTTCCGTGCGTTTTGCCCATTCAATGGCATCAAGGCCTGTATCCTCGGTGCCGCCTTTGATATATACATTCCAGCTTCTGCCTGTTCGTTTTGCATCAATGGCAGCGACGATGGCCTGCGAACCGAATTGATCTGAGGCTTTTTTTATAAGAGAAGGATTTTTTACAATTGCGCTGTTCAGCGAAACCTTGTCGGCACCCGCTTTTAAAATAGCTTCAATCTCATTGATGGATTTGATCCCTCCGCCAACAGTAAACGGGATATTGATCTCTTTCGCAATACGTTCGACAAGCAGTACCAGTGTTTTCCTTTTCTCTTTTGTAGCGGTGATATCGAGAAAAACCAGCTCATCGGCTCCTTCTTCACTGTATCGCCTGGCAAGTTCGACCGGGTCACCGGCATCCCTCAGTCCTTCGAAATTAACGCCTTTTACAGTTCGTCCGTTTTTAATATCCAGACAGGGGATAATTCTTGTTGTTAACATAGTACTGTAAAGGCGGATAATGCGCGATTATGTAAATTCAAATTGGCAGCCAAATAATAAGCATTTTTTCAGAAAGCTTTTTTCTCAATTTTTGGCAGAACCTGTATCTATTTTGACTTCAATTATTTACGGCTTTACCAAGGTAAAAATATCCGGATGTCTTTGGCAGCTTCTTCTCATAAAATTGCCTGATATTGAGCAATTCAAAATGGCTGCCCAAAATTTTTTCCATATTCCGGTTCAGGTGACACCCGTCGGCAATTCTTTTCTGAACAGGTGTAAGTAAATTTTGCCATTTTTGCACCCGTTTTTCATTACTCAGCCCATGTTCAATAAAACGGAATACCCCGCCGGGCTTCATTACACGCTTGATTTCAGAAATCGCTTTTTCAAGATTATCGATACTGCATAAGGTAAAAGTACTTACAACGGTATCGAATTGGCCGGATTCAAACGGCAAATCTTTACAATCTGCTATGCAGTGGTCAACGTAAATATTTGAATTGCGGATTTTGTTTTTGGCCAGCTTTGTATTTCCGGGATTCAGGTCGATAGCTGTAATCCGGTTGATTTGTTCAGGATAAAAAGGAAGATTATGTCCTGTACCGAAGCCTATCTCAAGGATTTCTCCGTCAACCCCGGAGAGGACTTCCCGGCGATACTCATCAATGGTTTTGCATTTAAGCGACCATTCAAACAGCCAGGGGAGAATGTATTTTGAATAGAATCCCATATAAAGAGGGTATATGTTACCGTTTTTAAAGGAATCAAGATACCGTAAAATGAATGGAAATACATAAGATGTGTTCTGGGCAGCATATTCTTTAGCCAGGAATTGAAAGAAAGCGGTAAGAGTGAAAACGCAAAACGCAAAAGTGAAAAGTTAATGGGAGCAATATCTCAATTTATTTTTCTATAAGTAAGTTAAAGTTATCCTAATTAGATGTTGTCTTTATACAAAACACTTTTGCCTTTTCAGTTTTGCGTTCTCACTTTTTATCTGGCATTTTTTTGATATTAGCAAACAAATCCCGACACAACTATACCTATTTAATCAGCGTCATCTTCCGGGTAAAAACCTGGTCACCTGCCTTGAGCTGGTAGATGTAGATACCGCTGGCAAGGCTTGATCCTTCAAACGATACGGTGTGCGTTCCTGCCTGGCGAAACCGGTTGTTTTCAAGAGTCATAATTTTTTTACCCGTGACAGAATAAATATCCAGTGAGACATTGGCGGGATTGGCAAGCTCGTAGGTGATTTGAGTTGTCGGGTTAAAAGGATTCGGGTAATTTTGATTCAGCCGGACCCGGGAGGGTATATCAGATACAATCTCTTCATTCGAGGTAGTTGTTCCTTCAGAAAACTGGCTGATTACAGAAGCACCAGCCGATTGCTCTTCAAAGCCTTCTTGCCCTGCTATGCGATCAGCTGTTAAAATAGCGATAGGTATACCGGATGTATTGTAGAAACCGACCTCAATCGATTCTGAAGTTTGTATTCCAAAAAATTCAATTAATTCCGTTTTTGTAATCCTGAGCACATCGAATGTTCCGTCTGGGGTTACGAGTTGCCCCCACCCGTCAACATTAACCGTAACACTAATATCGTTCGAGAAAGTGTTGAAATCGGTTACAATTTCACTTTCGTATTCGTATTCCCAGGTATTTTCAAAATTTACCGGAAATTGAAACTCAATGATACCCGGCCGATTAAAAGCCGTGGATTCAAAATCTTCGGGATTATCGGGGTCTATTACTATTGATCCGAGTGTGATATACTCATTATTGTTGAATACGACGTAACTGTAGTTGAGGATATCAAAATCAACCAATTCATCTTCAAAATTAGCTTGAAAATTAAAACTGGATCGTGAAATATGTGTTGCCTGTTCGAAGTGCGGATCGCCTTCACCCGGAGTTCCGCTTATATCGGTAAACGTTTCAATAATTCCCGCTCCGGAAAATTGATTATCGAATGTTAACGTAGTCAAATCCCATACCTGGTCTGCACCGGTTTGTTCAATCAATGGGATGATAGTGGGCTGGTCGTTACTTACCAGTGAACTTATCTGAAATTCCCCGCTTAAAAAATTGCTGAAAGAATTGTCTGTGATGGTTATTTGCGATGAAACCTTTGCAGGAAAGGCTGAAATTAATATCAGTACAAGTATGAATGTAAATATTACCGGGTGAGTTTGTAACTTTTTAATGATTTCCATAATGACTCCGATTTTCAGTTAATATATATTTATTTATTAATGCGAAAAACGGAATCTGTTTATATCATATCATAAGCTGTTTATATCATTTTTTTTAGTAACTCAATTTTGCCGTCCCACTCTCTGAGTTCATACCTTTCAATATCATTTAAAACCATTGAAAGGAGTTGTTTATCAAAAGAAGTGAAAGCATTTTTTTTCTTATACAGATTCATGTAAGCATTCTCAAACATTGAAGTGGAAATGGATTTCTCACTACTTAAATAAATGCAGGCTGCAAGGTATATTTCTGTTACGGCTGTCCACAAATGTTCAGGCCCCAAATTCTGGCTATAGCGTTTAAATGCTTCCCTAAAATAAATTTCGGCTTCATCCGGCTGCTCATTTCGAAACAGATGGATACCGAGCGAACGGAAAGAAGTAGCCGTCCTCCAGTGAGTGTTGCCGAATTGTTCTTCTGTCCTTTCAATACCTGTTTGCAAGAGCTCTTTTACTTTTTTTGTTTCGCCTGTTTTATCATAAGCTGAAGCGAGGTTATTGATAATCATAAGAGTTAGAGGGTGGGAGCGGCCGTAAAGTTTTTCGTGAAGTTGCAGTGATTCATAATAATAATAAATAGCTTCATCATACTTATCTTGAACTTTTAAGAGGTAAGCAAGATTATTGTAAATACCACCTAATGACGAGCCGGCTTGATGGTCATAGTCCGAATTTTCGATATCAGCCAGGATTTTCCTGTATAATTCTTCACTTTTTTTATAATTTTTATTGTGCCGGTAAGCTTTTGCAAGGTTGATCAAAGCTTGCCTTTTTTCTCTTATTGAAGATTTTAGTTTTTCGTGTATTGAGAGAGCGTTATTTAGAAATATGATTGCCAGCTCAGAATTACCCAATTCGGCAACTGTATTGCCATAACTTGTATATATGGATGCAGAAAGCAGGGAAGAACGGGTATTCAATTCCTTGTCAAGTTTGACCGCACTGTCAAAATAAAATGCCGCATCCGTATAATTTCTTTGAGATACATGCATGGATCCAAACTGGTAAGTCATATCCAACAAATCATGCTTATCTTCAGGCCGGGATTCAAGCAATCGGTAAGCTTGCTGATAAAGGATTTCGGCTTGATCATAACTTCCAAGATTCTGATAGGAACCTGCAAGTGAAGCAATAAGGGCTGGTTTGGCAGGGAAATCATCTTTTAAACCGTCAACTCTCTCTTTACCTCTTTCAAGCAAATCGTAAACAGTTAAGGTATCATCAACATTTCTGAGGGGATCAGCCGACTCAAACAAATCGGTCATAAACGAAGTTACGATCTCTGCCTGCTGCTGCTTTTCCTGAGCGAGGTTTTTTTGACTGTTTACCTCCTTAAAGTGATACACTAACAAGGCTGAAACTGTAAATAATAGCAGTAAAGCAATAGATAACGGAACTTTTTGGCGTTCGATGAATTTTTTTGATTTGTAAGCAAAGGATCCCCTCCTGGCCTGAACAGGTTTTTTGGCCTGATACCGATCAAGTTCATATAAGACTTCTTCAACCGACTGGTACCGGTCAGCCGGCGATTTGCGCAGCATTTTCAGAATGATGGCATCCAGGTCACCGCTTATTTTTTTCTTAAGTGTGTTATTATTTGTGGCAGCAGAGGGTTTACCGGGTGATTGGTAGCGGATAATCCTTTCTGCTTCTGCTATTTTCTTTCCGGATAATTCAAACGGTTTGCAACCGGTTAGCAATTCATACAACAGCAGGCCAAGGGCATAAATATCGGTGGAGGTAGTAATATTTTCTGCCATCACCTGTTCGGGAGCTGCATATTGTATAGATAGCAAGCGCGCTCCTTTGCCGGTTTGTATAAGTTGGTCCTCAGAAAGCTCGGTATCGATAATTTTTGCAATACCGAAATCAAGAATTTTTACGCTGTTATTGCTTGTTACGAAAATATTACCCGGCTTTAAATCCCTGTGGACAACCAGGTTGCCGTGAGCATATTTTACGGCGCGGCAAATCTGGTAAAACAGTCTTAATTTATACTCTGTTGGACAGGTTTTTTCCCGACAGAATTTGTCTATAGGCAGCCCGTCAACATATTCCAATACAAGATAAGGCCTTCCGTCTTCTGTGATGCCGCCGTCATAAAGCCGTGCAATATTAGGATGATTCAGGCCTGAAAGGATATCTCTTTCCTGGATAAACCGGGCTGTATTCTCGGGTGTTTGCAATTCCCGGCGTAATATTTTGATAGCTACATTGCGTTTTATTTGCCCATCGGCTTTTTCGGCCAGCACAACATCTCCCATCCCTCCGCTGGCAATGTGCGCGATTACCGAATAGGGCCCCACAGACTTGGGAATAGTTGAGGGGAAAGAAATATCTGCCAAAGAATCGGAATTTGTCAGGTCTTCTGCGATGATCTGATTTGTAAGCAGTAATTTATCCCATAGCCCTTCTGATGATTCAATGGCCTGCAAGAGGCTGACAGCCTCCATCTTTGCATCCTCACTGACGCCGGAATGCGTCTCAATAAAGGACACCCTTTTACCAGGTGGCAAATCAATAGCTGTATCAACCAGCTCTTTTATAAGCGTCCAGTTATATTTGTTCATTCAGATTCAATTATTTTTCTAAAGAATACAGCAAAGATAAATTATTGATTATATCCGGATAAAAGCCAATAACATATCGAATATATATTGATTATTTTATAGTTGCACTGTTAAGTTTACTTTAATATGGCAAGCTAAATTGAAAACAGAAAATCATAACCGGCTTTAAATTGAAATTCCATTCAAATAAACCGGCAACTCTAAGAAGATTCAAATTCATTGTTAATTTTATTCGATATAACATATTTTAACTTCATATATTTGTTTCATTGTTTCTTAAGGTAATTAGTTGTTTTTCTCATGAGCACCGCGGTCATATCCGCTTCCCTGCGGACGTTCGTTCCCCGAGATATCCAGAGTTGGCAGATCCGGATACTCGGAGAGGCCGGCTCCAGAATCGATTGCGGGGCTTCCAAAACCCAGCTCCAGCATGGCGTTAATAAACAGCGGGTCGCCTGTCAGGTCGTTGGTGCCGGTTATGGTAATTCCGCCATCGTAATTGGACCCTATTCTGTAGAACAGGTTGTAGTCGGAATCGACCTGGAAATCTTCATCTATTTTAATCCCGATATCATTTCTTCCTTCTCTGCCCTGGAAAATATTATTCACAACCTGTAGCTGAACAATTCCACTAACCGAATTGAATGTAGCAGGTATGTCAATACCCATTCCCGATTCATTAAACCTGGTATTGTCTGTTCTGAAGCTATTATTAAAAACAAAACCGGGCGATGTGAATACATCTGCATTCAATATTTGTAATCCTTTGAAAGTATCAATTATGACGTTGTTTTGGATTGTGAATGGCCCATTATCACCGAGGGTAGTTGCAGGGGTAATTCTAATTCCAACGCCCCCGGTTGTATTATTGGTTTCAATGATGTTGTTTTCGATAAGCAGTGATGAATTTTCGAGGCCAATCAAAGCTGTAATTGCATGACTATTATTCGCTGAAGATGGCATCCATGAAATGGTATTATTTCTAATAATATCCTGGTAGTCATTGTTACTCGACTGTCTTA
>CAYPZI010000115.1:0-9758 GCA_964415185.1 uncultured Balneolaceae bacterium | reverse complement strand
CAACGGTTTTCAAGACCGCCGCATTCGACCGCTCTGCCATCCCTCCGGTTATGTTTCTTCAAGTGCCTGGGCACCTGATACAATCTCCGAAATTTCTGTCGTAATTGCACTCTGACGTGCCTGGTTATACTTCAACTGCAATTCGTTTTTCAACTCTTTTGCATTTTCCGTCGCATTATCCATAGCAGCCATCCTTGCACCCTGCTCCGATGCATTCGATTCAAGCACCGCTTTCCACATCTGGATATTGAGATGCTTGGGCAAAATAGCTTTCAGAATCGAAAACATATCAGGTTCGTAAATATAATCAATATCCTCCTGACCTGCACTTTCATCTGTCAATCGATCGGGTTCTATCGGCAATACTTTTTCAATAACCCTGTTTTGCGAAATTACCGTTTTGAATTCATTGTAAGCTATGAATACACCATCGTATTTGTGAGATACAAAATCCTTAATAAAATTTTCCGATATCTCTTTCGAATCATCAAAACTGAGTTTGTCAAAAAATCCGGGATACGATTTAACAACGTTGTATTTTCTTTTTCTAAAATAAGCCTGCGCTTTTTTCCCGATTGTTATGATATCAAGGGTCCCCTCGTCAAGAAATTTTTCACAATCCGATTTTAAAAGAGCTTCAACGTCCTTAAAAAGGTTGTTGTTAAATGCCCCGCAAAGGCCTTTATCCGATCCGATGACCACAAACAGAAGCCTGTTTTCCGTTTCAGCTTTTCTCAACAGATCAAGGTCTTTGCTTGTATTGGAAGAGAGCCTTGCAACAATACTGTTGAGGCTGTTTGCATAGGGCCGGGTTTCAAGAATCCGGTCCTGGGCTTTTCTCAGCTTGGCAGCAGCTACCATTTTCATAGCTTTGGTAATCTGCTGTGTATTGTTTATGGATGATATCCTGTTCCGTATGTCGCGTAAATTCGGCATAGATTAGGCTTCTTCTGCAGTCGAGAGAATTTGGTCAATGATTACATTCGCGGTTTCAGCAAGTTGTTTGCCGAATTCATCATCAAGAACACCTGTTTTTCCAAGCTTGTCCATCTCTTTGCTGAATTTGGCGTTTACTGTCTCGAGATAATTTTCTTCAAACTCGGATATCAATTCCACATCCAGTTTATCAAGCAAGCCTTCGTTATTCACTTTCAGCAAGGCTACCTGGTTTTGAACAGGCAGGGGTTTGTATTCACCCTGTTTCATCAGTTCAACCGTCCGTTCACCACGCTTAATCTGTCTCTGTGTTGCAGGATCAAGGTCAGAACCGAATTTGGCAAACGCTTCAAGTTCACGATACTGTGCAAGGTCCAGTTTCAGGGTACCGGATAATTTTTTCATCGCCTTTACCTGGGCTGCACCACCCACCCTCGATACGGAGATACCCACATCAATGGCCGGCCTTACACCGGAGTTAAACAGGTCTGTATCCAGGAAGATCTGTCCGTCGGTAATTGAAATTACGTTTGTCGGGATATAAGCCGAAACATCGCCTGCCTGGGTTTCAATAACAGGCAGTGCCGTAAGTGAGCCGCCGCCCTTCACTTTCGGTTTCAACGGCTCCGGTATATTGTTCATTTTTGAAGCTACATCATCATTGTCGATAATTTTTGCCGCCCTTTCAAGCAGCCGGCTGTGCAGGTAAAAAACATCGCCGGGATAAGCTTCACGGCCCGGTGGCCTTTTCAGAAGGAGCGATAGTTCCCTGTATGCAACAGCCTGTTTTGACAAGTCATCGTAGATCACAAGTGCATGCCGGCCTGTGTCTCTGAAATATTCGCCCAAAGCTGCACCTGCAAACGGAGCGATATAACGAAGGGGTGCCGATACACTGGCCGGGGCTGAAATAACAGTTGTATAATCCATCGCTCCATATTCCTGCAGGGTGTTAACAATTCCTGCGACGGTTGACCCTTTCTGCCCTACTGCAACATAGATACAGTAAACCGGCTTATCGGTATCATGTGTCTGCTTCTGGTTGATAATTGTATCAACCACAACGGCACTCTTACCTGTTTGACGGTCACCGATAATGAGTTCACGCTGTCCCCTTCCAATCGGTATCAGTGCATCGATCGCCTTGATTCCGGTTTGAAGCGGTTCACTTACAGGTTCACGGTAGATAACGCCCGGAGCTTTGCGTTCAAGCGGCAATGTTATGGTATCACCCGATATCGAGCCTTGGCCGTCAATAGGCCGCCCGAGAGGGTCTACCACCCTGCCGAGAAGTCCTTCCCCGACTTCGATGGATGTAATTCTTTTGGTTCGCTTTACCGTATGGCCCTCCTCAACGGAATCAGGGGAACCGAAAAGCACGATACCCACATTGTCTTCTTCGAGGTTAAGAACCATGCCGTATACAGGCTTGCCGTCGGGATTTAGTGAATCCGGCAATTCAACCAGTTCACCCGCCTGGACTTTTGAAAGCCCGTAAACACGTGCAATACCGTCACCCACTTCAAGAACAGTGCCAACATCATAAATTTCTGCTTTTCCATCAAAACCGGTTAACTGTTTTCGCAGTATAGCAGATACTTCGTCAGGTCTAACTTGACTCATTATTTTACGATAATCTTAATATTAAAAATGATTTATACAGCCGGATCCATAAAAAGGTTCTTCAGCTGATTGATTTTATATTTTATTGTACCGTCGATAACGGTATCCTCAATTCTTACCGCGATGCCGCCTTTCAGGTCAGGGTCTTCGGAAAAATGGAGATTAACCGTTTTTCCGGTAGCAGATTCAAGTGTATCACTCAATTTATGAACCTGCTCATCTGTCAAAGATGAAGCTGTAAATACACTTACATCAATAATTCCTGCAAACTCTTTATACAGATCCACAAATGCTGTTGTTATTTCAGGCAGAAGCTGTTCCCTGTCGTTATCAAAAATCAAATTGATGAAATCGAAGGTTTGATCCGACAGATCTTTTTTGAACAATTTTTTGATTACTTCAGACTTATCCGACTTTTTTATAATCGGATTTTTGAAAAAACGCATAAGTTCATCAGAAGACTCAAACATTTCCTGAATCCTTAAGATGTCGTTTTGTATGTCATTTACCATCTTTTCATCAATAGCGTACTGAAGAAAAGCTTTGGCATAACGTTTTGCAGCCTTTGATACCATTATTCCGGTCAGTTCTTAGGAATTTCGCTGATAAATTTATCTACCAGATTTTTGTTTTTCTTCTCATCAAGTTCAGTATCGAGAATCAGAGAGGCCGATTTAACGGCCAGCTCGGCTACCTCATTCCTCAATTCGGTAAGAGCTCTTTTTTTCTCCTGTTCGATGAGTTTTCTGGCATCTACAAGCATTTTATCCGCTTCATCTTTTGCCTTTTCAAGTCGTTCGGTTCGAAGAAGTTCGGCATCAGCCAGTGCTTCTTTTCTGATTTTTTGAGCTTGTACTTCTGCCTCTTTCAGGGCTTTTTCATTGTCTTTTGAAACTTTTTCAGCTCTTTCAAGAGCTTTTTCAGCAGATTCAAGAGACTCCCGGATTTTTGTTTCCCTTTCTTCAAGTGCCTGCATTATCGGAGGTACGGCATATTTGTACATCAAAAAGAGAAATACAACCATTGATATTGCAACCCAGATTGCAAACCCGGTGTTGAAAGATAAAATGCCACCACCTGCTAAGAAATACATATCGGCTCCTTAATTTTATCTGAAAAATTAAGTTGCAAGAAGAATACAGACAATAGCACCGATCAGTGCAACACCTTCAATAAAAGCGGCTGTAAGAATCATCGCGCCTCTGATGTCTCCGGCTGCTTCAGGCTGACGTGCAATGCTTTCAGTTGCACCTTTTCCAATCATTCCGATTCCGATTCCGGCACCGATGGCGATAATTCCGGCCCCGATACCGGCTGCTAATAATCCCAGTTCCATAGTTAAGTCCTGTCTTTTTATTTAATGTTTGATTTTATTATTAACTATTATTGGCAGCCACTTTTGCGGCAACCACAGTTTCTTCAGAATGAACATGACCGTGTTCATGATCGTGCTCTTCTGCAGCCATACCGATAAACACTCCCGATAGAAGTGTGAATATGTATGCCTGCAAAAGGGCAATAAATGCTTTTAATATATATAGCACTGCCGTTAGGGATACCGAAAAAACACTCGAAGCCAATCCGGCAGTCGGACCAAATAAGTCTGTAAATATAAAAATCAATCCAAGTATACTTATAATCATGATTTTACCCGACAGCATGTTGGCAAACAACCTTATTGCCAATGCAAAAGGTTTTGTAAAAAGACCAAGAATTTCTACAGGTGTCAAAATAATTCTTACTAGCGGGGGCACCCCGGGAAACATAAACACATGTCTCCAGTGATCTTTTGATCCGCTGAATTGGGTAATCAGGAATGTAATGGCGGCAAGAGTAGCGGTTACGGTTAAATCTGCCGTTGGAGTAACTCCCCAAGGCAACAAACCAAAAAGATTCATCAAAGATATGCCCAAAAATACAGCAAAAAGGTAAGGAACATACCGCTTGTATTTATCTTCGGGAATATATTCCTTTGCAATTTGATCCCTGACAAAAACAAACAGAATCTCGAAAATATTCTGGCTCGCGCCTTTTGGCTCCGTATTGCGCCCAATCCCGGTTTTATATCGAAAAGCAGCCATGTACGTAATAAAGAGGGTTAACAACAAGCCAAGCCAAAAATAAACGAGGTGGGAAGTAATCGACAAGTCGAGGCTAACCGGTGTTCCGTCTGCCCTGACCAATGCATCATCCACCATAGTGAATTCACCTGAATTGATGGCATGCTGCGTTGTTAAAAAGAAATATGGTTCACCGTCAACAATCAGAATTCGTGGCAGGTAAATTTTCGCCCCGGCAAATTCCACATAATCATGATCCAGAACTTTCCCCATAACATCAATAACTTTCGCATCATCACTTTGCCCGGATTGTACTGCGGAAACTGCTTCCGCTTCCCGAAAGGGTAAAAAAATCGATAAAACCAGTAAAATAACTGCGGTCCTGCGCAGAGTTTGTATCATTGATTTAACTGCTTCTCTAATTACTTGAAAGTTGTTTGTTGAGCAAAATAATTTCGTTTACAGAATGGAAAATATAAGAAATAATAAAACTAACAGTAAACCCTATTTCATCAATTTTTGTGAAAATTATAAGGCTTAAAAAAACAATGCATATCAACATAAAACGAGGCATAAGGCTGAAATAATAAATCTTGATAAACGACTTATCCGGTTTTTTTTTAAAAAAATACAGAAACAAAAAATGAAGCAAAACGGAAAACAACCCTAAAGAATAACCGGATACAATAGCCAACATACTGGTAGCCGGAGCAAATATGATGGCAGTAAAAAACAGTATGAAGCCGGTTACAAAGGTCCACCTGAAATTTCTGAGCATGCTGCCGATAGAAAACTGTCTCACTCCTTATTGCCGATATTCTTATAAATATTATAGAAAATACCAATCAGTATTAGAATGCCGGTAAAAATCCCCGTAAAAAAAAACCATGGATCAGTTCCAAAATAAATATCAAGCCAATACCCCAAAAGAATAGGTAAACAGAGACCTGCTGCTATTTCAAACCCCAGGGATAAATATTTCAGATATTCACCGGACGGTAATAAATTTGGCACTATTTCAGTCTTTCAATTTTCCGTTTTCTTTGGGGATCTCTGTTTTTTCGGCAGGTTGCTCCACTCCCATTTTGCAATCGCCGTTGATTTGAGCTCCTTCTTCTACGATCAGGGTTTTTGTATATATGTTGCCATCAATTTTGGCAGATTTCCTGAGAGTCAATTTATTGGTAACCCGAATTTCACCGACAAGGTTACCGGAGATGTCGGCGTCGGTGGCTTTTACATTGCCTTCAATTAACCCGGAAGAAGTAATGATAAGCTTTCCTTTTGAATTTGCTTCACCTTCTACTTTTCCCGAGATCCGTATATCATTTTTTGATTCGATGTTTCCCTTTAATTTTGATCCTTCACTGATCATATTCAGGGAAGGTGACTGATTGGTTGATCCATTCACGGCTATATCCTCTTTCTTATTGTTAAACATGATATTTCTATTTGATTAAGTACATTAGGGGGTCTTGCGACACACCGTTTTTCCAGATTTCAAGATGCAGGTGAGATCCGGAACTGAGAATACCCCTGTCGCCGATCTCACCGAGCATATCACCTTTCAAAACGATGTCGCCTTCTTGTTTAAAAAGTTTTGATCCATGTTTGTACACACTCACAATTCCGCCGGTGTGCTGAACATAGATAACGTAACCGAAATTGATAGTCCACCCTGCCTTAATAACGGATCCGTCGGCAATGGAAGAAAACCCGGTTCCCGATTTTGCAGCGATGTCGATTCCGTAATGATTATCTGTTGCAGAATACAACTGGGTCAATTCGCCTTCTATCGGGTACGGAGCCGGCAACTGCGGTGCATCCCTTAACATGCCGGCTGTCATTAATGATGCACGTGTAACAGAACCGGAAGTACTTTCGGAGGCTGTCAAAAAATCGGTCTCACTGTTCAAGTCCGGCTGGTTTCTTATGAGCCGGCTGTCTGTGGAAAAAGTTGTATCGGAATTAATTCTCAATATCAATTTAAGATCCTTCAACTGTTGGTCACGTGCATCAAGTGAATCCTGCAATGCATCAAGCCGGCCGGCAACTTTTTCAATTTCTTCAATAATACCGGCATCCTGACGCTGCTGGTAAAGTGAACCCAAAGGAGTTATAAAAAACAGCAGTGTAGTAGCTGCAACCGATATTGCCACAATGAATGATGCCAGCTTTACGATCTGTGCTGACGATATTGAAAAAGAATCGGAAGAATCCGGGTCATTTTCATCCAGAATTAAAACAGTGACCTCGCGATCTTTCTCTGAAAAAATTTTCTTTAAAAATTTCCACATGTATCTATCTATGCGTGACTTACTTGTTCAGTGAGTTCATGATCGCCGCAAGTTTTTTAGCCTGTTCTTTTCTGCTGAAACTTCTTGAGAAAATTTCATCACCTTTTGGCAATTTATTCTTCAGCCAAAGCTCATAGACTTTCAAAAGTTTATGAGAAATCATTGAAGTATCGTTTGGATGTGCTATAAATGCAGCCTTATAACGTGATAACAAATTCCCGGCCACTCCTTTCGGAACCAGCGCAAATATGGGACGCCGCGTACCGAAGTATTCAAACATTTTACCGTGGGTTACATTTTCCATTTTTTCATTATCAGCTGAAATCAACAAAAGGAGATCACTTTCTTTCAAATATCCGATGGAATCGGAATGTTCCTTATAATCTGCAAATGATACAAGATTATCAATTCCGAGAGATTTAATTAACGCACTATATCTTTTTCTGTCTGAACCGGTAAAAGTAATTTCCAAATGGTCTTTTAAGTCAGGATTTCTCTTTAGTGAAATTGTTACAGCTTTTAAAAAATTATCCGGCTGTATTTTCCAGTAAAAAAGGCCGTTAAAAGTAATTCTGAATTTTTCATCCGGTTTCCTGGGGGCAAAACCGCCTAAAGGTATTTTTTGAGGATCAAATCCATTCGGCAATACAATTGCCCTTCTCATTTCAGGATATCTGTTTACAAGCGCTCTTTCATACGCATTGTTAACTACGGTAATGGCATCTGAATCTTTCACTGTATTTGCTTCAATTTCTGCCATTTTGTTGTAGTGCCAGTGTGTCGGGTAATTGACCAGGTGGTTATCGAGCCAATCATCCCTAAAATCCATAATGACGGGAACCCCGGTTTGCTTTTTTATTTTTTTAGCAACCAGGTGATTACTGAACGGAGGCCCTGTTGAAAAGACCAGGTCGAATTTGTTTTTTTGATAGTATTCAACCGCTTTTTCTGAGGCGGGTTCAATCCATCCTTTCTTGTTATCGGGAAAAAAGAACCACTCCGTTATTTTCCTTAATATTTCCCCCGGCTTTTCTGAATATTTGATCTGTTTTCTTTTCCCGGGAAGCAATTGAAAGATAGTTCTGTTTTTGACCCGGATAATTTTCATTCTTTCATCAGATGCTTCCTTAAGAAGTGAATCGTCAAACGTATGATATGCGGCAGGTTCGGGTGCCAATACAACAGGATCCCACCCGAATTGAGGCAGATATTTGGCCAGGCCTAACGGCCTTTGCACACCGCTCCCTCCCATCGGGGGAAAGTAATAAGCGATGATTAACACCCTCTTCATTCAAGATTCCTGCTAACTGACAGAGTAATTTGGGGCTTCTTTTGTTATCTGAACGGAATGCGGATGGCTTTCCCGGTAGCTTGCAGCAGAAATTTGAACAAACTCTGCTTTTTGCAGATCCCTGATTGTCGCAGCACCTACATAACCCATCGCCGCCCTGAGTCCGCCGGACATTTGATGTACTACTTCGCTCAGATATCCTTTATATGGCACTCGTCCTTCAATCCCTTCCGGAACAAGCTTTCTGAGGTCATCTTCCACATCCTGGAAATAGCGGTCTTTTGAACCTTTTTTCATCGCACTGATGCTGCCCATGCCCCGGTATGCTTTATATTTTCTGGATTCATAGATGATGGTTTCGCCGGGGCTTTCATCTACACCGGCAAACATGGAACCCATCATCACGGCATCGGCTCCTCCGGCAATGGCTTTGGGAATATCTCCGGTTTGCTTGATCCCGCCATCGGCAATCAGGCCAATTCCGTTCTTTTTTGTGTAATCATATATTTCCATGACGGCAGACAACTGGGGAACTCCCACACCCGTTACCACCCGCGTGGTACAAATCGATCCTGGCCCCACACCCACCTTTACGATGTCGGCGCCGGCCTGATGTAATGCTTCAGCTGCATCTTTTGTAGCAATGTTACCACCCACAAGATTTAAATCACTGAAATTTTGTTTGATCTCTTTAACGGTTCTCAGAACTCCCCGAGAATGGCCATGGGCCGTATCAACCGTAATAACATCCACACCGGATTCAACGAGGGCTTCTACCCTGTCCAATGTGTCGGGAGTTACCCCGACTGCCGCGCCAACCCTCAGCCTGCCCATTTCATCTTTACAGGCATTCGGAAAATTCATTTTCTTTTCTATATCCTTGAATGTGATTAAGCCGACAAGCCGGTTGTTTTTATCGACTATAGGGAGTTTTTCAACTTTATATTTCTGCAAAATCTGTTCGGCTTCTTCAAGGTTGGTTCCCTCTTTGGCTGTGATCAGGTTCTCTTTTGTCATGATGTTACTGAGAAGCTTATCCACATAATGCTCAAAGCGAAGATCCCGGTTTGTGACAATGCCCACCAGTTGGTTATTGTCCTCCACGATTGGAATTCCACCGATTTTATGCTTCTTCATGAGGGCCCTCGCATCTTTTACGGTTGCCGAAGGAGGCAATGTAACCGGGTCAACGATCATGCCGCTTTCACTTCGTTTTACCAGCCGTGCCTGCTCTGCCTGGTCTTCGATCGACATATTTTTATGCAGGATGGCAATTCCGCCTTCCCTTGCGAGAGCAATTGCGAGCCTGTATTCGGATACGGTATCCATGGCAGCACTCAACACCGGTATATTCAGCTTTAATGATGGTGTAAGATCTACCGATAAATCCACCTCACGAGGCAATACCTGTGAGTAACCGGGAACCAGCAAAACATCGTCGTACGTGAGACCTTGCCGGCTGATTTTTTCCTTGCTGTTATTGTAAATCATTCAGGGATTTTTCATTTCGTTATTATTTCAGTAAAGATATGAAAAATGTTCCCGAACTTC
>CAYPZI010000114.1:0-9792 GCA_964415185.1 uncultured Balneolaceae bacterium | reverse complement strand
TAAACCCTGCGCCCTCCGCGTGAAACACCCCGGCTTGATTTCGTCATCCATTTACAACCGGTAAACGTGCCTCTCCTGTTCTATCCCAGCGCTACATCCAGCACCATCATCACCACAAACCCTATCATGGTTCCAAGAGTTGCGATATCCGTATTACCGTGAAGCTGCGACTCGGGTATAAGCTCTTCAACAACCACATAGATCATGGCGCCGGCCGCAAAGGCAAGTGCATAGGGTAAAATCGGCTGAACAAAAAGAACAGCCGCCGCACCGATTACCGCCGATATGGGCTCAACCACGCCCGATAACTGCCCGTAATTGAAACTCTTGAACATGGTCACTCCTTCCCTTCTGAGCGGCATGGATACGGCCATCCCTTCCGGAAAGTTCTGAATACCGATCCCGAGAGCCAGAACCATTGCCCCCATGATCGTGGCAGTGCCTGTCGGGTCAACTCCTGTAGCCGCGGCACCAAAAAGCACACCTATTGCCAAACCCTCAGGGATGTTGTGCAGGGTGATGGCAAAAATAAGAAGAGTGACACGCCTCCATTTCGTTTCAATTCCCTCCGCTTCCGACCTTGGCTGTCCCAAATGGAGATGTGGCAGGTAAGCATCACAAATCCGGAGAAACAGTCCGCCTGCAAGAAATCCAATGGCCGCCGGAATCCAGCCGACACCTCCCATTGCCTCGGTCATATCTATTGCGGGCAGTATCAGTGACCATACACTGGCTGCTATCATCACTCCGGCTGCAAAGCCAAGCATGCTGTCGAGCAGTTTATACCCCACATTTCTTGTAAAAAACACAAGCCCCGCCCCGAGCGCCGTCAGCCCCCAGGTAAATATACCGCCCATCAGAGCTTGCGTAATAGGCCCCAATCCAAAAAACCATTCCTTGATTAATTCAAATTCCATCTGCAGTTGTACGGGTTGATTTAAATTCGAAAAACAAGAATGTAATAAATTTTGATCAGCAAATGAAATTTTTAGCCTAAGCTAAATTTTAAAAAAAAAGATCATTGCCCATTGGTGGAACTATTTAGTATGTAGTAGGTAGTAGGAAGTAAATACTACGTACTACATACTCCTTATTACTTACTTTTCAAAAAACCTCCAGTAAACCGCATACTGTCAGTTGAATTGCAAACTGAAAACTGCCTTCAAAGAGCCACTACTTCTCCATCTTCCAGAACGTAATTCCACCCGCCTGTTTTCCGGTTTCAACAACGGCAACAATTTCACGTTTTTCGAGGTCCACGACTTCCACAGAGCCGGGTTCGCCGCCGATGCCTTCTACGCTCATAAAGGCGTATTTACTGTCAGGCGTTGTAACAACGCCGTGTGTTACCATCCGGCTGTTCTCAAGGTTGGCAAGTTCTTTTCCGGAATTTAAATCCCAGATACCGGTCCTGCCGGCTCCTTTGTAAGAAACCACAAGCAGGCTGCCATCAGGAGTCACCTCGAGGTTGTAGGGGCCTTTGTCCGTCTCCCACTCCCTTGTTTTTTCCCACGTTTCGGTGCTGTATTCGTAGATTTTATTGTTACCATTGCCGGCTACATAGATGAAGGGCTCTGACGGATGCGGGTCTACCCATGTCGGCTTCACTTCGGGATTGTGTTTCATGGGGGCCATATTTTGATCGTCATTTGATGCCATGGCCGTGGAATGATGCCCCATGGAGTGATGGTCATCCGTTTTACCGGTGAGTGAGATCCTCTTTTCAATTTCGAGTGATACGGTATTCAGCACAATCACCTCATCGGTCATCATCGAAGCGTGGTACATGCGCATGCCGTCGGGCGATATTCTGGCTCCGTGCGGCATCACCCCGGTTTCGATCTGGTCGATTTCAACCATTTCAACCGGGTCTACAACCGATACCGTGCTCGAAACATGGTCGCCATGCAGGTCGAAATTCACAACATAAAACCAGCCGGTAACCGGAGAGTAGTCGAACGTGGCGGGGAACATTCCAAGTTCTACCCTTCCCACTTTTTCATTGGTACCCGTTTTGTATTTGTACATGTAACCGTAGGGAATACCATGAGCCAGTGTGAAATACCAGTGGCCGTCATCGGGACCCATTCTCATTCCGTGAGGCCCCTCGGTTTCTGTCGGGAATTCACCGACTTCAATAGTTTGCTCTAAGCCCGCTTCGCCGCTGGCAGCATCAAAAGAGATGAGAGAAACTTCGTCCTCCGATTCTGCTGCCACATAAACATGGTACGTTTGGGCAGTTGCAAGTTCAGCGGCTCCCATGAATAAGAAAAACAAAAATGCGCTTAGGATTCTGATTAGCATATCAGTTGACCGTTAGGTTAAAATTTATTTTTAAAGATTCTCTTCAACGAGTTTGAATGCCCACAACCCGGAATTCCAGTCGGATACAAAAATGTGGCCCTTGTAGGGCTGAGGGCCCCAGGTAAACGGTGTGTTCGGAATCAGGGCATCGGGATGATTGGGTTCAAACCGCGCGATTTCACGTCCCTGTTCATACAGGTTACCCATCAAATCACCGGAGATATCAACAATGCGCAAACCGGCGTTGTAATAGGCGACATACAGGGTATCACCCTTCACCCACATATTATGTGTGCCGGCTTCAGGAATTGCATAACGTGCCACTTCTTTGGGATTGTCCCATCCGTCAAACTTTACGAAATGCATCCATCCGGCAGGTTTTACCGGGTTATTGCGGGATGGCAACCCCTGTGGAAATGCTTCGTCCCCGCCAATTACGTAGAAATCACCGGTTGACCTGCTCTTGAAGGGAAAGGCCGCATGATTCCATCCGTTCGGATAGGCGTACTGGCCGAGCTGAACCGGGTTTTCCGGCGAACCAACGCCAAATTTATGGCCTTCGGGTGTTTCGGCATCCCTGTTGCTGCCAACATCAACCACTACAATTCCATCCGACCAGTTTGAGGAGTAAGCAATTCCGTTTTCAACCCAGACATCATGAATGGAGTGGCCCGGTGTATCCAGCTCAAAACGGCTCACTGTTTTCGGGTTTGCAGGATCCTCAATGTTAATTATATCATACCGGCGGCCGTTGTTCACTGCATAAACATGATCTTCATAGATAAAAACGTTGTGAACACCTCCGGTAAGACCTTCATCATATTCGGATATGATGCTGACATTTCGCGGATCGCGTACATCCAGGATGACAAGGCCATTTCTCCTGTCTGATGCACCTTCGCGGGTAATGACAGCCAGTGTTCCGTCTTCCGATATTTTTACATCATTCACTGTACGAGCATCCACAACCACCGTATCGATGATTGCCATATTTGACGGGTCTGTTACATCCCAAAAGTAGGCGGCACCGTTTGCTCCCCATGTACCCGTTATGGCGTAATCCCTGCCGTCAACTCCTTCCCATATCCAGAGATCGGAAGTATGAACATCAAGCACAGGCCCGTGGCCTACAACTTCAAGCCGTTTTTCTACGTTTCTCGGTTCGACCCGCACGGTCTGCCTTGAAATTTGATTTCCCGTTTTGGCGATAAGTGTATAATAACCGGGCTTGTTTGCCACGAAACGCCCATCCTGTTCCACTTGTGCGGGAGCTGCATTTCCGAGGTTATCGTCCGGCCGTGCAGTAAAGGCATAGCTTACAGGTACATCAGTGAGTTCACGCTGCCTGTTATCAAAAACCCTTGCATTAACATGAATTACATCGCCTGTTCGGACCTGGGTCTGCTCGTTTCCGATTTCAATGGAAGCCGCAGGATTCGGAATGACTTCAATGCTCTTTTTTGTCTCAACATCCTCAACCATTGCCGATACAGTAACTTTTCCTGTTTTCTTTGCTTCCAGAAGGCCGAACCTGTCTACCGCGGCATTACCGTTATTGACGCTAAATGCTATTTCCGGATTTTCCCGCACCAGCCCGGCTGCATCCACTACTTCCGTTTCAATATTTAGATGCGTATTCAGGTACATCTTGCCAGGAAGATTCAGAAAAGTAACTTCTTCAATCGGGGGAAAAATCACTTCGACCGGAAATGACTCCATAACTCTTTCATTCTCATTATTAACATACATTGCAATAACCGAGTAACTGCCGGGCTCCATCGCTTTCAGAAGGCCGTCTCTTGAAACTGCAACCGACCGCCGTGCTCTCGAAAAGAAAAGAAGGCTGTCTGATAATACGGTACCATCTTCAGACACGGCTGAACCTTTTAACTGAACTTCTTCACCGACCTGTAATTTTAAATCAGATGGCTCGATTTTAATGCTGACATTATCCTGTGCAACCAGGAGAGATGAACTGAAGAGAAAAATGAGTAAAATCCCTGTAACTTTTTTAACGGTATTCATTCTAATGAATTTAATTGGTTTATTGTTAAATTACACATGAAAGCATTCTTGCAAATGATTTACAAGACGTTAGAGAAACGTAATTTTCTCTTTGTTATTTTCAAAGTGCAACAAATGAATCAGCTATATACAGTAGTAATTTTTATTGTGATTTTAAAATGTAATTAAGTAAAAACTCGTTACAACCTGTAGGTGAAAGAGTAATAAAACCCTTATCTTTTTTTGAACACTTCCTGAAAATAATTTGTTAATCCCAATTTAACCTAAAGACCTTACTACTGAATGAGTATCGATTACAGCCGGGAGAAATTTGAAAACCGCCACATTGGCCCTGATAAATCAGAAACGAGGGAGATGCTAAACCTGATCAAGTCGCCTGACCTCGGCTCCCTGATCAAAGAAGCCATCCCAAAAGGCATTCGCCTGAATCAAGAGATGACCCTTCCACCTGCTTTAAGTGAAAAAGAATACCTCGAAGACCTTAAGAAAAAAGCATCCGGTAATAAAATCTATAATTCATTTATCGGCCTTGGATACTACGGAACTGAACTGCCCAATGTAATCAAACGCAATGTGCTCGAAAATCCGGGATGGTATACTGCCTATACGCCCTACCAGGCTGAAATCTCGCAAGGCAGAATGGAGGCTCTGATCAATTTTCAAACGGTCATTACCGAGCTGACCCGGATGCCGCTTGCCAACGCCTCCCTTTTGGATGAAGCCACGGCAGCAGCAGAAGCCATGAGCATGCTGTATGATTCCCGCAAGGGTGAAAAACGAAAAAACGGGGATACATTTTTTGTATCCGGCAAATGCTTCCCTCAAACGATTGAAGTTCTGAAAAACCGGGCCGAACCGCTCGGAATCAATATCCGGACAGGAAATCCGGATGAAATCGATGCGGCCGATCCGTCACTTTTCGGTGTTTTGATCCAGTATCCCGGTTCAGACGGTGATTTCAATGATTATACAAAGCTTGTTCAAAAACTTCATGACCATAATGTTTATTCTGCATTTGCGGCAGACCTCCTCAGCCTTACTCTTTTAAAATCACCCGGCAGTATGGGTGCCGATGTAGTGGTAGGCAGCTCCCAGCGGTTTGGTGTCCCCATGGGGTACGGCGGGCCGCACGCGGGTTATTTTGCTGCACGTGAAGAATTTCAGAGAAGGATACCGGGGCGGATAATCGGCATAACCAAAGATGCCGAAGGCAATCCTGCCGTTCGAATGGCACTTCAAACCAGGGAACAGCATATCCGGCGGGAAAAAGCGACTTCGAATATTTGTACGGCCCAGGTTCTGCTTGCCGTCATAGCCGGGTTTTATGCGGTTTACCACGGCCCAAAGGGGCTTCGCAAGATTGCATCGCGGATCAACGGCCTTGCAGGGATGGCTGAAAACGGACTGAAGAAATCGGGCTATAAAATTCAAAACAGCCGCTATTTTGATACCATCACCGTTCAGCCTGGTGATAAAAGCCTGGTTCCTGTCATCCGTAAAAAGGCACTGGAACGTGAGATGAACTTCCGGTATAATTCCGACAATACGATTAGCATCTCGTTCGATGAAACTCATACTCCCGGGGATGTTGAATCGGTTCTCGAAACATTTTCCGGTGTTCTCAACACTTCGTTGAAGGCCGATATTGAGACCCTGATAAAGCAGGAGCCCAATGGCATTCCGGCTGAGCTGAAACGGGGGCAGGACTATCTGAACCAGGACGTTTTCAACCGCTACCGTACGGAGCATGAGATGTTACGGTACCTTAAAATGCTTGAAAACAGGGATCTCGACCTGACACACTCCATGATCTCGCTTGGTTCCTGTACCATGAAGCTGAATGCCACGGCAGAGATGATCCCCATTACGTGGCCTGAATTTTCAAACCTTCACCCGTTTGCCCCGGCTGACCAGGCCAAAGGATACAGGATTCTTTTCGATGAACTTACAGGCTGGCTGAAAGAGATCACCGGCTTTGACGCCGTTTCACTTCAGCCAAATTCAGGCGCCCAGGGCGAATATACCGGGCTGATGACCATCCGTGCCTACCACCATGACCATGGGGAAAAGCACAGAAATGTGACCATTATTCCATCCTCGGCGCACGGAACAAACCCTGCGAGTGCGGTAATGGCAGGGATGAAAGTGGTTGTAACCAAGTGCGATGAGAACGGCAATATCGATATCGATGATTTAACCGGGAAGGTTCAAAAACATAAAGAGAACCTTGCTGCCCTTATGATTACCTATCCGTCAACCCATGGCGTGTTTGAAGAGAATATCAAGGAGATCTGTAAAATTGTACACGATAACGGGGGGCTTGTCTACATGGACGGCGCCAATATGAATGCCCAGGTCGGCCTGACCAATCCGGCCATCATCGTGGCGGATGTGTGCCATCTAAACCTTCACAAAACGTTTTGTATTCCGCACGGCGGCGGTGGACCCGGAATGGGCCCGATTGGCGTGGTAGAAAAGCTGAAACCTTACCTTCCCGGCCATCCCTTCAGTGAAAGTGGAAACGGCAAGCTGATGAAGCCGGTAGCCGCAGCACCTTTTGGCAGTGCCGGTATCCTGCCTATTTCACATGCCTATATACGTATGATGGGAGCCGTGGGGCTCAAGCGTGCCAGCGAATACGCCATTCTGAACGCCAATTACATAAAGGACCGGCTGAATGATCATTACCCGGTACTCTATACCGGCAAAACCGGGCGATCGGCTCATGAATTTATTATTGATTTGCGGGTATTCAAACAATCGGCCGGTATTGAGGCAGCCGATGTAGCCAAGCGCCTGATGGATTACAGTGTCCATGCGCCAACCATGAGCTTTCCGGTTCCGGGCACACTGATGATCGAACCCACGGAAAGTGAATCCAAAGCCGAGCTGGACCGTTTTTGTGAGGCGATGATTTCGATTCGTGAGGAGATCAGGGAAATTGAGCAGGGGCTTGTACAACGTGATAACAACGTACTGAAACACGCCCCGCATACAACCAGGGTTCTGATGTGTGAAAATTGGGACCGGCCCTATACCCGCGAAAAAGCAGCATTCCCGGCCGACTATCTCCGGTTCAACAAGTTCTGGCCGTCCGTGAGCCGCGTAGACGATGCCTACGGCGACCGGAACCTGATGTGCACCTGTGCACCCCTCGAAGATTATGAAGAAAATCCCGAACCGGCTATTGTTTGATCACAATCACTGCGGCCTCTGCGGTTCCCCGCGCCCTCTGCGTGAAACAAAACTCAAACAAAAAATATTGAAATGTATTTTCATAGATTGTGGCACCAAGGACCTGACAGCGTGCAAGCCGCCGGCTGGCGGCGAGCTCCTGTCAGCGTCCGGTCGCTACTGGCAGGTTGAGGACACAGACCTGTCCAGCATGCGCGGCGCTTTTCCGCGCTTCTGACAGCGTCGGGCCAGTAACGGTGAGTTCATTCTGTCGGTAGTTGGATTCCTGTTTGAACTCCAACGCTGACAGGTCTTTCAGTACGATTTTATCTGAGGCTTTTTCCCGACGCTGACAGGTCTTTCAGACGCTGTCAGGTCTGGATTATCATTTTTATATTATTTGAAATTATAAATTAATTGATATCAACTAATGTCGAAGAATAACACCACTGAACAAGCTTTCATACTCGATGCCATCCGCACTCCGATCGGCAATTTTCGCGGCGCGCTCTCGCCCGTCCGCACGGACAACCTGGCCGCTCTTGTGATCAAGGAACTGATGAACCGCAACAAGAAAATCAATCCCGAGCATATTGATGATGTGATATTCGGATGTGCAAACCAGGCAGGTGAAGACAACCGTAACGTGGCTCGGATGGCACTGCTTCTTGCCGGGTTGCCGTTCACCGTGCCCGGCGAGACGGTGAACAGGTTGTGTGCGTCCAGCATGTCGGCCGCCATACAAGCCCGCAGGGCGATTGCCGCAGGAGATGGGCAGTTGTTCATCACAGGAGGCGTAGAGCACATGACACGCGGCCCGTGGGTAATCTCCAAAGCATCGAAACCGTATGGCAATGATTCGGAAATGCATGATTCCAGTTTTGGCTGGCGCTTCATCAACCCGAAAATGGAAGAGCTTTACGGAACTCACGCCATGGGCCAGACGGCTGAAAACCTGGTTGAACATTATAAAATATCCCGCGAAGACCAGGATGCATTTGCCTGTGCTTCGCAGATGAAAGCGGCCAAAGCCCGTGAAAATGGTCGATTTGCCGAAGAGATTGTACCCGTTGAAACCCCTCGGCGAAAAGCCGATCCAATCCTGTTTAAAAATGATGAATTTATCCGTGAAGACACCACGCCGGAAGTGCTGGCCAAGCTGCGGCCCGCCTTCAAAAAAGACGGATCTGTTACGGCCGGCAATGCCTCGGGACTGAACGACGGTGCCGGTGCCATGCTGATCGGAACGGAAAAGATGGCCAAAGATCACGATATTAAACCGCTTGCACGGATTGTCTCATCTGCCGTGGCCGGTGTTGAACCGAAAATTATGGGGATCGGGCCGGTTTTTGCTTCCCGTGACGCCCTCAAAAAAGCCGGTTTGAAATTGCGTGATATGGATATCATTGAAATCAACGAAGCCTTTGCGGCACAGGTGCTATCCTGCACCCGGATGCTTGAGCTGGACGATGATGACCCCCGCATAAACCCGAACGGCGGGGCTATTGCCCTGGGACATCCCCTCGGGATGTCGGGCACCAGGATTCTGCAAACCGCTGCCCTCGAACTCCAAAAACAGAAAAAAAGATACGCACTCGTAACAATGTGCGTCGGCGTGGGACAGGGGTATGCAACGATTCTCGAAAGAGTATAAACTGAAAAAAATTTTTAATCTTAGCGGGGCTGTATCATAGAATATAATTCAGATAAAACCCTTCGTGATTCTTCGTGCCATCGTGCCTTCGCGGCAAAAAACCGGCAGTAAATAAACACAAAGAAATTAAATAAGATAACCTCTGCATACCTACGCGTCCACTGTGGTTAAACTACACTCGATTTAAGCTTTGTTAAAAATTTATTTTTCGGATTTTCGATACCTCGTAACCATTGGAATCTGATTTTTCTCCAGCACGTAAAACACTTTCGATTCAGGTTCATAAAAAAACTTGATCGCATAATATCCTTCCTTAACATTACTGAACTCATACTTCCGGACGTATTTCAGATTTTCTTCCCCAAGCCTGAAGTGATCTATAATCAATCTGTTCAATGCCAATCGCAAAACAAAAATATCGTTTTTATGAACATCCAAGTCTTTATAAACAGATTGAACATTTGGCGAGGTTGCATCTTTGTACGAAGCATTCTTTCTATTCTTTTCTTCCGGCAGAACATCCGAAATTAGAGAAAGGTCAAACTCATGCAGCAATTTGCCACTCAAATCGTAAGCCCTGTAAACAGCGAAATAATTGAATAATACATGAAGCCTGCTATTTTCAATTTCAAGAT
>CAYPZI010000113.1:0-9845 GCA_964415185.1 uncultured Balneolaceae bacterium | reverse complement strand
TAGCTTGATCTTAAAAAACCGCGTCCTTCGCGCATTCATGGCGTCCTTCGCGTGAAACACCAGCGGCATCGATGTTAAACACAGGTTCTCGCAGATTTTCGCCGGGTTATCCGCTGATTTCCGCAGATATAGTTGCCAAATAAACCCGTGAAAACTTGTCCGACTCCCGGCGAATCCGTGCCATCCTTTAAATCCTTGATTCTAACCAACAGGCTACAAATGTCATAGGTTGATCTTAAGGCTTTACATAGTCGTAACTTACAAAGGCAAACTTTTTGCTGCCGGGCGACCATGACGGCACGTTAATGGTTCCCTGTCCGCCGAAGAGTTCTATAATTACTTCCGGTTCCCCGCCTTCAAGCGGCATCATCCGCAATACAACATTCTTATCAGCAGGATGGCCTTCAACCGAAGCATCATACGACAGAAAAACGACCCATTTGCCATCGGGTGAAGGGTGCGGAAACCAGTCTCCGTACTCTTCATTAAACGTCATCTGTTCAACACCGGAGCCATCGGGCCGCATGCGGAAAATCTTCATCACGCCGGTTCTTACTGAATTAAAGTAGATCCACTCACCCTCCGGCGTATACTCTGCACCGTCATCCAGGCCAGGTGCGGTTGTGAGCCGCGTCTCTTCACCGCCATCTACAGATATGGCATAGATGTCAAAGTCGCCATCCCGGAGGCCGGGGTATACGAGTGTTTCTCCATCGGGAGACCACCCATGCCAGTAAGAGGGATCCTTATCAGTGACTTGACGCGGGGTTCCGCCTTCGGCAGGCATAACATAAATGAGGGATCCCCTTCCTTCCGGAGAGTGGCTGAGTACAATTTCTGATCCATCGGGCGAAAAACCGTGATCATTATTGCAGTTGTTGGCAAAACCGGTATCCAGCTTTTGGGGTTCTCCTCCCTCCACAGGCAACGTGTAGAGGCTGCCACCGCTGTTGAAAAGAAAATAGCTTCCGTCCGGCGACCAGTTGGGCGCTTCAATATGTTCTTTCACCCTGTAGATTACTTTCCTCTCTTTTGTTTCAATATCATATGTTTCCAGGCTACTTTCAAGCACAAGGGCAGAATCAGGAAGTGAATAGGTGGAGCGCTCCGTTTTGGGTTGCGGAGAGTCCGGCTGATTCGGCGTGCATCCGGCAATAACTCCGAAAATCAGCGTGGTAATCATCATTTGAATGATATGGATGGATAAGTTCATATTACCTGTGGCTTTAATTAAAAAATAAAATCATAACCGGCCAGTTACGGGCAAAATCTTTTGAATTTGTTCCCTGCTATTACATTACAAAATATCCGTGAAATCCGCGTCATCTGTCCAATCCGCGATTCAAACCTTAGGGCTACAACTTCGGACATCCGTCAGCGAAGTACGTAATATAGATGTGATTCTAAAAAAAAGGCGGACAACATTTGCCCGCCTTTTGCAACAATTTTAAAAGAAACCCGCTTAGTTCCGTGGTGTGAACTGGTAAGGATTCAGCGGATGGGTTTCAGCTCTTCTGTTTTTACGGCATCCGGGTGTGTCGGCATCTTTTTCAGCTTCAACGCATGGAACCGGTGCTTTACCCAAACCACGGGAATCAATCCTGTCTTCGCTGACTCCGTTGCTTTTGTAGAAATCAACAACAGAACTGGCTCTTCTGAGACTGAGCCTCAGGTTGTACTGGTCTCCGCCCACATGGTCGGTATAGGCATCAACGCGAACCCCGAATGCAGGTGCATCGAGCAGACGCTCAACATTTGAAGCCAGTTTTGAAGCAGCCTCATCGGTGATATCAGATTTGTCGAAGTTAAAATGAATAGTTTGAAGCTCATCAGCTTTGATGAAAGGCGGATCATTGGCATCCATTAAATCCGTACCCATTTCCACTTCCTGTCCGTCGGCAAAACCGTCACCGTCAGAATCGGGGTTTAGAGGGTTGGAATTATAGGTGTTTACTTCCTCACCATCAGAAAGCCCGTCACCATCCGAGTCAGAATCGGTAGGATCGGTATCATGCATGTTAACTTCATCACCGTCGGACAGCCCGTCACCGTCTGAATCTTCATCAAGAGGGTCAGTATTGTAAACGTTAATTTCATCACCGTCACTGAGCCCGTCATCATCAGAGTCTGTATTCAGCGGATCGGTTCCGTGGTTATTCACTTCTTGCCCGTCAGTCAATCCGTCGTCGTCAGAGTCGGGATTTAACGGATTTGTTTCGTGCACAAACATTTCATCATAATCGGATAATTCGTCACCGTCACTATCACGCTGTCGCAATTCTTCGTCTGAAAGTGAGCGTAAATATTCGATTGTAAGTGGATCCGGTTCTTCCTGAACCTGGTCACTTGAACATCCGTAGAGGGTCAGCCCGCTTATTAAAAGACCGAGCAAAAGTGACTTATTAATAACTGTGTTCATATTTTAACTCCTGTAAGGTTGATATGTAGTTGTTGGTCGGTTGTTATAAAAATTTTTTTTTAAAAATAATCAAGCAATCAGAATCTAACAAAAAGCTTTTTGACTTCTAACTTTTTTTCCTGCTATATTTGATACGAACTTAAAAGGGGCTATAGCTCAGCTGGCTAGAGCGTCGCGCTGGCAGCGCGAAGGTCCGGGGTTCGAATCCCCGTAGCTCCACATTTTTTGTTACATATCTTTATGCCTGAAAGAATTCAAAGATCAAGTGTCACGTATCCAGCCCTTATCTATCTTGATTAGTAAATATTAACTTTACAAGAAGAACAGGAACATGGCGATTGTCAATCAGTTATTACTTAAATGCTTGTATAATGTTTCTCAATTTATGAAGTTTTCAGAGTTTATAAAAAAAATTAAATGTTAGATTGAAATAAAAGTATTATTCTGAATAGACAATATGAAACGAACAGATATCATTTACATTTAAAACTTATGGAACCTGCTTTGTTATTGATAGTTGTAACACACAGTTTGTGCTTCGGTTAAAGCAGTTCATAATCAATTAAATTCTTTTATTCGCCAATAAGACTTAAAAATATATGAGCCGGAAATTAAAATATATATCCGTTTTATTACTCGGATTCTTATTGATAAATTCTGAACATCTTTTTGCACAAGCCAATTCGGAAATTGAGCTGGATCTTCAGGGTGAGCCTATTCTTACCAAATCACAAATGATCGAGCTGGTTACGTTGACACTTGACCAGTCAGGGCAGGGAGAACGCGTTTTTAATTTTACGATTGTCAATACATCACAAAATATCAGTGATGCGCTTTTTATCGAGCTGGTTGTAACGGCATCCAGGTTTGGCGTAATTGTAGAAACAGCCCAGAGGATCGAAACCCCGTTCAGGATGCAGCCGGGACAAGTGGTTTTGGGAGATAATAACAATATTGCTCAGTCAAGGCTTCCCGGGATACAAAATGAAGTGCGTTTCAGGGGCAATATTACAGGCAATGGTGAAGATTTTCTGAACAGTCTTGAAGGGAGCAGTAATTTACCGGTGGATGTCTATACAATCACGATGAGTATTTTTAGCGGAGCAAACAGTTCAAACGGCGGTGCTCTGGTGGCTTCGGAAAGTATTGTGATCGGTGAAAACCTTTCGGATGATGACGTCTCTATTTTTCTCCTGTCTCCGGGTGATGTGACCGGTTCAGGCATGACTATTTCGAATCCGTTCCCCGAATTCAGGTGGGAAGGCAGGCCCGATCAGCAGTATCGCCTGGTTGTCGTAAATAAATCGGAAGGTGAGAGCCCCGAAACACTTATACAAAGTGCATTAAGTACAAACCCCGCTGCAAGAAACGGATCTGCCAACCTGCTTCAGTTTGAACACCTGGATGTAGAGCTGGAAGGCACGAGCTTTCAATTTCCGACAACCGGTGTGCAGCCATTGCGGGGAGGCAGGGAATATTACTGGCAGGTGTTTGCAACATTGAGATCTTCAAGAGGAGAGGAAATCCGTTCTTCTGAAATATGGGAGTTTTCACTTGCCGGAAAAGACGGCGGAGGACTTGAACAGGCCGGTGAAGATCAGCTCGTTGGACTGGATGATGAAATATTTGCTTTGTTAACTGCAATAATTGGCGAGGAAAAAGCTCTTGAACTAAAGGAAAATAATTACAGGCTCGACTCAATCGAACTGGATGATAATCAATATACCGGTGAATCAGCACGAAACGAACTTGAAGAACTGTTGGAAAAGCTCCGTGAAGGCAAATTAAAATTTACAACAAATCCGTGATGAAGAAAGAATCCAAAATCAATTTTATCCTTGCCGGCACGCTTGTTGCCGCACTTTCGGGATTTGCAGCCGTTGAAGTTTCAACATCAAACGGGCTGGATCCTCTTCAGAAAATTAAACAAAGTTTTGTAACCCTTTTTGTTTCCGGGCAAAATGAATCAGGGAGTACATCGGGCAGTGCCAGCCTGAACCCGGTTAGTACCGGGACAGATTTGCGTGTTTTAAACGAGCGTCCACTTGCCCTCGTTACCCGCCTGATACCAAGCCTTATTGTAAGAAATATTGAACGTGACCTGGCCGCTGAAAAAGGCTCTGAGCTGTTTAGCGGTGATACGCTTCGAACAGATGAAAACGGTTACGCCCTTGTAGTATTCATGGACCGCAGCACCGCCAAGGTGAGGCCGCAGTCCCAGATGATTGTACGTGGCGAAATTGACAGGCAGCAAAACTCAAGCTCCATTATCAATCTCACTAATGGTGAATTGTTTCTGGAAGTTGACAAACGTCCCAATAATGAGATAGATGTTGCCACTTCCACCTCTGTGGCATCGGTGAAAGGAACGAAATTCGGTGCCAGGTTTGACGGATATTTCTGGGTAGAAGAGGGTACGGTTGAAGTCAGGGTCATTGAAACCGGTGAAACCGTAACCATTACAGCCGGTATGTTTGCCCAGGTAAACGAAGATGGAACTGAGGTGGAAACCGGTTCCCTAAGTGATGGCGATTTAAACAGGCTTGCATCCGAGTATAAAATACTTGATAATGAACTGACTGAAAAAAGGCTGATTCTGCGATTCAGGGATGCAAACGGCCAGATACAAGAAGAAGAAGTTATTTATTACGAACAAAACGAATAACAGGTCAACGTCACAGTTGCTTAATGGTCTAACTAAATCAGCGTCATTAGTTTCGGCATTCCCCGCAGTTTTAATTATTTGCTTTCTTGGTTTACAGACTGCAAACGGGCAGGGATTGGTGCGGCACCAATCTCCGCAATTTGCCGAAAGAAACATACCTTTTATACTTGAGTTCGAATTCCCGGAAATAGCAGATAGTGAGGTTCTTGAGGCTCTGCTTTTTACCAAGAGAGACAATCAGTCCGGTTTTAATCAAAGGGAAACAAGGGTTGTTAACCGGAAGGCCGAATTCAGGTTACTTGTTGAATCTGAAAATATATCCTCGCTGGAATATTATTTTGTGTTACGTACAAGGTCAGGCAGGCAAGTTACGTTTCCGGATATTGTTGCCGGTGAACCGCCTCTTCGGCTTGAGGTTATTGATCAGCGTCAGGGATCCTTCATTCCCGCCGATTTTATCGATGTAACCGTGCTTTCACCGGAGGAAGGAAGGGTGATTGACCAAAATGATTTTATTTTTGCCGCGGCCCTCTTCTATGATGACGAGGATGTGGAAGGCGGCGAGTTTTCATTGTATCTGAATGGCGATGACGTGAGTGAAAGAGCCGAGATTTCTCCATTTTTGATCAAATTTATTCCCGATTCCATTGGAAGCGGTGAACAGCATTTGCGTATTGTTTTTGAAAAAGACAGAAAGAGATACTCGGCAGCGGAATACAGTTTCCGCATAGCCGGAAATCTTGCCCCTGTAGTTTCAACAGAAACCGGCGGGCAGTTGGGCAGCACTGCCGGTATACTGCCGCAAGGCACGCTTGAGTTTTCAACGAAGAATCAGCAGATTGCCGGGCAGACAAACGATGCACTGGATGGCCGCTTGCAGCTTTCAGGGCAACAAGGCTTGTTGAACTACTCCTTTTCCGGATTTCTTACCTCAAGGGAATCATCCAGATTACAGCCTCAAAACAGGTTCAGCGGTGAATTGAGTATTGGCAAATGGGTAAATGTAAGGGCAGGGGATCTGTTCCCGGCTTTTACAAATCTTTCAATTAACGGGAGAAGGGTGCGGGGATTTTATTCCGAAGTAAATCTGCTCAACGAACACCTGGGTTTGCAGTTTTTGTATGGTGATATGCAAAGAAGTATTCCCAATCTCTATGCGCCTATCGAAGTTACCGAGCAGATGGTTGGCGGACAGGTTGTGGACACTACGTTTTCAATCGGATTTGCAAATGGTGGCAGAGGCTCTTTTGAGCAGGAAGTGTTCGGCGCAAGGCTCTCGGTTGGCCGTGAAGATAAAGTGCAGTTTTCAGTCCACGGCTTGAAGGTGGAGGATGAAATTCAATCTGCCGATGTGATCCGGAATTTTAATGATGTGCCGCAATTCGGAGATGAGCTCCAGCAGAATCTGAATGATGATGATATTCAAAACCTGACGGAGAATCCGGAGGATTTGCAAATAAACGGGGTTAACCCGAGGCCAAAAGGCAATTTTGTGGCAGGTACGGAATTGAGAATGGCGTTTGACTCGCAGAGAATTCAATTCAGGTCGGAAATGGCTGCAAGCCTGCTCAATAATGACATTACGGGAGGCCCGCTCGACCAGCAACGCGCCGACGAACTGGGCATAGAACTTGATGAGGATACGGAATCTTTGTTCAGAAGGTTATCCAGGTTTATTGTGATTAATGACAATATGGATACCCTTCCTTTCCGTTTCAGGCAAAATGAAAACGGAAAGCTTGAAGTGGATACTTTTTTCCCCACATCCATTTTGGCAAATCAATCCATTCTTGACCTCCGCTACCTGGGACACAACCTCCAGGTTCAGTACCGGTGGATCGGGCCCGATTACCAGTCACTTGCAAACAGTACATTTCAGCGTGATGTTGCCGGTTTTACGGTTACCGACAGGTTCCGGCTGTTTAGCAATCAGCTCTTTTTAACCCTGGGATACGAAAACCTGAGAGATAACCTCGCTAACAACCTGAATGCCACACTTCGGACTAAAACCACAAGAAGCAGCTTGAGCTGGTTTCCGGCTAACCAGGCCTTGCCCGGAATAACCGTGTCAGTCAGGCACAGAACGAGGGATAATGATGTAAAGAGATTCAACCCGTTTATTGGGTCACAGTTTTTGAACGAAGCTGTTAGAAACTTTGAGATCGCCGACGGTGATACGGTGGCTGCCCCAAACCCTCGTGATAACCGTACTTTATCAATCAACAGTACGATCAGCAAGGATTTCAATCTTCTGAACAGCTCACACAGAGTCAACTTTACGCACTCTTATCTTGATACCAAAGATAATGTGTTTACATTCGGCAATACCGAAAGCAACACGTTCTCTTTCCTGCTCACTACCCGGTTCGATGGTAAACCATACAGGACAAGAATCGGCTGGAATGCAAGTTTTACGGAATCTTCAGGCGGTCTGACAGACATTAACATTTATGCTATCGACCTTGGGGGAGATCTTTTTCTATTTGATAATAACTTGTCGGTTAATGCAGATCTCTCGTTTGCAAGAAATACATTTACATCTGTCCCGCTGGTTGTTGACGATAACAATACCCCCGATAATTTTTTCGACAACATTTTTACAGCAGCGGATGACCAGGATCCGTCCCGCAGCTCAACCAATGCCTACATTTTCAGAATTGGTGCCAGTTATGATATTTCATCCAGTCATTCAATCATTGGATCGGCTAATTATACAAGTGTAGAAAACCGCCTTTCAACGCCCGGAAATTTTTCTGACGATCGTATTTTGCAGTTACGATACATTTTCAGATTTTGATGCATGGAAATGCGTCATATAAAACCGGATACAAAAGGATACCTCTTGCTTGCAGCAGGTGTAACCATATTTGCTGCTATACTATCATTGCTCCCTCCAGTACAGGTATTCGAGCATAAGATTACAGATCAGTTTATAGACCTTCACGGGCCGTTGAACCTTGAAGATTCCCCTGTGGTCATTGTTGAAATCAGCCAGGAGGCGGATGAAGAAATACCCTATCAGTTTCCGTGGCCCAGAAGCCTTTATGCCAGGTTAATAGAAAATCTGAATCAAGCCGGTGCAAAAGTGATTGCCATTGATGTTTTATTCGATCAGCCCGTCCAAAATCCGGCTCAGGATTCCCTGCTTGCCGAATCAATCAGCGAATATGGCAATGTAATTCTGATTGGGGGTTTCAGGGTTACAAGAGATTATTCGGATGATGGTGTCACCATTGATAAAACCACGCGGGTTATGCCAAATCCCGTGTTATACAATGCTATGAGCCATCCGGTTGGAATTGTTGATATGAAAAAAGATGCAGACGGCTTTATCAGGGATTATCCGCTGATTGCAGAATTTATGGGGGAAAGCCTTTTTTCCCTGGCTGTGCAGACATTGGTTGTTTCGGAAAATATCAGCCGGGATGCCGTAGTAAATGAGCAGGATGTATTTCGTGTCGGCAGATTCAATATACCGAAAAACCGAAACGGGTTGATGTATATACAGTATTACGGTGCCTACAGGTCATTTCCGTATTACGGTTTTGAAAAAGTGATTGATGATGAAAACTTCGAAACCAAAACGGAAATTGAAGCTTTTGAAGTTAATGAGTTTAGCGATCCTGAGTATGGATTGCTGTCACGTGATGTATTCCGCGACAAGATTGTATTGGTAGGTGCCACCATGCCCGAACTGCAGGATTTTCATCTTGTACCTGCAAAAGAAAGCGGCGGAGAACCGCTGATGGCCGGTGTTGAAGTGCATGCAAATGCACTCCAAACAATTCTGGACCAGAATTTTCTTACGGATATACCGGGATATATCATTTGGGTATCGACTCTTTTGATTGCACTTCTGATTCCGCTTTTAGTTCAGAGAAGCAGCGTTTGGAGTGGATTTTTTGTGGTTATTCTTACAATTACCGGCATCCTGGCAGCAGGATATATTTTATTAATCCATGCAGGAATGGTAGCAGGACTGATGCCGCCGGTACTTGCCGTTTTATTTGCTTATGTCGGAGCCAATGTTAGAAATTACCTGATTGAGCAAAGAGAGAAACAGAGGGTTACATCCATGTTTTCGTCCTATGTCTCACCCGAATTGGTTACGAGATTGCTTGACGATGAAAATCAGTTTGAACTTGCAGGTGAAACAAAAGAACTGACAGTCCTGTTTAGTGATATTGCCAATTTTTCACGTTTGTCCGAGTCAATTGAAGCCGAGAAAGTAGTAGTATTTATGAACAGATATCTCGATCTCATGACTAAGCTGGTTACAGAAGAAAGCGGAACCCTGGATAAATACATCGGCGATGCCGTTATGGCATTTTACGGAGCCCCGGTTACTCTTAAAACGCATGCTGCTCGAGCGTGCAGGTCGGCGCTTCGAATGCAGCAATCTTCTATAGAGCTGAGTAAATCACCATTTCTGAAAGAAGAACTTTCAACCGATTTTACTTTGCACACCCGTATCGGAATCAATACCGGTGAAATGGTTGTGGGAAATATGGGATCAAAGCAACGTTTTAATTATACCGTAATGGGCGACAATGTGAACATTGGAGCCCGATGTGAAACGGCGTGCAAGGAGTTTGGAGTTAGTATTATTGTTACAAAAAACACAAAAAAAGCCGCAGATAACGGTGAATTTGTATTCAGACATTTAGGCCGGCTCAGGGTAAAAGGCAGAAGAGAGCCGGTGGATGTTTACCACCTGGTAAATTTTGCCAACGAAATGAATTTGCACTTGATTGAAACCGT
>CAYPZI010000112.1:0-9904 GCA_964415185.1 uncultured Balneolaceae bacterium | reverse complement strand
GGCGAAGAAATATCTTATGGAGAGGTATTAATGCAGCAAGATACTTTCCAGGAAGGTTGATGAAGTAATTTTAACAGCAGACAAATCAGGACATGACCTACCTTTCAGTAGAGCAATTATCCAAAAATTATGGTATCAAGCCGCTCTTTGAAGATCTTACGTTCGGTATTTCCAAAGGAGACAAGACGGCACTTGTAGCACCCAACGGCACCGGCAAGTCTACATTGCTAAAGGTGCTGGCCGGAAGAGAGACACCTGATTCCGGTGAAGTTATGATACAAAATGGTATCCGGACGGCCTTTCTTGAACAGGAGCCAAATCTGAACAACCGGATGACGATTCATGAATTTATTACACAGGGGCATTCGGATATGGCTGAAATCATACAAAAATATGAGAGAGCCTCACAAGAGCAGGCGGAAAATTTCAATCAGAAGACACAAAAGGCATTTGAAAAAGCCCTCTCTGCCATGGATGCCGCCGGCGGCTGGGATTATGAACAGCGAATGCACCAGATTCTGGGAAAGCTGAATATCCATAATTTGAATCAATCCATTGAGTCCCTTTCGGGAGGGGAGCGAAAAAGGGTTGCCCTTGCCTTTGTACTGCTCGAAAACCCAGACCTGCTTCTGCTGGATGAACCAACCAACCACCTTGATGTGGAGATGATTGAGTGGCTGGAAAATTACCTGTCTAAAAGCACTACTACCTTATTGATGGTGACGCATGACCGCTATTTTCTGGATCGGGTGTGTAATCATATTATAGAAATTGACGACGGCAATCTGTATCACCACAACGGAAACTATCATTACTATCTCGAAAAAAAGGCGGAACGCAAGCAAATCGAACAGCTTGAAACCGATAAAGCGGGCCAGCTACTGAAAAAAGAACTGGAATGGATGCGGCGGGCACCGAAAGCCAGAACCACGAAATCCAAATCCAGGATTTCTTCTTTTTACGAGACAAAGGAGAAAGCGAATCAGAAATCCGGCGGCCCTGAACTCCGGCTTGAAGTGAATATGCAGCGGATGGGAAGCAAGATCCTGGAATTGAGTAACATAAGCAAAAGCTTCGATGATACCGTTATCCTGGATAATTTTTCCTACTCTTTTAAGCGGGGAGAACGGATTGGAATTATAGGTAAAAACGGGGTCGGGAAGAGTACATTTTTGAATATCATCACGGGCAAAGAGGCAGCAGATTCAGGGAATATTGATAAAGGCAGTACAATAGTTTTCGGCCACTATCAACAGAAGGGAATACAGCTCGATGAAGAGCAGCGGGTGATTGATGTGATGAAGAATATTGCAGAAGTTGTTGAACTGTCAGACGGTAAAAAAATCTCGGCATCTCAGTTCCTCGAGCATTTTATGTTTACGCCGGAAATGCAGTATACACCCGTATCAAAGTTGAGCGGAGGGGAACGAAGAAGGCTTGGGTTGATGATGACACTGATCAAAAATCCAAATTTCCTTATTCTGGATGAACCCACCAATGATTTGGATTTAATGACCCTGAACCGGCTGGAGGATTTTCTTCAGGATTTTGGCGGCTGCCTGATCATAGTTTCCCATGACAGGTTTTTTATGGATAAACTGGTTCAGCACTACTTTATATTTGAAGGTGATGGCGTTATCAGAGATTTCAATGGCTCCTACCATGAGTACAGGGAGCAGGCTGCTTTGCAGGAAGCGAGAGAAAAAACCGGTTCAAAAAAAGAAGCGAAGCCAAATAGCGGCAAAACAGGCACGGTTTCCAAAACTGGAAATAAAGGGCTTACATTTAAAGAGAGAAAAGAATACAAGAAGCTTGAAAAAGAGATTGAAAAACTTGAATCGGAATTAAAAGAGCTGGAGTCGGTTTTAAACGCAGGGGACCTCGGCTATAAAGAGCTGCAGGATAAATCGGAGAAGTATGGAGAGCTTCGGGAAATTATTGATGAAAAAAGCCTGCGCTGGCTGGAGCTGGCTGAATTGGATGATTGATCAGGATTCGGAAAATAACAATATTTAAGGTACAACTTGTGATAACGGCAAGAATTACAATGTATGAGATGGATTTAAACTATTTCTTATCTGATTTAAATTACCTGAGGAAAAAATGATGCAAAATAAAATTTCAGCAGATTTTCCATTTAAATCCCGTTTTGTTGAAGTTAACGGCAGCCGGATGCATTACATTGAAGAAGGCAAGGGTAATCCTATCCTGTTTTTGCATGGTAATCCGACTTCTTCGTACCTGTGGAGAAATATCATACCCCATCTGACAGAGTGTGCAAGATGTGTAGCACCCGATTTAATCGGGATGGGCCAATCAGATAAACCGGATATTTCCTACCGGTTTGCAGATCACTATGAATATGTAAAAGGATTTATTGAAAAACTTGGCTTATCCAACATTACCCTTGTTGTGCATGATTGGGGTTCGGCTCTCGGTTTTCACTATGCCGGTCAGCATCCCGAAAAGATAAAGGGGCTGGCTTTTATGGAGGCGATTTATAGAGTTCCGCAATGGACAGATTTAGGTATAAGCCCGAAAATTGCATTTAAAATGTTGCGCACGCCCTTTTTAGGCTGGATGATGGTGAGTGTCGGGAATATGTTTGTCAATAAAATACTGCCTGACCTGGTAATCAGGGATTTGTCTGAAGAAGAGATGGAGGCATATCAAAAGCCCTATCCAACCATTCTGAGTCGGAGGCCTGTAAGGGTTTGGCCCGAGGAAGTGCCCTTTGACGGACATCCGGAGGATGTTGCTGAAATTGTAACTTCATACAATGCCTGGCTGCAGGAAACATCAATACCCAAGCTCTGCTTTTATGCCGAGCCCGGCCTGATTATTCAAAAAAACGATACCGAATGGATCTCTGAAAACTTTCCAAATGTTCAGATGGTAAATCTTGGAAAAGGTCTTCATTTCGTGCAGGAAGATCATCCTCATAAAATCGGCAGGGAGCTGAAGGCCTGGTATGAGGAGATAAGCTGGGATTGATTTTATGAAGTGAAAATGCAGAAAGAGGAAAGCAAAACGCAGAAGGCAGAAGGCAAAAGGCAGAAGTTTTTTATGGGCATAGCCCCGTATGAAATGCGGGGTTAAAATGCGGCAACTGTTTCGACAACCCCGAAAAGGGTTGAAAATTTCTTTTGCGTTTTGCCTTTTGCGTTTTCACTTCCTCAAGTTCCTCAACTTCTTTAACTACGCTGCTTGTTCAAGTATTCCGGCAGGAATGGGTGTTTCGAGAACTTCAGATACAGCTCTCATCATCTCCATCTCATCGGTATTTATTTTTTTGTCGGAAGTGACACAGTAAATAACCGCGCTGATAATATATTTCTTCACAGGGTTGGCAGAGGCTGCCAATTCATCGAGGGCGGTATCAAGATCGCGTAACCGGCATTCATTCTGTTGCAGAAATTTCATGTCATCCGGCTTCACTTTTTCAATTGGCTTCAGGCCGTTTTTCCAGGCTTTTTCCGGATCGGAGTCGGTGAGTTGGGAGAGTGCCGAGAGTAAGACTGACAATTCCCTGCCAAGTGTTTTTAAATGGTGGTGGCGAATTCTTCTCTCTTTTTTTTCCGAAAAAGCGGCATCGAGCTGATGGACGACCATTTTTTCAAGTACAAAACCGAACAGGTTTTCAGGCCTGTTCAAATTTAGCATCTGGCTCAAAGCCGAGCGAAATTCCTTGTATTGAGACGCACTCATTTTTCGGAGTGCCGGAAATGATAATTCTGTAAGCGGCAAAAACCACTCCCGTTTTGAGTTTTCAAGTTTGAGCAAAAGCTTATTGGTTTCGGAAGCCGTTTCATTTCCGGTTCGGGTATTCAGCCATTCGGGAACATTATTATTGCCGCTTGACTTCAGCAGAAGAGCATAAATAAGTGCTTCTGCTGCAAGTGGTTCATGCGCGGCATTTCTGAGAACAGGTGGAATATCCTTTAAAATTGAACCTGCCTTTTGCATGCCTCCGGCTCCAATTGACCCAATTGCAGCAAGTATAACTTCCGGTGTGATAGCGGGATGAGAGCCGGACACAGCCCCGGAAGCAGCGGCAGGCTGTTTACCCGCTATGTGCTTATTCCCGAAATCCTTACTGATTTTTTTTCTGAGTTTTTCATCCTTGCCGGATCCGTACTGAGGGGCAATGGCTTTAATTCGTTTTTCAAGCGGCGGATGGGTTGAAAAAAGCCTGTCTACAAACGAATGATAGCTGCTGGCAAAAAAGAGATGGCTCATTTCCATTGAATGAGCATTTTTGATTTCAGCGCCTTTTTGTTTCAACCCGATCTTATTCAATGCCCCGGCCAGTCCTTCCGGATTCCGGGTATATTGCACAGCCGCAGCGTCTGCAAGGTATTCGCGCTGTCGCGATATCGCCGATTGTATCATCCGTCCGCAGATCATCCCTATATACCCGATGACAATAAGAGCTACGCCCAGCACAATAATTGCGATTGTGCCGTTGCCTCCTTTTCCGTCTTTACTGCTTCTGACTCTGGCTCCGCCCGAGTAAAAGACACTTCGGATCAAAATCATCCCCATGATGTGAATAATCAGGATGCCGTTCAGAATACCGATCAGGCGGATATTCAGGCGCATATCACCGTTAAAAATATGGCTGTATTCGTGTGCTATCACACCCTGAAGCTCATTACGGGAAAGCTGTTCAAGTGCTCCCCGGGTTACGCCGATGGCGGCATCGCCCATATTGAATCCGGCGGCAAAAGCGTTGATGTTCTCTTCATTTTCAAGCACATACACATCGGGAACGGGAACGCCGGAGGCTATTGACATCTCTTCAACAATATTCATCAACATGCGTTTTCCCGTATCCGTTGTCATCGGCTCAATTTTTTGGCCTCCAAGCAGCTCTGCTACGGCGCTTCCGCCTTTACGAAGCTGTGCAACCCGGTAGGCTGTGCCGGATAATATCAAAATAAGGATGATCACGGTTACTGCTGCCAGCAAGCCGGGATTCCAGAGTGAACCGCCAAATCCATTGAACTGTGTTACAAAAATCAAAATTGTAACAAAATAAATGGAGATAATAATACCTGTGACGGCGAGCGCGTAAAGAGCTATAAGTTTCCCGGTATTCCGTTTGGCACGGTCCTGAGCTTCAAAAAAATCCATTATCGGTTACCCGTTTAAAAGGAAACTTTGGGTGCTTCTCTTTCTTCAGGTTTGTCAATTGTAAACTGTTCGGCATATTTAAACCCGAACATGTTGGCGACAAACGTATTGGGAAATTTTTCACGATAGGTGTTATAATTCATCACCGAATCGTTAAAGGCCTGCCGGGCAAAAGCGATTTTGTTTTCGGTTGATGTCAGCTCTTCGGTAAGCTGCATCATATTCTGGTTGGCTTTCAGGTCGGGATAATTTTCCGAGAGTGCAAAGAGCCGGCCCATGGCACCTGTCAATGCCTGTTCGGCACCCATCAGGTTTTTCATGGCCTCCGGGTCTTCAGGTTGCTCGGCTGCTTTTTTTTCAGCCTGTTGAGCCTGGTTCCGTGCCTGTATAACCGCTTCCAGGGTTTCACGTTCGTGTTTCATGTAACCTTTTGCGGTTTCAATCAGGTTGGGTATAAGGTCATACCGGCGTTTCAACTGGACATCAATCTGGGCAAATGCGTTTTTCAGCCGGTTCCGGAGGGTTACCAGCTTATTGTAGATTCCTGTAAGCCAGACAGCAACAAGAATAACCAAAACGAGAAGAACAATGAGTAGAGTCATAATGATAGATGAAGGTTAATTATTGGGTAAAATCCACACATCCATGTACAGCGGGAATATACGAGATGTTACGTTTGCTGCAAACTGTTATATCACATTCCACCACGTTTGTACATTAGTCAGGATATCATCAAAATTCGGATCTGTCCTGATTTGCCTTAATTGCACCGGAAAAAGGTAGTAAATGGATTGCACGGGCCAGGGTGTCCACTCTTTAATATTTTTAAAAAGGTGTATTGCTTTATCAATTTCACCGGAGGCGGATAATAAAAGGCCTTCGTAGAATTGCATTTTATGTTTCCTGAAATAATCCAGATGCTTATTAAATGATTTCCAGTCTTTATTTGACAAATCGATCAAAGCCAGCAGTGAGCGTGGTCCTCCGTTCGCCCACTCAACCGAAAGACCATCAAGTAGTTTTTGAGCTTGGTCATAATCTTCCATATGAAATAAAATCAATCCTTTATAAAAAACAGCTGTATTCCAGGTTGGATGTAATTCGGAGGTTCTTTCTGTAAAATGAAGTGCTTTTTGTTTATCACCGTTTATCAGTTGCGTAAAAGACAGATTAATGACCGCTTCGGGAGAAAACGGGTCAAGTTCCACTGCCTTTTTTGAACTTGAAAGAGCTTCCTGTGGTTTCCCAATATGCTGGTATAACCAACTAAGCTTGTTGTGTGCATTGGCATACCCTGGCCTCAACTCTACTGCTTTTTTTAGTGCTTTAACAGCCTCTTTTCCATTATATCTGCTTATTTGCAGAATTCCGTGGGCAGCATGGGATTCCGCCAGACTCTGGTCCTTTTTAAGTGCATTTTGTATCAGTTTGTCTGCAGCTGAAAGGATTTCATCCGAAGTGTCATAACCGTAACTGTGCAGACCAATCAAAGCAAGGGCTTGGCCGACCATTGCAAGTGTAAAGCCGGGATCCACTTTTTGAGCATCTTCAAAATGCTTCAATCCCCTGTACAAGCCTTTTTCAGTCCGTTGTTCAATCCAGCTCCAGCCCTGCATATAAAGTCGGTAAGCTTCAATTTTTGAAGTTGGCTTCTTCTCGATCTGCCGTATCTCTTCGGGTGTTAATTCTGCCTGCAGTGCATTAGTTATTTGTTGAGTTATTTTACGCTGAATTTGAAAAAGATTACGAGCTGTAATTTTTCGCCTGAAGTTAGTAGCCCACACCTGCCTGTCGTTACGTGCATCAATGAGACGGAAATTCATGTATACTTTATTCTCAGTTTCCTGTATCTCTCCCTCCATTACATATTCCACATTCAACTCTTTTCCAATATCTGAAATAGAGGTATTTGTATAGGCATATTTTCTGACTGAAGTTCTTGATATAACCTGCAGCTGGGATATTCCCGAAAGCCGTGTTATCAATTCACCCTGAATTCCTTTGGTGAGTACAGAATTTTTATTTTTCCCGATACTTTCGAATGGTATTACGGCTATGGAACGCTCCGGGACTTTTTCTGAGTGGCCGGGGTTTAATTTTAAAGTCCCGTTTTCTTTCTTTTTATTAATTTCATGGTAAAGATTGCGAATCTTTTCCGATGGTTCTAAATCCCATATTTCATTTAAATGACGCTCAAAGTCTTTGTAAACTTTCAATGCTTGAGAGCTTTTCCCTATTCGATTCAGCAGCTTAATATATTCGATATAAGCATCTTCTGAAAAATCTGTATACCCTACTGCGGCCTTTCCCCACGAAACCGCAAGATTGTAATCACCTGATTTTTCAGCTTTTTCAGCCAGCTTACAGGATGTTTTAAAAGCCAGTTTTCTGAGTCGTTCCCTTTCATTTTCGATCCAATCGAGAAAATCATTTGAGATATCTTTTACATGAAAACCGGTTAATAAATTTCCTCTGTATAACTGAATGGCAGGTGTTAGTTTATCCTGTTTCAGGTTTTCTTCAAAAGCAAAGACATCACACCAGATTAAATCCCTGTTAATACAAAGTTCTTCCGTGCCCCGGTTGAGAACAATTGAATTTCCCAGGGAATCCCGTATTTGATACAACATATTACTTAGCGAATTTCGGGCACCTTTTTGCCCTTTTTCGGGCCAAAACAGTGCAATAATTGTATCTCTTCTGTGATAACCACGCGGCTTTGCAAGTATCAAATAAGTAAGCAGGGCCAGCCTTTTTGGGCCTGACAAAAATGAATCGTTAAAACTCCCATCCTTATTTCGAAGGCTTACAGGGCCAAGTAGTCTGATCTCAACCATCTTAATGTCCAAAAATTAGAGTCTTAGATGGAATCTAAGAGAAATAAGAGAGTAAACAAAGATTTGATGATTACTATAGGCACAAACACAACAAACCGGTATGGAAATACCGGGCTAACTATAAAAACAATGGTGATATCATGAAATCTTTAATTTATCTTTATAATTCAAATAAACAGAAAGACAAAGTAAGCCGGAAGGCAAGGCTCAAAAGCCAGAACTTCCATATATTCAAACACCGGTCAATTTTTATTGTTACGTTCTTATGCTTTATAATCGCAGCATGCAGCGATAATAATGTAACAGGTACTGACGAAGGTGATTTTGAGATAATCACTCGAAATGTTGAATTGGGATCCATGCCATTCTGGACAGATAATCCGTCGTTCGGACCCACACATGACCAAATCAATGGCACAGCTTCCGTAACTGTCATGTCGAACATGTCATTTACGTTTGAAATCGAGGCAAGCGGCTTTGATCCCGGCCATTCGGTTACTCTCTGGGTGTTTGACGGTTCGGGAGCGGCAGGAGGTTTTGCTGACAGCGGCCTGGTTGGTGATAATGGCAAAATCTTTTTTACAGGCACAAATTGCATTTACCCGGTAGCCTTTGTCCCCGGACAGCCGCCTGCATGTGATTTAATAGATATAGAAGCACCAAATACGGCTGTCGACTTTTTCGCAACTCTCGATGGGGTGGATGAAGATTTTGCTGCTGTACTTGCCGAAGGCTGGGAACAGGGATTGAATTTCTTTCTTCTCGACCACGGAGAATGGGAACCCGGTAAAATGGAATCTTTATGGACGGATGAAGGACTCTTCTTTGTCAATTCAACAGCTTTGTTTGATTTCTCTGATTTATAAGTTCTGGAAAGGTTCAGACAATAAATCTGATTTTTTGTGTTGTCAATTTATTTGATAAACACCATGCCTCCCGGGGCGAAAGCTCCGGGGGGATTATTTTAATCCAGTTTGATTTAATTATATTTTTCCCGAAGCCTTTCCAGTATTTTGTCAAGATCTTTCCTGGAGTAGAGAACTGATCTGCGTTGAATAACAGCATGAATAGTGTGTATGGGTAATATTGTCCAGCGGGTTTTCATCATGGCGGTAAATGTTGCCCCAAATCAAGGCATTGAGTAAATAAGGTGCTTCATAAATTGGATTTTTTTGATAATTATGGCCTAAGTTATGTCATTTTACTTTTAAACTTATTGTATAAAAAAGATGCGATCAAAAGAAGAATTCCGAGTGATACGAAGACTATCGTTTTAGCAATAGTATCAAGTTCGGAAATATCGAAGAAGAATAATTTGGCCAATGTTATTCCAAGCAATAGTATTGCACCGAGGCGCAGGTGTTTTTTTCCGAATTTAATACCGGCGGCAACAATTGACAGTGCATAAACACCCCAAAAAATAGTAATCCAAAGCTCTTCGGGATTATTGACGGCAGCAAAATCAAGCCACAGGATGAGTTCATTACTGAGAATCCACAACAGGGTTACATAGAGGAGGGCATCATAGGATATATCAAGAAAACCGCTTTTATTTTTTTGTTTGACAAGTAGGCCTGTCGGGTAAAACATGAAACCCAAAAATAAGAAACTGATGTATCGAATCATGATATGCCATAAGCCGGGGTCAAAAGGCTCATTAAGGCCCGGATTGAAATAATGGTCCTTTAGCACTGTCAATTCAGATAATCCTTCATCCAGAAACATGACCACAGTTATTACTACACCTGTAAAAAGTATGGTTGCAATATCATTTCGGGAAAGCCAGCGAACAGAAGCCAAAGAGAGTAGTGAAACAAAAAGCATGGTATAGTTCATTGCCCATAAGGAACCAAAACGTAATAAATCCCTGTTTCCCGTTTCCAAAGCTCCCGGTAGTGATTCTCCGGACAATGCCATTTTTGACTCAACAA
>CAYPZI010000111.1:0-9997 GCA_964415185.1 uncultured Balneolaceae bacterium | reverse complement strand
AGCTGGGACCCGGACACGCTGAACTGGGCGAGGTGAAGGTTTTAGTTGGTGAGTTGGTGATTTAGTGAGTTGGTGATTGGCAGATGGAATGATTGATATTAACTGTTAACCGTATTATTTGTTTATTTATGGAAAAAGTTACCATAGCGGTTTTTTTGTGCCTGTTTTTGTTTGCAGGGGATCATCTTGCAGCGCAGGACTCTCATGCCTTTGGAGTCAGAGCCGGATATAATGATTCCGACCTGAACGGTAACCTGAGCAATATTTCCGAAAGAAGAAGCCGGTTTTCCTACAGCTTTGCCGGCTTCTATCGGCGGGCGCTTTTCAGCAACTTTTTCTTGCAGCCTGAGCTTTCCCTGTCTCAAAAGGGAAGCAGGGAGGATGTGCCGTTACCGGGAGAAAGGGCAAGATTTTTTACTACGTTCACGTACCTCGACCTTCCGGTTTTGGCCGGATATACGTTTTCGCCTGATACCGTATCCTTCAGCCTGATTTTGGGGCTTGTAACTGGGTACAACCTGAGCGCAAAACTGAGTGATTTTAATGGTGACAAGGAAGGAATCAGGGAAAATGTGAATAAAGTGAATGTAGCCGTTACCGGGGGCGGTGAACTCCGTTTTAACATGTTTAACAGGCGCTTTGTATTGAATACCCGCTACGAAAACGGGCTGCGTTCGGTGTTTAATGTTTCCGGACTTGACCTGAAAATGACATCCTACACAATGACCCTGGGATTTGAATTATGACGCTGAACCATGGCAAAATTTTTGCTCTTAATAACGATTTTTCTCTGTCTTACATGCCTGAAGGTATTGTCTCCGCATCGTTCGGTTACGACCACCTGTTTCCAGTGAGCCTGTTTACCAATACCACCCGGTTCCGGATCGGTTTTTTTGTAGAAGGTGCCGTTATAACCAACAGCAACGGGTTTGCAAGTTTCGGAATCGGGGTCGGCTTTTAGATACAAGCCTCCTTCAGGTGACCTCCGGTGTTTTTCCGGAGGTCCTCCAAGCGTGGCGGGCCATTGGCAAGAAATTCACCGGATGACTGAAGTTTTAGATTGAACGAGGATCTTCGCACGAATGAGTCATCCGATAAATGGTTCCGGTCTTCCAGTGCTTCGGGATGGAGGTTGTTTGGTAAAAAAATTAACCATCCGGGTTGGAAGGCCTTCTCATATATACCCGGATTGCAAAGAAAAGATAGAGAAAACAGATGATAAACATGGATCCCTGGGCAATGATAATGGTCGAATTTTCATTTGCGCCGGGCTGATTTTGTTGAATCAAGGCTAAAAATCCGTTCAGGGTTGAAAACAGTCCCATAATTGCCAGCAGGATGGATGCAATGTTGGCGTGCTTGCCAATTCCCTGCATCCGTTTTCCGATTTGGCTCAGCAGTATTAAGACAAAACCGAAAAGGGCCGGTATATAGGCCGTAGGTGCGAAATCTTGTGAGATTACAAAATAACCGGCTCCCAAAAGTATGAGTGCCGCGCCGGTGAAAATGGTTAGTCGTTCCATAACATAAAAATAATTTGGCTAAGACCTCCAAGGTTTTAAAAACCTTGGAGGTCTTATTACAGCCGCTCCCTGATCGATCTGACCAGCTTTTGTACCCTTCTCCGGTTCACGCCGAGATCGCTGTAGCCGGTACGGCTTGCACTGCGGATATGCAGAATGTGGTTCCGGTCTTCGCCGTCAATTTTTATCAAGAGGTCATCCCTGAATCCGAAAACAGGTGTTTCAAATACCGCTTCAAACCTTAGTTCATCAAGATTTGATTCTATTTCAACAGGTTCGAGGTTTTCTATGGCATCCATCGTCAGAACGTAGAGACGTGAAGTAGACTGGGCAAGGGGAACGGAAATGCGGACACAGTTTGGTGAATCGGGACATTCGGGAAACGGGCTTTCGGTTGGCTGCATCATTTCATTGAAATCGGTTGAGCGCGATCCCTGCAGCCTGCCGTATATAAAAACGGCAAGTATAACCGTCAAAACAAATATGAGTAACTTTAGCAGTGGATTCATAAAACGTTATGCTTTCACTGCCGGTTTCATCCTGGCAAGTACCTTTTTGAGGGAATCGACGAACTTGTGAGCTTCTTCAATCTTATTGTGTTTGCCGAAACTGATCCGGATGCTCGAATTGGCAGCAGCATCATTCATCCCGATGCCTCTCAGAACATGGGATGGTTCAATAGCCCCGGAGGTACAGGCCGATCCATTCGATACACAAATATTTTCAATATCAAGATTCAGCAATAGCATTTCGCCGTCCAGCGGCTCGCCATCTGACGTAAAAAAAGCGAGGTTCAATATGTGCGGAATACTGTCCTTTTCCGGGCCGTTGATTTTGAATTGCCCGTCAAGTTCGCTTTTCAGACCGTCGATTGTCTCTTTTCTGAGTTTTTTATAAAGCTCCATGTTGGCCTGAAGGGTATCCCGGCTGAGTTCAAGTGCTTTGGCCAGCCCCGCAATGCCCGGCACGTTGGATGTGCCGCCTCTTCGCCTGCGTTCTTGTGAGCCGCCATGAAGCCAGGGAATCCACGGACTGCCGTTTTTTACATACATGACCCCTATTCCTTTCGGCCCGTATATCTTGTGGGCACTCAGGCTGAGAAAATTCATACCTGTTTCTTTTACGTCAACCGGGATTTTGCCTACACTTTGCACGGCGTCCGTGTGAAAAGGCACATTCTCTTCTTTGCAAACGGCAGCTATCTCATTTACAGGGTTGATCGTTCCGATTTCATTATTAACATGCATCAGGGTTACAAGGGCTGTGTTTTCGGTAATAGCCTCGCGTACCTGTTCGGCCGTGATATTGCCATTTTTATCCGGCTTCAGATATACCGGCTTTACACCATGCCGTTTTGCCATTTCCACGGGATGCAATACCGCATGATGTTCGAGCGGCGATGTGATAATTTCCTTTTTGTTCGTAGCATCGAGAGTACCGCATATGACGGCGTTGTCGCTTTCCGTTCCGCCGCTGGTAAAGATAATTTCAGACGGTTCGGCATTCAGGATTTTTGCTACGGATTCACGGGCATCTTCAAGAGCCACTTTTGCCTTTCTGCCAAGCTGATGGGCAGAGTTCGCATTCCCGTAAAATTCATTCATATAAGGCAGCATGGCCTGTAATACATCGTCATCAAGCGGCGTGGTTGCTGCATGATCGAAATAGATAACACTCATATCAATTTTTTAAATCGGGTTTCTTGAATATCTATATTATTCGGAGAATTTGTAAGTTAAGCATTTTCCGGAGGCAGAACACACCCGGATGCTAAGATAGTATGCAGAAAAAATTCCAAATTCATTATTTTTAAGTAAAAAAAAGAAAACATATCGTGATACAACGAATACAGACGGTCTATTTATTATTGGCAGGATTGTTTAATCTTGCAGCATTTTTTAACCCCATTTATAACAAGGCCATGGACGATCCGCTTGGCTGGATTGGCATGGGCATGGCGATTTTTATGACTCTCTCAATGCTGATCAGTTTTATTTCTGTTTTCCTGTATAAAAATCGTAAAAGACAACTAACCGTTGTAAAAGCAGGAACTTATTGCGAAATAGTTGCCATTGCGATAGCAGTTGGGATTCTGTTTACCCTGGGCGGTTTCGGCACCTTCCTCATTAATGAATCGCTTGGTGTGCTATTACTGGTATTTGCAATGGTAGCCTTTTGGCAGGCAGGGAAAAATATCCGGAAAGACCAGAAGCTGGTTGAGTCAATGGACCGGATCCGCTAACAAATTGGCTTTTCAGCAACATAATGACCTGCCGGTTCTGAAGGTTACCCTTTTTCTGATTGTTGGCCTGACCACATTCGGCTTTGCTCCAATCCTGGTCAGGTTTGCAACGGATGTAGAACCCCTGGCGCTGGCTGCCATACGCACCGGGCTTGCCGTTCTCATACTACTGCCTTTCTGGATGAAAAAACGGACACCGTTAAAAAGCCTTAAGCAACACGGGCTTCATATCTATCATATTATGGGAGCAGGCCTGGCACTCGGGCTTCATTTTACATTCTGGATCGCATCCCTCCATTACACTTCGGTTGCCTCGGCATCGGTATTGGTCACCATTCACCCTGTAATTTTAATTGTAGCCGAAAGCCTGATCTACAAAGCCCGGTTCAGGCCATTGGTGTGGGCCGGCGTGCTTGTTGCTTTCATGGGGTCGGCTCTTTTGGGATTGGCAGATGAAGTGAATATGGAGCTGTTCCCCGATGCGTTGTTAGGAAATACTCTTGCCTTTACGGCAGCCATGATATTCGTTGTATATTTTTTACTTGGCAGAAAGGTGAGGCAGCATGCCGAATGGATTGATTATGTTTTTCATGTGTATTTGCATGCAGCTATTGTTTGTTCTGTCCTTACCTTTATTTGGATTGGAGGGATTCCGGAGATCAGCCTGACCGGTTTTCTGATTGGCCTTGGCCTGGCTGTCGGGCCTACCATCGCCGGACACGGCTCGATGAATTATGCCGTGAAGTATGTATCGCCGACTCTGCTTTCAACCCTGGTTTTGTCGGAGGCCGTTTTTGCTGCGGTAGTTGCCTATTTCATTTTTGATGAGATGCCATCGTTTTTGTCAATTATTGCCATGATTATCATCATTACAGGTGTGGTGCTTACCTGGACCCGGAGGATGCGAAGTAAAAGCTCGCACTGATACTGGCAGTGAATCTGATATCCTGCCCTCGGGTGTTTCACGCAAAGAACACGAAGTATTCGCAAAGGCCGCGGTTTTTGTTTTATGTTTGCTTATTGTGAATAGAAACTTTTCACTTTTGCGTTTTCACTTTTCTGTTTTAATTCTTTCAAAAACTATACTGAAGAGAAATCGTAACATTTCTTGCCAGTCCGTCGAGAGAGCTGGCGTGATCCCGATATCGGGTATTGAAGATGTTGTCGGCGATAAGTTTTAGTTGAAGATTATCAATGCCGTTCCATGATGAAATAAATTGCAGGTTTGTGAAGCCGTCGGTTCCATCCGGCGAGACCCGGTTGTCATCGATTTCATCCGGAGAAATTCTCCTGTGTTCAAATGCATACCGGATTTGAGGCCTGAATGAGAAGTTTTGTAAACCCGTGTATTCAACATATAACATACCGTTTGCGGGTGGAATCCGGTCAACCGGCTCTCTTCCGCCTTCAGGACGGTCGGTTGCTCCCCATGTGTAGCTGAATGTGAACCCTGAGCTAAGCTGATCGCTGAACCGTGCTGTGCTTTCAAGTTCAGTTCCCAGCACATCCATCGTGCCGATGTTGGACGAGATTACCTCAACCAGCTCTTCTGCACCGGACGATTCATTCCCGTTACGGATAAAACTTCCCGTACGGTCAACAATATTACCTGTATCAACCCTGTCAATTTTATCAAAATAGTGCAGCCAGAACAGATGGGTGCTGAAGCTCAGGAGCCCGGAATCGTAATGAATTCCGAAATCGATATTGAACGTCTCTTCCGGACTCAAATCCGGGTTGGCTGTTTGAAACTGGTCGGATCGCCGGATTCCGAGTTCGGAGAGATCGGCCACATTAGGGGCCCTGAAGCCGGTCGAAAAATTCCCGGTAAGATCCCATTTTTCTGACAGATTATATCGCAAGCCGGCTGATCCGGTAAGCTGGCTGAATGCTTGGCTAAAGGGGGCAAAACCTCTTGCCGTACCTTCTCCCTCAAAGGGAATTTTAACCTGGCTCCTTGAGTAACGAAGGCCACCTTCCACATCAACTCTGCCGGAAAGGCCAATATCAAAGTGAAGGAATAGGCCGCCAGAGAAAATTTCTGATCCATCGGGGAAACGCGGCAATCCCGTTGGGTCACCGTTGAGTTCAAGCTCACTTGAAATCCGGTCGTAACTGAAGTCAAGCCCGTAATTCAGGATAAATTTATTTTTAATAATGGATTTCAGGTCAGCTGAAAAAAGCCACTGATTACTCCGGTTATTATCGGTTTCGCGTTCATCGGAAAATAAAAAATCGGCAGTTCTAAGGGCAGGGTTTTCCGAAAAAAATGGTTCCCGGCCCTCGGCAAACGGGATGGTAAGCCTGTCATCCTTGAGATGATGAAAACCTGCCTTAAATGAAGCGCTTGACACTACACCTGTTTCAGGGCTAAGCTGAAATGCAAGGCTGTGAGATGAAAATTCAAGGGGAGCGGTGTTTGAGAAAAAGCCGTTCCTGGGCCTGGTTGGCGGATCATCTGATTCGGCATCGAAACCGAGTGTCATACGGTCGAAACGGGGAGCTTCGGGCAGTTTGCTGTGAAAACTGACCCAGTTCAGGTTCATATTTGATGAAAGCCGGAAACGCCCGGAAGCCTGGAATGAAAAAAATTTGTAATCGGCATTTTCAAGTTTGTTATCGAAAGGAAAGAAAATGGGGGTATCCGAAGCCCCGGGCATGTTATATTTATCAAAATCCCTGAACGTACCGTTGAAAAAGAGGCTGTAATTCCTGTTTCGATGGAAAATTTGGCCGTTAACTGTTTTTTCGCCGGTACCTCCCACATTACCGCGAGTGGTTAGCCTGCCGCCGGTTACATTAGCAGCACTATATGGCTGGATAACAGGTTTAACATGAACGCCGCCTGACAAGGCATCACTGCCGTAATAGACGGACACAGGCCCTCTGTAGACATCAATTTCAGAGGTTGAAAACGGGTCGATAGCGCCGAAATACTGGTTTTGTCCCGCCCGTACGAAACCCGGGTTAAGCCTGAATCCATTAAAAATGTAGAGAACATCCCTCCCCGCCCGTCCTCTTATATATACCGAACCCTGTCCCACAGAAGTCTGCTGAACAAAAACTCCCGGCTGAGCTCTCAACAACTCGGGTGCAGAAGCCTGAATGGCATTTGAGAAATTTTCAGGTGTCAAACGGATAATTGCTACCGGTCTTGCATCACCTTTATCGCCGGTAATCCTGTCTGCCTGAATAAATACTTCTTCGCTTTCAATAACAACAGGCTCCAACAGTATACTGAGTGATTGGTCATATTCTGTAATCCGGATTTTTTTTTCGCGATAACCGACAGCACGGATTACCAGTTCGGCGGGAATATCATCTATTTCAAGCTCAAAACGCCCGTTTTTATCTGCTACAGTCCCTCTATCTGAAAGCGCTATCACAATTGTAGCCCCAATTACCGGTTTATTATTTTGTGCATCTACAATAATTCCAGTAATTTGTGCTTGAACAAGAATGGGTACAAAAGCAAGAACAGCAATCAGGGTAATTGATAAAATTATTCTCATTAAATAGTCATTGAATCGTAAAATTATTCTTTTCTAAACGAAACCGGGTAAATTTAACGTTATTATAGACTAAATACAGAAAGATCAAAGAAGCTTTACAAGTTAAAACTTATAACTGCAAACCATTCGGTTATAACTAAAACAGAGCTTATGAGTATACAAAATAGCAAGCAAAAAGCCGCAAACAAGTTTACTTTGATGCTTTTTGCAGGATCATTAACGTTGGCGAACTGCACAGCTGAAGTAGATGAGCAAAAAACCAAAACGGAAGATAACCTTCCGGTTACGGTTTTGGAGCCTGTACAAAAAGATTTTGCAGAGATTAAAGAGAGCGGTGTACTGAGGATGATTACCCAGTACAGTTCAAATACCTATTACCTGCACCAGGGAATTGAGGTAGGATTTGAATACGAATTGGTAAAGGAATTTGCAAAAGAGCATGATCTAGCCCTTGAAGTAGTAATTATTGGTGATGATCAGAGCCCTTACGACCTGCTGAACAGCGGTGAGGGGGATATTATTGCTGCCAATTACACCATTACCAAAGAGCGCAAACAATATGTTTCGTTTACACGGCCATATAATCTTGTTGACCAGGTTGTGGTCTACTCAAGTGATCTCGATATCAAACCCATGACCCTTTCACAGCTTGCAAGTACAAAGACTCCGATATCGGTTCGCAGAAATTCATCCTACTATGAAAGGATGATTGAGATAATTTCCGAAGGATATGATCTAAAACTCAATCTGCTTCCTAATGATATGGATACCGAGTCAACATTATACCAGGTGGCAAGGGGCCAGTATGAAGCAACGGTTTCTGATGATAATATGCTTAATGCTGCCATTCGCTACATGGATGGCATTGAACAAGGGCCGAAAATTGCAGAAGCTGATACGATTGCGTGGGCAATCAGGAAAAATGCACCGGATCTTGAGTCGAAATTAAACCGGTTTCTTTATAAACATTTTCGATTTTCCGAGGAGAGGGATAAACCGAAAAGGTCTACTTTTTTGAATGTGTTGCGTAAAAAATATTTTGAAGAGGGGCCACATCTTGCCGAATATTACAATCCGGGCTGGCAGTATGATAATGCCGGACTGATTTCGCCTTACGATGACATTATCCGGGAAGCTGCCGATTCACTGGGTATTGATTGGTTACTGCTGACCGCAATGGCGGCCCAGGAGTCTAAATTCAATCCAAACAGTAAAAGCTGGGCAGGAGCTGTCGGGCTGATGCAGATCATGCCGCAGTTTTCCGAAGTGGAGTTCCAGGAGCTTTATAACCCGGAAATTAATGTCAGGGAGGGTGCCCGTATTTTCAAAGAGCATCTGGAGCACTATTCTTACATGGACAGCCTGAACCAATGGGCTTTTGCACTTGCAACCTATAATTCCGGGTCCGGCCATATTGCAGATGCACGAAGGCTGGCTATCGACCATAATAAAAACCCGAATGAATGGGAGCCCGTGGCCGAAGCCCTCCTGAAACTGATGCAGCGGAAATACTATCAAAGTGCAAGGTACGGTTTTGCCCGTGGCATTGAAACGGTTCAGTATGTGAATGAAATTTTAAACCGCTACCGGACTTATGAAATCATCGTGGCATTGAACGAAAAGAAATCTACCGAGTACCAGGCAGCAGGTTTCATGGGAGCACAGTCATTGCGCCTGCCCTGATTGAGTTTAATAATAGTTTTTGAACAGCTTAGCATCAGATGAACGAAGCAGGAATTTCAGAACTCCTGATTTAACGTAAAAGTTGAAGTCCCAATTTTGTATTTGCAACTGATTTGTCAATTTGGGTGTTAAAAACAGGTTTTTACACTTTTACTTTTGGGTTCAATAAACAGCATTATGGGTATTCAGCCCGTTGTGTCGTCCCCCCGATACGGAGTGTTTTTGTTTTGGAATATGGGTTACGCTCGATCGGGGGCACTTTGCGATGATGCCGTCTCGTTGCCCCGGCATTGAAATGCCGGTCTGTGTTGTATCATCCCCCTACTATTACGCCATATGGCACAATAGTAGGCGGATTTTTTTGTTTTGATATTGACTTGAGTTACACAATGAAGTCATTTTATGAGCGGGCGAGGTGTTTTTCATGAGATTGACCTGCGCCATGCCACACAGTCCCGTTAGCGAACGGGGCAGCAGACCACAGACCGGGAATTTATTCCCGGGTGCGGGAAACAAAGCAGAACCAATCCCGACATCTGTCGGGATGGCACACCAAAGCCAGCCTCTTCATTTGGTGTTTAAAACCGGGTCGTAATCTTACGGATAAAGGGATTAAATGTTGAAATATTGTTAAACTGGTCTCGATTAGTCCAAAAACGGTAATTTTTTTTGGATGTAAAACATTTTGGGTAGTTCTGAATTGGGTGTTAATAATGAGGAAGTCAGGAGAAATTTTACTCTTCTCTATTGCTCAATGATCTCATCCATCTCTTTCAGTATCTCACCATAGCGTTCCCATTCCCTGTTTTCAAGGGCCGATCGTAAATCCTGCCATAGTGAACGGATTTTAGCAAGTTCTTCCGACTGTGCCTGGCCGGTCAATAACTGTTCAGCCGGCATTTCCTCAACAGAGGCAGCCTGTGGCATTACACCCGGAGCCAGAAAGCCGGCCTCGTCACCGAACAGTTCAAACATGGCAGTTTCCATGGTTGGCTGCATTGCAATATTATCGCCAATTGCAACAATAACACGCTGCA
>CAYPZI010000110.1:0-10022 GCA_964415185.1 uncultured Balneolaceae bacterium | reverse complement strand
CCTTCTTTTCCGGCAGCTACATCACGGATGGTCTGGGCGTAGTCCCAGGCATAACTCATATCAAAAGCGTAATCGTGCAGTTCCGGCACTTCGGCCTCTGCCAGCATAAATACCTGCTTGATGTTATCCAGCCGGGTTCTGGCTTCGTTCCAGAAATCAGTGGGAACCATGTAGGCCACATCACACCGGTACCCGTCGATATTAAACTCCCGCACCCAGTACTGCAGTGCATCATGCATGGCAGCCCTGAGATCCTCATTGTCATAATCAAGCTGAATCACATCAGCCCAGTCCTCAACCGGCGGGTGAAAGTTGCCGTCTTCATTCAGGGAGTAAAATTCGGGATTGGTTTCTGTCCAGACCGCATCCCAGGCCGTATGGTTGGCAACCCAGTCGATGATAACTCTCATGTCGAGCGCCTGTGCCTCTTGAACCAGTTCCCGGAAATCCTCTTTGGTCCCGAAGCTGGGATTAACCTCCTTGAAGTCAACGATAGAATAATAGCTTCCAAGTGTTCCCTTCCGGTTCTCTTCTCCAATCGGGTGGATCGGCATGAGCCAGAGAATCTCAACGCCCATCTCTTTCAGCCTTGGAAGATGCTCCGAAAAAGCATCAAACGTACCCTCTTCCGTGTACTGGCGGATATTCACCTCATAGATGTTTGCATCCACAGCCCATTCAGGTGGAGTGGATACAAGATCGGGGGCAGTGGTTTCTTCTCCGTTTCGATCACAGGACAGTGAAACGAGGCTTCCGCTCAAAAACAGAAATATGGCAAAACGTTTGATCATTTTTAATCTGTTCATATTACTATTTCCTTATTTGATAAGAGTCATTTTCTGAATCATGGTACGGCTGCCGGATACCATTCTTGCAATATACACACCGCTGCTCAGGTTCGAGGCATCAAACGTAATTGTAAAGCTTCCGGTTTGATGCTGCTGTTCATCCACAAGGGTGGCCACCCGCTGGCCGATCATGTTGAATCCCTCGATCCTCAAACTGCTCACCTCGGGCACTTCATAGCTGATTTGTGTGGACGGATTGAACGGGTTCGGGAAATTATCGAGCAGCCTGAAGCTTTCCGGAATACCATCCCCTGCCCTTTCGGGAGTTTCATTGCTTGTAAATATTCCCTGCTCGGGAGTTTCAAAAAACTGGGTGGTAAAGAGCCTGAACTCACCCGGCCGCAATACAATTTCCGGAGTCACACCGGGCCCCACTTCCATACTGGTTCCCGAGAAGAACTCATACCAGGTGCCTTCCGATGGGAAATCAAGCTGACGTGTCTCCTCAAAGATGTCAAAATTTCCTGCAATATGTACTTCCAGGTCGGGATGTATCAGTGTCATCGATTTATTGGCACCAGAAAAAACACCGGAAAACTCCGTCTCACCGCTTGTGAATGCCGGGTGTGATTTTCTCAGGTTGATCAGGGCACGCCATGCCAGGTAGAGATCTCTTCGCTCCGGATCATCAAAATAGTCCCAGCGGATCGGTTTTTCGGCTGTACGACCCGGATCGGATGCCAGGCAATCGCCATTGTTGCCTCCGCCCGGTTTCAGGCATTCGCCGGAACCGCCGCCGTAACCCAGCTCGCCGAACTGCCACATCATTTTCGGACCGGGTACGGTAAAGAAGAATGCACCGGCAATCTTCTGGCGTTCAAGAGCCGTAGAAAGCTCTCTCACATCGTAAGAAAGGTCAGACGTCCGGTTCCCGAATTTCCGGTTTTTCAGCATCAGCCACTGCTCGTCATGGCTTTCCATGTAGCTGACAAGCCCAGGCTGGTTGAAACTTCTTACCGAATGGTGTACACTCGAGAAATTGGAGTTATTTCCCTCATTAAAGCCCATGGTGGCTTCGTTATAATCACGGTTCTTGTTATTCCAGAGCAACATGCCCCTGTCGGATAGAATTCGTTCTTCTTCATCTTCTGCAAAATGCTCAAGTATGACGTACGCATCCGGATCTACTTCCCATATTTTTTCCGCCATACGGGTTAACAGGGCAATTCGGGAATCATCCCTTTGGCCCCAAAGAGAGACGTTGTCGCCGGAATTAAACTGTGTAAACCCTTTGGAAAGGTCAAACCTGAAACCGTCGAACCGGAACTCTTTCAGCCAGTGGCTGTTCACCCGGTCTACAAAGTGCTTGGTTGCTTCACTTTCGTGGTTAAAATCTGAACCGACATTAAACGGATGCGTCGCATCCACATTGAAATAGGGGTTCTCGGCTGTGGGTTTTCCAAATGTTCCTTCATTCCACAACCTTACAAGCGGCGACTGGTTAAATGCATGGTTCAAAACCATATCGAGAATCACAACCATATCACGGCTGTGCGCCTCATCGATAAACCGTTTCAGTCCATCTGCCGGGCCGTAGTATTTGTCAACCGCAAGATGAAACGCGGGATTAAATCCCCAGCTCGAATTGCCCTCAAAGTGCATGATAGGCATCAGTTCAATGGCATTCACGCCCAGGTTTTCGAGATAATCAAGCGTGTCGGTTAGCGTGGCAAAATCGTGGTTGTCGGTAAAATCCCTCACCAGCAATTCGTAAATCACCAACTCTTCTTTAGCCGGACGCTGCCACTCATCCACCTGCCAGGGGAATTCGGCCTTGCCGGGTTGCAGTACACCAACCTGGTATTGTGTCTTGCCTTCCGGATAGGATTTCAGATTCGGGAAAGTGGAATCTGTAATAAACTGATCATCAAACGGATCAAGCACCAATTCGGAATATGGATCGGCAACGCGGATATCACCGTCCACCAGGTACTGAAAGCCGTATTCATTGCCGGGAGTAAGCCCGTCAATTTCAATCCAGTAATAAATGCTGTCAGTATCAACAACATCCTTTTTCAGAAAATAATCGGTATCGATCTGCCAGTCGTTAAAATCGCCGATCAGGTAAACAAACTCTTTACCGGGGGCAAAAAGTGAGAGAATAGCTCCCGTATCGCCCACATCGGTAATGCCGTCCTGCAGGCCGGCCGGACGCGCTTCAAGGATCGGGTCCGGGTTTACCACCGCACTCAGCGTATCGGCATCCGATCCGCCGCTTTGGTCTTCAGCAGTGACAATAATCTCAAACACACCTGCCGTGGAAGAGCTGAAATCAAAACCGACCGTATTATTTTGAACCGAAGCCACTTCCGTTCCGTCGACCGTAAGCGTCAGAGTCAAAATGTCATCATTATCCGAATCACCTGTTGCGGAAATGGCAAGTTCCTCGTTGATGGCCAAAAATACCTGCTCTGCAGCCGGCTGTGTAAAACCGACATTTACATTACCGGGCTCAAAAATATCAAGAAAGATATCGGCACCTCCTACATCCCTCCCTACTTTTGTAACAGTATTATTTTCAACACCCCTGAACAGCATAGCTACCTGTTCAACCACCACAGTAGAACCGGTTACCCCATAGAATTCTCTCACTGATGGGTCGATTACGAATCTCCAGAGGTTATCACCAAGTGGTTCAGCCTTAAGCCTCCCGGGGAAGTCGGAATTGAAATCATTTGACTGGACAAATTTCCAATCACTTGAGGAGGTGCTTGAATTTGTAATCAGACCCGTCCACAAAAAGATATCGCCGGTAAATCCTTCAAGTTCGGCATTGCCCTCTGTGGCATCAAAAATAATTTCGACCGGCTCCGAATCGGATGGAAACAAGGGATCTGAAGTGATCACCTGTGCAGTAGCCACAGGCTGTATCAGCCCTAAAAATAGTGTTATAAGTAGAAAAGTACGGGTGATGTATGTCAAGTTTTTCATAACGTTAGGCCATAGGTTGTGATTTCTGGTGATTTTGTTCCGTTGAAGTTAATTCCTGATAATCAGTTTGGGTTTATAGATTGTATGCGTGACGGGAATGCCCGGTTTGGAGATCCTTTCAATCAGGCTTTCGGTTGCCTTGCAGCCCATCTCGTACATGGGCTGGCTTACCGTGTTGAGTGTCAGGTACTCCGAGATTTCCAGGTTATCATAGCTGATGAGCGGCAAATCGCGACCGGCTTCTTTCATGGCTTTGAGGGCGCCGACCGATTTGATATCGGAAAGTGAAAACACGGCTTCCGGCAGCAGACTGAGATTCAATATTTTCTTCATCGCTTCATACCCGCTCTTTTCTGTAAATCCGTCCCTGTAGGAGGTATCGCCTGTAAATATCAGGTCAGGATCGAAAGTCAAATTATTTTCATTCAGAGCCTTTTTAAATCCATCAATCCTCAGCTTCACCGGCTTTGAGGTTTCGAGGGCTGAAATCACAGCTATTTTTTTGTACCCTTTATTGATAAGGTAAACAGTAGCCTCATACGCTCCCGAAATATTATCCACACTTACGGAATCAAATCCGTGGTAGTAATCGTCCACAATCACGAGAGGCTCCGCGTATTTTTCAAGCGAATTCCACTGCTTCTCGGGCAAGTGGATTGAAATAAAAATATATCCCCCGGCAACACGCCGTTTCAACTGGTAATCGATTTGGGAGTAAATATCATCACCGGGTTTAATATTCACGATATTCAGTTCATAATCGTACTTATCAAGCTGATCCTGAATGCCCGCCAATACTTCCATAAAAAAGTAGTTTGAGATGACAGGCACCACCACGGTAATCACGTTTTTCTTTTTTCTGGCCAGTCCCTGAGCATATCCGTGTGGATGATATCCGAGATCGTCGGCAATTTTCAAGATTTTTTTCCTGGTGTTATCCCTGACCTTTTCGGGATTACTGAAAACGCGTGACACGGTTGCCGTGCTGACACCGGCAGCCTTTGCTATGTCGTAAATTGTATTTCCCAAAATGTTATATCAAGATTAAGTAACAGATCAATTAAAGCCCGGCATCAGGCCTCTTATAATGTAAGCGCTTACATTATTTCAAGCAAGAAAATTTTTATCCTTGTTTACCATGCGGGTTAGGAGTGAGGCGGGCATATAAATAAGCTGTGAAGCAAAAATTTCCAGCTTTAGTGAGCTTATTGCTTTTGTGTTTCACGCAAAGTACCCAAAGAATGTGCAAAGGACGTTGCACCCATTGCAGTTTCTCATCTCTGCGGCCTCAGCGCCTCCCCTGCGACCTCTGCGTGAAACACCCGGTGCAGGATTAATAATTTCAATAGCCTGGGTAGTAGCCTTAACCGAGACAGCACAGGCCATGGATTTTCCTTGAAACAAACAGGCACATCACTGCAAAAATTAAACATCCAAACGATTCTACAGTTCTACAGTTCTACAATTCATCCGCTCACCAGTTCTTCCGTTCTTCTGTTTTAGAACCATCTTTTCAGGCTCCCCGACTCTCAACAGAAGAAAGTACGTATTTATTAGTAATTAATATGTAGTATATTTCATCAGGGGAAATAACGATCTATCTCCAAAGCTCCATGAAATACACCTAGAATTTTAATTTGACTTATGTTGATTAACAGGTAGGTGATTCGGTAATGCCCATAAAGCAAAATTCGGACTTCTCCTTCTTCTTCCTTACGAAAAATATGGCCTGCTTTTGGATGCTGTTTTAGCATCTGCGTTTTTTCGTATCCCTTCAATTACCTCTGCAGCAATATCCGGATTGTCTCTTGCTATAAATTCATAGATATCTTTCAGCCAAATTTCGGCCTCGCGGGTCCAAGTTATTTCTGCCATGTGCGAATCCGGTGCCCCATCTCCTCATTTGATATAATATGAGATTCCCGGGCATCCGAAAGGCCTCGTTCTACCATTCTCTCAAAGGCCAATTCCCGAACTATATCCTCATAAGAGGCGTCATCGGATTGGGACTCTATGACTTTTTTCATCTTCTGTTTTACGTCAGACATAGTTATTACCGTTAAAAATTAGTTTTAAAATTACCTGTTTCAGGACTACCAAACCCACATTGCACTAATGGTTTCCGGATAATTTTATTTCATATCATCCATAAAAATAATTTATGTATCGTACTTTTTAAAAGATTAAAATAATCGAGATTGCCTGTATCCCGGTTTTCTTTTGAAGTGCATTACAGCAAAATCCTGACATTCATTTTTGGATTGATCTACCCGGTGAAAAACAACGTTCATTGGTTTTCATATATTCTTAAAATCTTGTTTCTGGTTGTATTATAATGAATAATATTCTCAATTAATACTCGCCAATCTTCCCCTCAATGAAAGTGCGGGATACGGAGAGACAGAAGAGATGGAGAGTATTTCTGCACAGAGACGGTTCCTTACAATATTCTATAAACAGGAAGCACCAAACTCACCAACTCACTAACTCAACAACCCCACCAACTTCTCCACAATCCGCTCCGCCGTCTTGCCATCCCAAAACTCCGGTATATCACCTTCCTCCCACTCGCCCGCGAACAGTTTATTCATGAATGGCCTGATTGCCTTCGGGTCGGTACCCAAAAGCTCATTTGTGCCAATAAATATCGTTTCCGGACGCTCGGTATTATCCCTCAGCGTCATACAGGGTATGCCCATAACAGTGGTCTCTTCGGTGATACCGCCCGAATCGGTCACCACCGCTTTCGATCTTTCCACCAGGTAGTTGAACTCCAGGTATCCCAGGGGCTCGATCATATGCAGGCGTTCATGGCCGATTCCCAGTTTCTCAAGCATCTTTGCCGTTCGCGGGTGGACCGGGAACACCAGCGGCAGGTCACGCGTATGTGCAATCAGCTCATCCATCAAGCCTTTCAGTGCCTCCTCCTCATCCACGTTGGCCGGACGGTGCAATGTCATCACAAGGTACTCTTTCTCCTTTAACCCGATCTCATCCCATACCGGCGGTTTCCGGAAACGCGGACGATGTTTCAGCAGGGTGTCGATCATGGTATTGCCGACATAGAAAATCCGTTCATCTTCAACTCCGCTTTTTCTCAGGTTTCCATTGGCCGTTTCCGATGTGGTAAAGAAATAGTTGGTCACCGCATCCGTTGCCAGGCGGTTGATCTCTTCGGGCATGGTCCAGTCACCCGACCGGATACCACCCTCAACATGAGCTACGGGGATGTGCATCTTCTGGGCCGTTATGGCGCAGGCCATCGTGGAAGTAACGTCTCCCACTACCAGGCAAAGATCGGAGGGCTGCTTCGTCAGCAGGCTCTCATAACCGGTCATGATGGCGGCAGTCTGCTCCGCCTGCGTTCCGCCGCCGGCACCCAGGTTCACATCCGGTTCGGGAATGCCGAGCTGTTCAAAAAACGATCCGCTCATATTCCGGTCGTAATGCTGGCCTGTATGCACCAGCCGGAAATTAATGTCGGTTCCTTTTTTCTGTTCTGTTTTGATAGCGTCGATGATTGGAGCAATTTTCATAAAATTGGGCCGTGCTCCTGCGATAAGGTCGATGAACATAGGTAAATTCAGAGGTCAGGTTTTATATTATTTCGATTGTGTTTAAAAGATTTTAAGTTCCTAAATGTACATATTTGCAGGTTGTTACCCAAGCAATGGATTTGTGTAAAAGGCCTCTCAAAAGACAGGGAACGTGCCTGCCTGTGTTAAGTTATTTGAAAAACCTGGAACTGAATCCAAAACACCCGCTGTATGTTTATTTTTTGCCTTGTTGTTTCACGCGGAGAACCCAAAGATTACGCAAAGCCCGCAGCGCTCTCTACGCCCATTTCGGTTTCATCCCTTTGTGACACCTGTGTGAAACTTTACCGGATTTCAGGATGGATTGATAAATTAATACCCGGCAATCATCAAGTTGTTATTTCCCGCGGATCTCGCAAATCTCGCAGATATTTGTCGGCGGTTAGTGCAATTGTGGTTTACAGGTTGGCATTGGCAGCTTCTGTTAATGGCTGGAACTCAAATAAAATCTGTGGAAACCGTATAATTCTTTTAATCCACAATTCCGCCCTTAGCATGAAACAATATTAAGCCAAAGACAACCCCTCAATGTGCGTTGGTGTCATACCGCAGCATCTGAATTACAGTAGCAGCCACAACTTTTATATCAAATAGAAGTGAATTTTTTTGTGTATAAATCAGGTCAAGATCCGTACGTTTGCGCATGTGTTCTACATCCAGAGTTCCGCCCCGGTATCCTTTGACCTGGGCATAACCTGTCAGGCCCGGTTTTACGGCATACCGGTAGTAAAAATCATCAAACGTGGTATTCCAGTAAGCACACTCTTCAACGGGATATGGGCGGGGTCCGACAAGGCTCATATCTCCTTTCAAAACATTTATGATCTGGGGCAACTCATCCAGGTTACATTTTCTCAGGAATTTTCCAAAAGCAAATATCCGTATGTCACCCTTTTTTGTAATATCCGGCTTGCTTCCTTTTTTATTCACACATTTACATGTCATAGTCCTGAATTTGTAGCAGATAAATATACTTCCGTTAAGTCCTGTCCGCTTCTGTTTGAACAGAACCGGTCCACGTGATGAAAGCTTTATTCCTGCTGCAATAAAGGGAAATAGTATTGAGAAAAAAACTAATCCAATGGACGAAAGCACCAAGTCAAACACTCTCTTTGCAGAGTATTGTCTGTGTGCCATTCTTACAAACTGGGATGGCAGATAAACGGTTCTTGTCCTATTTTCCCTGACTGCAATATTTGCTTCTTTGCTAATCCGCTCTCGTACGGAGATGATTCTGGTTAGTGTTTCCATTTTAGTCTGTATTGTATGATATTATTAATTCTGTACCTAAGAAAAAGACGCATTAAACGTAAAGTATTAGGGTAATTAGATCCTCTAATTGTCTGGTCTTGAGTGATTTAATGCATGAATATATTAATAAATATTGAAAATTCATCTTTTAATTGGCTGAATCCCTAAAAAAAAATTCCAGGGTTCGTCTGCTTTTATGTTGTATATGGTATATACACATGAAACCGGAGCTTCACCTAATGCATTTTACAAGAGATCATAAAAAGGATAATGTTACAAGTTTTTTTTTGCGCTCATTGCGGTTTCATCCCTTTGCGCCCTCCGCGTGAAATATCACGGCAAGTTTTAAAAATCCATTAATAAAATTATTCGGGCTCAGATTTTCTGAATTACGAGTTGCATGAAAAGCCAATTAAAAACCTGATTTAATTTATGGCGTAAAACTTGTCTCTGTATACATTAACTAACTTATTATTTTCACTCAACTCAAGTATCTCTGTCCAATGTTCGGTTAATAATTTATACAGTTGTTTTAATTTCATATTCCCTATTTTTAGATGAATTACTTTCGGAGGTGGATTTGACATCATTATCCGGTTGGAAAAATCCGTATCTTTTGTAATTAATATCAGATTATGCTCAGCAGCATATTCCCAAATTCTTTCATCACTCCATGTATCTCCCAGATCAACCTGATGTATATATTCTTTATCTTTCCAAATTGAAAAATAGTAGGCAAATTTGCATCAACAAGATATTTAGGCACTACATAAGCTGTTTAATCGTGTAATTGTTATCCATCATACTTGCTGCGAATTGAAGAACAGCATCAATATCTTCTTGTTCTAATGTGGGATACTGTTTTAAAATATTCTTCTTTGATTCCCCTGCAGCCAGATATTCGAGAATGGTTTGAGCTGTAATCCTCTTTCCTCTTATCACGGGCTTTCCATTACAGATCGCCGGATCAATCGTAATTCTTTCTGTGTTAATCATGATTATTGTGGTTTTAATAACAGTAATATTAGAACGAATCTATCAAAAATTAAATTACTTTTGACATAAAAGACTATCGAAGAAAATAAAAGATATCAGAGATAAAAATATTATTGATGAAATACTTCGAATTGAACATAATCATGACAAATCTAAAGCATTAAAATAAACTCACTTTTCAGAGAAGCTGCAAATATGAAAGCGGGGTGTTTAGATAACCGCGAATATTAAACATCTCAACAATTCAACTCCGAGGATCGGGACTGCGCTTTGATCCTGTCAATTGACGGAGCTTTCTCCCGAAAGCTTTCGGGAAAATGCACGCAGCAATTCTACAGTTCATCAGTTCTACAATTCAACAAACTCACCAACCGCCCCGATTAGCTCAGCCAGAGACACC
>CAYPZI010000109.1:0-10023 GCA_964415185.1 uncultured Balneolaceae bacterium | reverse complement strand
ACCGGTTTTGTAGCCCCTACCTTCAAAATTTGCCCGGATTCGAGTACCGATAACAGTTTTGGCTGCAGGCTTATCGGCGTATTTCCGATTTCATCCAAAAACAAGGTTCCACCGGCAGCTACTTCGAACCTTCCCGGCTTATCGGATATTGCACCTGTAAATGAGCCTTTTTTATGTCCGAAAAGTTCACTTTCGGCAAGGCTGTCCGGAATCGCTCCCATGTCGACATTAATAAAAACACCCGTTTTCCGGGATGAGCGTTTGTGAAGTGCCCTCGCAACCAGCTCCTTGCCAGTGCCGTTTTCCCCGAGAATAAGCACATTGGCATCGGTAGGAGCTACTTTTTCAATTGTCTCAAACACTTTCTGAATGGCTTGGCTTTGCCCAATCATCGACTGGTAATTTTGATCCAGTTGCCGGCCCAGTTCACTTTGTGTGGCCCTGAGTGAGTTGATTTCTCTTTTGGAACGTGTAAGGCGGACAGCATTTTCCACCGTGATTTTGAGCTTCTCATTTTGCCAGGGTTTCATTACAAAATCGGTGGCACCGAATTTCATGGCACGGACAGCCTTGTCTACATCGGCATAGGCCGTGATTAAGATTACCGAAAGTGACGGATCAATTTCTTTTATGATTTTCATCCACTTGAAGCCCTCTTCGCCACTGCTGTAATCGCCTGTGAAATTCATATCAAGCAATACGGCGTCATACCCACTCTCTTTTAGCAATTCCCTGATACCTGAAGGGTCGGGCTCAACATCAATTTGTTGAAAATGTTGCTTTAGCAATAGCCGGGCTGCATTCAATACATCCCTGTCATCATCAACAATCAGTATTCTTACATTATCATTACCAGCATTCACTTTTTTCTACTCAATTTTATTTAGATAATAATTTATTTATCACATAACCTATGCAACATTCATACCCACTGCCTCATTGAATTTGCTAATGAAATTAAGGGCATATTTTGAATCAAGGTGTTCGATTTCGAACAATTTATGTATTATATCGCACAATTTTGCTCATTTTTTCCCTTACAAGAGTTTATATTTATAAAGGCACGGAAGCGAAAGATAACCTCTGTTAAATGGAATCCGGCTGATTTATTCTATAGATTAATATCATTATACGAGTCACAAATATTCTTTGGCACACAGCTTGCTTGGTTGATTTACTAAATTTCAGATTTTTAGAACGGAAATGGACAGAAAAATAGAGAAGAAAAAAATTACCCCGAAACTGATCGGGGCTATTATTGCCGGAATAACGATAGTGGCAATGTTTTTATACAGCTTTGTATGGATGGACTCAAGATCGCGATTAAATGTAGATCGAGAAAGGCTATCCATCTATGAGGTGGAAGAGGGAGGATTCCAGGAGTTCATTGATATTACAGGCTCCGTACAACCGATCCGCACAAATTTTCTTGATGCCGTTGAAGGAGGAGTTGTACAGGATGTATACCTGGAATCGGGTGCAATGGTTGAGGCCGGCGATACAATTGTGGTACTCAGTAATTCCAGCCTTCAGCTCAATGTTATGCAGCAGGAGGCCAGTATCTACGACCAGATTAACAACGTGCGCAATTCACGCCTGAACCTTGAACAGAATCATCTGCGGCTCAGGGAACAGCTTGCAAGTGCAAAGACAGAACTTGACAGGCTCACTCCCCGCTATGAAAGAGACAGTATTCTTTATGAAGACGGTGCCATTTCAAAGCAGCAGTTTGAGGAAACCCGGCAAAATTATCTTTACCAGAAGGAACGGTTTATGTTAAACAGCGAGTCATTCAGAAAAGATTCGCTTCAGATGATTACTCAGCTCGAACAGCTCGATAACTCCGAACAACGCATGTGGCGAAGCCTGGATGGTGTTCAGCAAATTCTTGATAATCTCATCATTACTGCACCTATCGATGGCCAGCTCACCACCATTGAACTTCAGCAGGGACAGCTGATTTCACAAGGTGAAAATATCGGGCAGGTTGATGTAATGGATGAGTTTAAAGTGCGGGCCAATATCGACGAATTTTATCTTGCCCGAGTTACTATGGGACTCAGGGGCAGTTTTACTTTTGCCGGTGAAACCCACGAACTGGTGATTAACCGGGTTTTCCCGGGTGTGAGGGATGGCCAGTTCCAGGTTGACCTTCTTTTCACAAGTGAAATGCCAACCGGTTTACGGCGGGGCCAGACGGCCCGTATCCGGCTTGAGCTTGATGCCCCGGCCGAGGCCCTGTTGCTGGAGCGGGGTGGTTTCTACCAGTCAACCGGTGGTAATTGGATATTCAAAATTGAAGAAAATAATGAGCTGGCTGTGCGTCAGCCAATCCGGCTTGGAAGGGGTAACCCGCAGTATTTCGAAGTACTCGAAGGCCTCAGGCCGGGCGATAAAGTCATCACCTCAAGCTACGCCACGTTTGGGGATAATGATGTGTTGGTTTTGGAGTAAGCCAGCAAGGCAAAACGCAAAACTGAAAACTCAATAGTATCTTTTTTTTTAAATCATGGTGTAAGGGTAGATAAGTTTTTGGTTCTTACATATAATCTTTAACTAAAATCCCTATAACTATGCTAAATCTTAATCATAAAAATCTTCTTGTATGGAAAAAAAGTATTGAGCTTGTGAAAGAAATCTATGTTCAGACTAACAAATTCCCAAAACATGAAATGTATGGTTTAACAAGCCAATTACGCCGAGCTGCTATTTCAGTGCCATCGAATATAGCTGAAGGGGCTTCCCGGAAATCAAAATTAGAAAGACATCGCTTTTATGAAATTTCAAGGTCATCCTTAGTTGAAATGGATACTCAAATTGAGATTTCAATTATGTTAGGGTTTATTGATAATGATGATGTTGACGATATTAGTAAATATTCAAATGAAATATTTGCTATGCTATCTAAAATGATTAAGTAGATATCTTTAAATCTAAACTTTTCACTTTTGCGTTTTCAGTTTTTATTTAACACTGATATGAAAATTTTCCCGGGCTTTTTTTATAACTCAAAAACACAACTAAAATCGAAATGATTAAAGCAAAAAACCTTACTAAAATTTATACCACTGACGAAGTGGAGACTACAGCTCTGAATAATGTAAACCTGGAAATCAATGATGGTGAGTTTTGTGCCATTATGGGGCCTTCGGGATGCGGTAAATCAACCCTGCTGAATATTATGGGCCTGCTGGATAACCCGACGAGTGGGGAGTATGAATTTATGGGAAATGAGATTTCCGGTTTCAATGAACGAAATCGGGCTCAGCTCAGGAAGGGCAATATCGGGTTTGTATTTCAGAGTTTTAACCTGATTGACGAGCTTACCGTCTTTGAAAATGTGGAGCTGCCTCTGCTCTATCTTGGCGAATCGGCTGACGAAAGAAAGAAGAAAGTGGAAGCTGCCCTGGAGCGAATGAGCATGATGCATCGTAGAAATCACTTTCCTCAACAGTTATCCGGGGGGCAACAGCAGCGTGTTGCCATAGCCCGCGCAACCGTTGCCGATGCAAAGCTGATCCTTGCCGATGAACCGACGGGTAACCTGGACTCTGATCACGGAAACGAGGTGATGAAGCTTTTGTCCGAATTGAATGAGAAAGGAACCACAATTGTGATGGTAACCCACTCACCGCATGATGCCGATTTTGCCAGAAGGGTGATCCACCTGTTTGACGGCCATATCGTCACCGAAAATATGCAGGAAGGTTTTCATGTTTAGCGGAAAGCCCTATCTTTTTCACTAAAACACAACATGAGGAAAAAGACGGATTTCAACCAACCGGCTGAGGGTTACGTCTATACAAGCTATGGCAAACTCAAATACCTGAGGGATGTTTTTGTTTCTGTTGAAACACTCAGGCGGTACGATGATAAGCGGCCTGTAGCCCTGCTTTGCAGCAAAGAACATATCGAGGAAACAAAAAGGCTCGGACTGGACGATTACTTTGATGAAATCGGTGAACTTTCACCTGAACATCAGAGCATCACAGGATTTAAGCACAATCTGCATCTCTACATGCCGTTCGGCCGGAATATGTATCTCGATTCGGATATGATCTGGTGCCGCAATCCTGATAAATTATGGCACGATTTTGCTCCCTATCCCTATACTATCACCGGACAGGAATCGGCAGATGTTTTTTACGGTGCTCCAAAAAATTTCGGAGTCATGATGGATATCCTTCTCCGGAGAAGACAAAAGACCCTGAAAAAATTTGGTCTTACACATCTTTACAGGGTACAAACCGGAATAATGTATGCGGCAAACCGGGATGTAACGGAAAAAGTTAATGAACTGGCTGCCGAATACCTTTCAAACAAAGACCGGACACACTTTGTGAGCCGTACAAATGAAGCCGGGCGCAGCCTTGAAAGCTGTGAGTGGAGCCTGGGAATGGCAATGAGCAAATTGGAGCTATATGTGTATCCATGGTATAACGGGTACGAAAGTCCGCAACTCGATTTTATTTATGGGTTAACACGGTATGATAAAGAGTTCAGGAAAGTTAGCTGCAAATACTATTGCAATCCGTTTATGCATGGCCTGCGCGGAATTCAATCAAAAAAAATACGCAGTGCCATCAGGCAGTTATTCTCTGTTTTACCAAGAAGCAAAGATCATATCTGGTGTACACCGTACATATTACATTTCGGCTGGAGCCATCAAAAAAAGTATTTTAATGAGTTTGCAGAGAGCGAGTGGAAAAGGATTAAAAGCAAAAAAGTGCAACAACAGGCCCGGAATTCATAGCGAATCCCAGACACTGTGTCGCACTCAAGTTAGAGCTGTTTTGGTTTAGATACCCAGCCCGAATAAAAAGAAGAGATTATCGGCATGCGGATTGCCGATAATAGATGTGGTTAAATTAAGAGAGAACTTATCGGTAATCTGCAAAGACTTGCCGGCACTGATTCCCGTGTTAATCACACCGGCTTTTGACGTACCGTAAAGAGCCGATTCGGATGGTGTAAATCCGAAAAACAGATTTACCATTTCAATTTGATACCCGATCTCGGTATACACGGAATAGTCGTCATCATTCGTAAAAAAGACACCCGTAAATACCGTTACCGGGAAACCGGAAGGCCCGCTGTAATTGATGCCACCTTCCAGGAAGTGGGCTTCTTTTGTAAAATAATTGCCTCTGGGAAGATCCGGAAAGGTATAGTCGGTAAGCTGAAGGGAAAAAGATCCCGACCTGGATGTTTCAAAGGTATAGGACGCATACCAGTCGACTTCGGTTCCCTCGGGTGCACCCTGGGTGGCAACTGCCGCCCAGGCACCTATGTTAAAATTGCCGAACGATGCATTTACATCCGGCTGGATGCTTGGAGAGTCACCGAAGTCGGCTCCCCTCCATACATACCGGCTCATAAAATCTGCGCCGATATTAACCTGAGAATGAACTTCAGCGGCAATAAACATCATAACAACTGAAAGGAACGAAAATTTAAGTAATGTTTTTTTATATTTCATGGTATGGTTGGTTCTGTTAGCAGGTAAAATGGTTTTACGGAATCGACCAAAGAAGGGGCATCATGTAGCGGCATGATTGCCCCTTTATTTTTTTGGAATCATCCGGATGTGATTATTTCTTGGTACCGGAGGGAGCAAACGCGGCTTCAACGCCCGCAAAATAAGGATATGCGATATTCCCGTGCTCCGAAAGATCGAGGCCATCGCCTTCTTGTTGCTGAGTTACCCTCACTCCGTAAGTAACTTTAATAAGGCCAAATACGGCTAAACTATAAATAAAGGTAAAAGCAACAATCGATAGTGTTCCGAGAAGCTGAATCAAAAAACTTGCTTCCGCTGAAAAAATGCCTACGGCAAGAGTACCCCAAATGCCACAGACACCGTGGACAGATATCGCCCCGACCGGATCATCTATCTTCAATTTGTCGAACATGTTAATGGCAAATACAACCAGTACACCGGCGGTTGCACCAATCACCACGGCACTTAACGGTGACACAACATCAGCTCCCGCAGTAATGCCTACAAGTCCGGCAAGGATACCGTTCAAAGCCATGGGTGCATCCAGATGGTGCATCACACTTTGCGTTGTAAGCATCGCCGCGATGGCACCCGAGCATGCGGCAAGGGCAGTGGTGACAAATACGTAGGAAACACCTGCAGGATCGGCACTCAGCACAGAACCGCCGTTGAATCCGAACCATCCGAACCAGAGTAAAAATACACCGACGGTTGCCAGCGGAATACTGTGTCCCGGTATGGTATTGATTTTTCCGTCATCGTATTTTCCCTTCCGGGCGCCGAGCAGAAGAACACAAGCAAGCCCTGCAAAGCCACCCACAGCGTGTACAAGTGTTGAGCCTGCAAAATCATGGAAGCCCAATTCCGACAACCAGCCTCCACCCCATACCCAGCTTCCGGTTATCGGGTAGGAAATAGCAACAAGCAGGGTTCCAAACATCATAAATGCAGGCAGTTTAATTCTTCCGGTTACACACCCCGAAACAATGGTTGCGGCAGTAGCGGCAAACATACCCTGGAATATAAAATCGGACCAGATGGTCATATCCATTCCATACTCAGGGGTAAGCATACCGAGCGGGTTCGCTTCATTAAATCCTATTCCAAAACCACCAAATCCGAAAAACCCGTTAAAGTCGCCGGGATACATGATTTGAAATCCAACGAAAGCGTAGCTTAGAATGCCAATGGCAAGAATAAAAACATTTTTATAAATGACATTGACTGAATTTTTTGCCTGCGTCAGGCCGCTTTCTACCGATGCAAATCCAAGATGCATGATGAAAACGAGTGCCGCAGCCATCAGAATCCATAAATTATCAATGATAAATTTTGGATAAAGAGGAGAAGCCTGGAACTCTTCAAGAGTTGAAAAGCCCTCTTGCTCTTCTGACTCCTGCGTTTCCGTTAATTCTGAAAGAGCCACCGCTTCTTCGGTAACCTGAGCTGGTTCTGCTTGCCCGGTGTGCGCATTAACGGCAACCCATGCAGCAAAAATCACAAGCCCTGAAAAAAGAATGGCTGATCTCGTAAGTCTATTCATAAGTATTATTACTTTTAATTATGGTTGAGTGAGACACCATAAATTTCAAGGGTTATTTAGTTTTTGTCAATATTTATTTAGTATAAATAACAATATTATATAAATTAATTAATTCTTTACGGAAAAGCGCTTTTATTTTGGAAACGAAAGTACGATAACCCGGTAATTCCCGTGCTATCAGTTACATGGCGAAGTGAATATCGTTCAATTTTGAGAGTGAAACCGCGTAGAGGCTTATATAGTTAGGCGAATATTTTCTTATTCAAAAATTATTTCTTCGGAAAAACTTTTATACAGTACTTAAAATTCGCAAGAGTAATTATAAAGGATTGATTTTAAATTAAATAAGTCATCCCGAAAGCATTCGGGACTCGCAAGTAAAGATTTATTTAAGTACTTAAAAGTCAACAAGTCATCCGATGACTTGCGGATATTGGGCAATAATAAACTTTATATAAATTTTGGTACCCGGTTAAAATCCGCGAAATTTTGTTTTCCGTGAATATTTTTGATTATTATAATTGCCGGTAACCATTTAACTACAAAGGTTTCTCTATTCAGCTCATTTGATGGTTTTTGACTCACCAAAATTATAATCAAAAAATAATGCTTAAAAATTATATCAAAACGGCCTGGCGCAATCTGGTTAACAGCAAACTCTATTCATTCATCAACATTACCGGCTTGTCATTGGGAATTGCTTCAGTCCTTTTGATTTTTCTTTACATTCAGCATGAATTCAATTTTGATCAATACCACGAAAAGAAAGAACGGATTTACCGTATTACGGCTTACTCGGGTTTTAATGAAAAAAGCTGGCAAAGTTATACGGCAGGAAACCCTGTGGTTGAGATGCGGAATAATTTTGCAGGTGTTGAAGATGCAATAAGAATGATCAACTGTTCCCGCGGACCTGTAACTTTTGATGGGGTAGAATATTCGGAAATAGATATTCTCTGCACCGAGACCAATATTTTCAACATTTTCTCTTTCCCACTGGCTTCTGTTTCAAGGAATGATGTATTGGACGCTCCTTTTACGGCAGTTATCTCTCAAAGTACGGCAAAGCGTATATTTGGAGATGAAAACCCACTTGGTAAAAGTATCCTGTTTAACTGGGACGGCGAGAAAAAAGATTTCGTTGTGACCGGTGTGATGGAAGATATCCCCATGAATACCCACTTCCGCTATGATGCTTTTCTCTCGTATAAATCCCTGGAAAGTACCAGGCGCTGCCTTGATTGCGGACAGTTAATGTATACCCTGCTGGAAGAAACTGCAGATACAGCCGCGATAGCAGACCTGGTTTTAGATCATATCCGTGAAATTGATGGTAAAAATTATGTAGAAGACATTCGCCTTCAACCTCTTGAAGAAATTCATTTTTCAGAGCTTCATGCCCAGCGAAAGGGTAATTGGCAGTACATGCAAATTCTTACTGCAATTTCTCTTATAATTCTCATCTTGGGATGTGGAAATTATATGAACCTGGCTACCGCCCGTTATTCAAAACGTTCTGATGAAGTTGGTATCCGCAAGGTTTTAGGGGCGAACCGCCGGCAGCTTGCACAACAGTTTCTGATGGAAACAATCGTGATTACCCTGCTGACCGTTCCATTGGTACTCATTTTAATAAATTTTTCTATCCCCTGGTTTAATACCTATGCTGAAACTGAAATTGAATTTTCAATCGCTGCTGATTTGTGGTTTTACTCTGTTCTCTTTGGAGTTTTGCTAATTACAGGAATAGTTGCCGGCAGCTATCCTGCACTCTTTGTATCGGGTTTTCAACCGCGTGAGATATTCCAAAAAAGTTACGGGATGAGGCCGGGATCAAACTGGATTCAGAAAGGACTTGTAACTTTTCAGTTTTTGGCAAGTGTTGTGTTGATAGCCGTTACAGCACTTATTCTGCAACAACTGAAATACGTGCAACAGAAAAATCTCGGATTTGATTATGATCAGCTTGTAAGTATTTCTGTTAACGACCCTTTGCTAACTGCAAGCGGAGATCTCATTAAACAGGAGTTTTTGCGGTTTGAAAGCGTGGAATCAGTGACAGCCAGCCCGGCTCCGGCAAGTGGACGTTTTGCCAATATCAGTTTTACGTTCAAGAGTGATTCTATTCCCGATAAAAAATATACCTTTAAAACACCCAGGATTGATGATGACTTCATTCAAACCATGGACATTGACCTGCTCGCCGGCAGGAATATATTGAAGCGTGAAAAAAGAGAAATACAGGAGGTTTTGATTAATGAAACCGGAGTTAGTGAATTGGGTTTTAATAACTATAGTAATATTCTCGGAAAGGAAATTTCGGGAAGATACAAAATTGTCGGGGTCGTTGCGGATTTCCATTTAGAAAATTTAAAAAAGAATATTGACCCCGCTTTTTTCGGATTTAGCCCGTTCAATACCGCAATCAATGTAACCGTCCGCCTGGCCGGCGGCAATATTATCCAGGGGCTGGAAGATCTCCGTAAAGCCTGGGGAAATCTTGGGACCACCTCTTCACTGGATTATAGATTTGTTGATGAATTGATTCAGCAACAGTATGAGCAGGAACAACGAACAGCCTGGGTAATCGGTGTGTTCGCAGGCCTTTCTATCCTAATTGCCTGTATGGGCTTGTTTGGTTTTGCGGCACTCACAACCGAGCGGCGCAGTAAGGAAATCAGTATTCGTAAAGTTTTAGGTGCTACGGTAACCAATATTGTGGGGCTTATAAACAAGGATTTCATGGTACTCGTCATTATTGGTTTTTTAATATCCATTCCGATCTCATGGTATGCCATGAATCTCTGGCTCGAAAATTTTGCCTACCGGGTTGAAATCGGTACTTCTGTCTTTGTTTTGGCCGGGTCTATAGCTGTTTTAATTGCTTTTACTGCTGTAAGCTGGCAGGCCATCAAAGCAGCACTTACAAATCCGGTGGAGAATTTGAGAAGTGAATGAAAACATTTTTAAATGTTTATTG
>CAYPZI010000108.1:0-10064 GCA_964415185.1 uncultured Balneolaceae bacterium | reverse complement strand
TGCCCGATGGCAGGTCCTACTTTTCTGAACCCGAAACGATGCCACTGCAAACGGCGTCGAGCACGGTTCATCTGGAACCCGGCTTTGTGTCGGAACGAACGACAGATGTACCTGTGGTATTTGTTTCGGCCGATACGGATCTTCCTGAAACTGATGGCCCAATATTTTTAAAATGGTCTGTTGAAGGTGTTTATGCATTCCGGGAAATTCAGCGTTCGGGTCCATTTGCACCGCGAGCTAATACCTGTTATATCACAGAAAAAGTTGATCCGCAAAAAATACTTCTTTTTTCAGGATCGAGATCAGGTTCCGGGCAGATAAAAAATCAATTGTTAACAAATGAAAGAGTAATACAGCATAAATTTTTTATTCGATATTATTTTAATGTTATAACAACATCTATCACAGAACAACGATACAATTATTGGCGAAATGTAGACGAAATAATTAATCAAAGTGGAACCATATTTGATATTCTTCCGGCAACCGTCCCGGGAAATATCAAAAGCAATAATCCAAACGACATACCTGCTTTAGGTTATTTCGAAGCAGTTGTAAGGGATACATCAAGGGAATTTGTAACCAGTGCAGACTTTTCCTTCTTTATATCGGATCCGTGTCGTATTACAAATATCAACAGACACCCGAACTGCGATAATTGTCTTAAAATAGAGAATAGCACACTTGAGAGGCCTCCATATTTTTGATTTTCTTTTTTGGATGCTTATTAGAGCCATAACAATTTTTTAGCTGACTGCCAACTGCATTAAAATCTCAAAACCCGATCACACTATAAGAGACGGCACTGTGCCGCTCGGCTTCATCCCACCATTGATAATCCATAATTGAACCCTTTAAATTGGGAAACGTATTCAGAAACGTATAGAGTGGCGGAAAACCACACACCCGGAACGGATCGTAATCGGATGAAATGTGCTCGAAAAGTTCGTTTCTCTGGTTTTGTGAGGCGAGTTCGATAAAGGCTTTGTCGAACATACGCACCCTGTTTTTCATATTGGTTGCCGGACGGTTATCACCGAATTTCATGCCAACATGGGAAAGGTCGCCGCTGATGAGGTAAAATGTGCCGGGGGTATCGAGTTCGGCAAGCTGTTTTGAAAAATGTTCAAGGTTTTTGCCGAGTGCCCCGTCTTTTTTATAGTAGAGCTCATCGAATCCTCCGATAAGGATAGGTACAATCCTGAAATCGTGCTGCCAGATGTGGTTGGCAAAAAGGAGGTGAAGCTCAATACTGTGTTCCGTTCTGTGTGCCCGGTCATTTTCGGTGTATCCGGTCTCTTCACTTTTCTCCAGTAGCCGGTCGAGATATCCAAGATCCGTTTTGTTATTGCCGGCCGGTGAAAGATAGGTTTTCCTTGATCCGATAAACGGTTTGTTCTGATAAAGCTTCGGGAAATAACCCGCATAATGAGATGTAGCCAGGATCACTACCCGTTCAGGTTTCATCTCCTTTAGTGCAGAAAATGCACGGGCATAGCTGGCGGCTCCGATATCGGTATCGATGTGAGGAGCCAGCAGCGCTTTTTGCGGAATATGACCGGGTGCATCGGCGGATTTAAAAATATTTTTGAGATAGGATGAAATTTCTTCTTTTTTTTCAGGATATGAAGTTCCCGAAAGGGCTGCCTCTCTCACAGATTGTTTTTCAAAGTTCTCTTCTACTGATTTAACGTGATTTTTGTAAAATTCAGATTCCAGCAAAAGTTCTTCATCCAGCATTTTCACGAAACTGAGCAGGTCTTCTTTTTTGATTTCACCATCTGTCATCTCTTCTATCTGTTCTACACTCAACTGTCCGTTGATCAGGGATAAAATGGGCTCCACTTCACGGTTCAATGCAAAACCGGGGTTGGAATACTTTAGTGCATCATAAAAATAGAGATAAAATGATCCGTTAGAACGGACGGGCACAGGCTGCACGTCACGCCGCATGGGTGGTATCGGTTTCGTAAATGAATCAAAATATTTACTGCCGGTCATTATGCCTCCCTCATTTTCTGACATTTACACCGGATTCCATACTTTTTGCATACCGGATGGTCCGGCGGCTCGGAGATTCGTGCCTTACATGCATTTCTGCCGTGATGGATCATCAAATGAGCTACATTAGTCCAGTGCTCGCGCGGAAAAAGTGCCATCAAATCCTTTTCAATTTTGTTGGTGTTTTTTTTCTCTTTGGTCAGTCCAAGCCTGTACGATATTCTTTTAACGTGGGTATCAACTACCACCCCTTCATTTATTCCAAAAGCATTTCCAAGAACTACGTTAGCGGTTTTCCTTGCGGCTCCTCTGAGTGTCAGAAGGTCATCCATTTTATCAGGCACTTTACCGGTAAATTCATTAACAATCTTTTGGGAAGATTCCTTCAGGGCACGGGCTTTATTTTTATAAAAACCGGTACTTCGAATCAATTCTTCAATTTCCTGCAAGGGTGCTTCAGCCATTGCCTCAGGTGTCGGATATTCTTTAAATAAATCCGGTGTTACTTTATTCACTCTCACATCCGTACACTGTGCGCTTAAAATCGTTGCAATGAGCAGTTCAAACGGGTTTGTATAATTCAGTTCACATTCGGCCTTCGGATAGTGCTTATACAAAGCATCAAGGATTTCATTCGCACGTTTAATCTGTTTATCGGATTTTTTAGGCAACTTTTTAAGCGCACTCGTACTCATTTGAAAATATCATCTTTTTTGTATGAACTTTTCAATATAATCATTGTTGTTTAGAAATCATGATTTCAATTGTGGTTTAAAAACCGCAATTCACCGGATAGCTGTTGGTAAAGTATTTTATAACTGATTATAATTATAAATTATCGAGACAAGCGATGAATTTTGTACTTCAATTCAGTAGTGTTCAATTGTTAGTCAAAGAGTCCCAATTGGTTACGGTTATTAGTCTCTAACTGTGTGAGTGATTCATCAGAAAATAGCTGTTTAAGAGTCATATGCCCAATATTGCAACACCAAGAACTTGCGTCATCGTATGAAGTTTAACGCCGAGACCTGAGAGCACTGAGGGTGGAGGTCAGGTGCCGCAGGCTGCCTCGAAAGGTGAGCTGTCCAAAACACATACAAAGCAATTGAACATGACACTACTGTTAAGTCAAACATGAAATGGCGGATAAACCCGCAATGTTTCTTTTCAAAAAAAGCGATGAGAAAGGCACTACTAAAAGGTAATTGAGAAAAACATTGCGGGTTTCTTACGACAGATTATAATTGACGCCACGCTAGTTATCACTTCTACAATTTCAGCTCCTGAACTCCTCAAATTCTGACTACTGACTCCTATTTTACAGAGACGTTAATGAAAAATGATCTGAAAAATCCTACCTTAAAGGTATAAGTCAATAAATAATAAAAAATTTTTGTTATGAGTGAATATCGCATAGAAAAAGATTCGATGGGAGAAGTTAAAGTGCCGGCAGATGCTCTCTACGGTGCACAAACTCAAAGGGCGTTTGATAATTTCCCGGTTTCCGGGATTCGGTTCAGCCGTGAATTTATTAAAGCGCTTGCACTGATTAAGCAGACGGCAGCCGAAGTGAATCTTGAATTGGGCCATCTCGATAAAGAGATTTCGGAGGCGATTTCCAAAGGTGCGCAAAGAATAATCGAAGGAGAATACGATGACCAGTTTGTGGTTGATATTTTTCAGACCGGCTCCGGCACATCTACGAATATGAACGCAAATGAAGTTATTGCAAAACTTGCCAATGACCTTAAATCGGGGACTGATGTAAACATTCATCCAAACGACCATGTGAACTTCGGCCAGAGCTCGAATGATGTAATCCCGACGGCTATCCGAATCTCGGCTGTGATGATGGCGCGTGAGAGCCTGCTGCCGGCGCTGGAACACTTGCATAAAACGCTGGTGAAAAAAGGAGCGGAATTCAGAAAAATTGTCAAGACCGGCCGCACACATCTGATGGATGCAATGCCGGTAACACTCGAGCAGGAGTTCAGCGGGTATGCGAGGCAGGCAGAACTTGCAATTGAGCGTATTGAAGATACGCTGCTAAGAGTTCAGGAACTTCCACAGGGAGGCACCGCGGTGGGAACCGGCCTCAACACCGATCCTTCTTTCGGGAAAAAATTTGCCAGGGCCATTTCGAAGAAAACCGGTGTAAGTTTTAAAGAAGCCGTCAACCATTTTGAAGCTCAGGCCTCCGTTGATGCACCCGCAGAATTGAGCGGACAACTCAAAACGATTGCCGTCAGCTTGATGAAAATTGGCAATGACTTCAGGTGGATGAACTCCGGGCCGAACAGCGGCCTGGGTGAAGTTGAACTGAAAGCCCTGCAACCGGGCTCTTCCATTATGCCTGGAAAAGTGAATCCAGTTATTGAAGAATCGCTGACCATGGTTTGTGCTCAGGTGATCGGGAATGATACCACTATAACGATTGCCGGGCAGGCCGGAAATTTCGAACTGAATGTGATGCTGCCTGTTGTTGCACATAATTTACTGCAGTCAATTGAACTGATCGCAAATGCATCAAGAAACTTTGCCGACAGGTCCGTTTCGGGCGTTAAGGCAAGAAAAGAACATATTGAAAAAATGGTTGGTAAAAATCCCGTTTTGGTAACAGCATTAAACCCAGTGATCGGGTATGACCTTGCCGCAAAAATTGCCAAAAAGGCATTTGCTGAAAACAGGGCCGTTCTGGACGTTGCACTCGAAATGACGGATTTGGAAAAATCAGAATTGGAAAAAATTCTCGATCCCATTAATATGACAAAGGGAGGATTCGGGGGCTGATAGTCGGAACAGATCGTTCAACCGTTAGGGCAATATCGAATCAGTAAAATTTGTAAATTCGTAACCGAAGAACCGGTCGCAGTTTTGTATCGCGGGCTGAGAGTTGTATTATAGTGCCGCGAAATTAATGATGACAATTCTATTCCGGTTTGATTAAAATGAATGACTATGGCTAAACAAGATGTAACACAGGCAAAAACGGAAATTCCGGAAAAAGAAGTGAAACAGATCCTGAATGATTATAAGCTGGCAAGAATCAGCCGGGAGATGTCTGTTTTGGGCAGAAAAGAAGTATTAACCGGAAAGGCAAAGTTCGGAATATTCGGAGACGGCAAGGAATTACCTCAAATTGTAATGGCCAAATATTTTAAAAAAGGAGATTTCAGATCCGGTTACTACAGGGATCAGACGTTCATGATGGCTATTGGGGAATTGACAGTTCAGGAATTCTTTTCCCAGCTTTATGCAAACCCGGATGTGGAAGCGGATCCAAATTCCGTTGGCCGGCAGATGAATGCCCATTTTGCCACCCGGTTGATTGATAAAGAAGGCGAATGGAAATCTCAAACATCCGGAAAAAATACCTCGGCGGATATGTCGCCCACCTCCAGCCAGATGCCCCGGCTGCTTGGGCTGGCACAGGCTTCAAAAGTGTATCGCGAAAATGAAGAGCTTCACGACCGCACCGATTTTTCAAAAAACGGCAATGAAGTGGCGTGGGGTACAATCGGGGATGCCAGTACATCCGAAGGCCATTTCTGGGAAACGGTGAATGCTGCCGGAGTTTTGCAGGTGCCAATGATTTTGTCGGTATGGGATGATGGCTACGGAATATCGGTTTCAAAAAAATATCAGACTACCAAAGAAAGCATTTCGAAGGCGCTTCGGGGATTGAAAAGAACGAAGCAGGAGCCCGGATTTGAAATTTATACGGTAAAAGCGTGGGATTATGAAAAGCTGTTGAAAGTGTACGAAGAAGCATCTGAAATTTCGAGAAAAGAGCATGTGCCCGTGTTGATACATGTGGAGGAGGTTACCCAGCCGCAGGGGCATTCCACATCGGGCTCCCATGAAAGATATAAAGACGAGGAACGGCTGCAGTGGGAAGAGGAGTATTGCTGCTGTAACCAGTTTCGTGAATGGATTCTGAATGAAAACCTTGCAGATACCTCAGAATTGGATGAAATTGAGAAGGAAGCAAAAGATTATGTTCGTGAAGAACAGAAAAAAGCCTGGAAGGCCTTCCAGGAACCCATAAAAGCGGATAAGGAAGAGCTCGTTATTCTACTGGATGAACTGGTCCAAAAAGAGAATGATTCGGACGGACGCCTGGAAAATATTCTGAAAAAGCTGAAGCAAAAGCCTAATCCGATCAGAAAAGATGTTATTTCCTCAGCGCGTCAGGTTGTGAGAATTCTTGTTTCGAGTAATTCCGAAGAGAAAAAACGGCTTCTGGATTGGCTGGATGAAAAAATACAGGTTAATGAAAAGAAGTATAATTCGCATCTATACAGCGAAACAAAATACTCTCCCCTGAAAGTAAAAGAGATCAAACCGGAATATCCAGATGAACCACGGGAGGTTGACGGCAGGGTTGTACTCCGTGATAATTTTGATGCGCTCTTTTCCAGGTACCCCGAAGCTATGGTTTTCGGGGAAGATACCGGCCAGCTTGGTGACGTTAACCTTGGCCTTGAAGGCATGCAGGATAAATACGGGGAAATCAGGGTCGCTGATACTGGAATCCGGGAGACAACGATCGTGGGCCAGGGTATCGGTCTTGCGCTCAGAGGCCTTCGGCCGATTGCCGAAATTCAGTACCTGGATTATCTTCTATACTGTTTCCAGGTGCTGAGTGATGATGTAGCCACGGTAAGGTACAGAACCAGGGGCGGACAGGCTTACCCGCTCATTGTACGAACACGGGGACACAGGCTGGAAGGAATCTGGCACTCCGGCTCCCCGATGGGAGTGATTATTAACGGCCTGAGGGGAATGCATGTATGTGTGCCTCGAAGTCTTACGGATGCAGCCGGTTTTTATAATACCCTTCTCCGGGGTGATGATCCGGCACTGATTATTGAACCGCTTAACGCCTATCGCCTGAAAGAAAAACTGCCGGAGAATCTTGGAGAATTTACGGTCCCACTTGGGGTACCTGAGATTGTACATGAGGGAAGTGACATCTCTGTCGTATCTTATGGCTCTACGTTTAATTTGGTTGAATCGGTTCTGCCCGAATTGAAAGAGGCAGGCATCTCGGTTGAACTAATCGATGTGCGTACCCTGCTTCCATTTGATATCAATCAAAATATCCTGGAATCGCTGAAAAAGACGAACAGAATCCTGTTTTTAGATGAAGATGTGCCCGGCGGCGCTACGGCCTATATGATGAACAAGGTGATTTATGAACAGAAAGGTTACTATTACCTCGACAGTGAACCGCACTGCCTGTCGGCAGAAGCTCACCGGCCGGCTTATGCAACAGACGGTGACTACTTCTCGAAACCCAATGCAGAGGATATCTTCGAGAAAGTTTATGCTATTATGAGTGAGTCAAATCCATCCAAATGGCCGCCGTTGTTTTGAATTAACCCACAAAACCGGTATCATTGATTAACCAACGAAGGTTGGGGGTGCTTGTAAAAGGGCTGAGATCATACCCCAGGAACCTGAACCGGGTAATGCCGGCGAAGGGAAACCGAAACAGTTTTATTCCTGTCAGGGATTTTTGACTGTAAGCCCGTCTCACAAGTTGCTCCTGCCGAAAATTTAATCATACAATTCAGCCGTGCAGGATTTAAAAATTATTCTTTGTTTTATATTTATCATTTCAATTCCGTCAATTGCTTTTTCTCAAACCATAAATGGCATTGTTAGAGACGGACGAACTAACGAAGTACTCTCCGGAGCATCCGTTGTTCAGAAAAATACCCAAAACGGAACATCAACCCTTGCAGACGGCAGTTTCAGCCTGGGCCTGGTTGCTGAAGAAGAACCTGTGATTATTGTGCGATTCCTTGGATATAACCAAAAAGAAATTGTGATTGAAAATTTTAACCGTACCATTCTTATTGAAATGGAGCTGGCCACCATACGAGGTGGAGAAATCTTCGTGAGGGATGTACGTGCAGCGGATACCGATCCGATTACCCAATCAACCATTAAGCGGCGCAAATTAGAACAGGATAATATCGGGCAGGATCCGATATTTACGCTTGAAAAACTGACCCCCTCCATCCTTACCCATTCTGACTCGGGAACGCGTTTTGCCAATTACAGCTATATGAGGCTTAGAGGGATGGATCAAACCCGTATAAATATGACCCTGAACGGGGTGCCGCTGAATGATATGATTGACCAGGGTGTCTTCTTTTCCAATTTCAATGATTTTGGAAACAGCATCCAAACCGTGCAGGTACAACGGGGAGTGGGAACAAGTACAAATGGAACGGCGTCGTATGCAGGTTCGATCAATTTTGAGTCTCAAAATATTACGATGGATGAACCTGCCGCTGTGGTAAAAGGTACTGCCGGCTCTTTTAACTCCCACCGGTTAAGTGCGGAACTCAATACCGGCTCCATGAACAGGTTCGGCTTTTTTACAAGGTTCAGTAAAACCGGTTCGGACGGATACAAGTTCAATTCCGGTACCGAATCTACTTCGTTCTTTGTTTCAGGCGGATATTTCGGAGAAAATGATATCGTTAAAATCACTGCATTTAACGGGCGAACCAAAAATGAACTTGCATATAACCCGGTACCGATTGACATGATTCGTGAAGAGCCGCGATCAAATACGGTTTCCGAGAATGACGAAGATGATTTCAGTCAGCAATTTTTACAGCTTCAGTATAACAAGAATGTTCGTGATGGCCTCTCATTCACATCTTCCGTCTATTACGGTGGTGCAGGCGGCGATTTCCCCGTTGGTTTTGATGACGGCACGGGTAATTTCGTACAACAGGTATTCAGCCTTGAAAATGACCATTACGGTTTAAAATCATCTATCGAATTTGACGATGGAAAAGGCCTTGAAGTTTCTGGCGGTATTCATACATACCGCTTCGACCGGATCAATGAAGAGGCCTTTGCCCCGGAATTTGAGGAGCTTACGTATCAGGATGATTCCCGCAAGGATGAATTCAGCAGCTTTGTGAAAGCCAATTACCGGATCGGGAACATCGAACTATATGGTGATTTGCAGGTTCGTGCCGTGAAACTGGACCTGAATCCGGATGTGAGCTTTCTTACCGATGCCGGTGTACCGGTGGGTGAAACCGGAGTGCCGTCTCGTAAATGGACGTTTGTCAGCCCCAAAACGGGTGTGACCTATCACTTTAATAAAAATATAAACGTGTACGGTTCATTTGGCAGAAGCGGACGGGAACCGACCCGGCAGGATATTCTGGGCGCCACTAACATCAATGCTGCCAACCTGGACATTGTGCAGGATGTAAACTCGGTAAAAGCCGAGTATGTGAATGACTTTGAAACCGGCGTCCGGCTGCAGACCGAAAGTCTGGCAGGCAAGGTGAACGGCTTTTTCATGCAGTTTGATAATGAGATTTCACCGACAGGAGAGTTCATTCCCGAAGGATTTATTCAGCTTCGTGAAAACATCAAAGACAGCCGGCGGCTGGGTGTGGAAATGGAATGGAGCTGGCAGGCTCTGGATGAACTCTCTTTTTCGGGAAATACAACCTGGATGACTACAAACATCAAAGAGTTCACGCCGGGCGGTTCAGGAGAGGCATTCCGCGATGTGGAATCGATTCTCAGCCCGAACTGGCTGGCTAACGGAACTTTTGTGTATAACATTTTTGAAAATGTGGATGTCTCTTTTTCAGGAAGGTATATGGGCGAGGCATTTATGGATCTAACCAACAATCCGGATTTTATTCTGCCCTCTTTCTTTAAGGCTGACCTTGGCGTTGATGTGCGGTTCAATTCAACCATATCGGCAAACCTGCGGGTAAACAATATTTTTGATAAGCGATATTTCACAAACGGCGCTCCGCTGGATACAAATTTTGACGGCTCGTTCGACACCCCCGGGTTTATCGTAAATCCGCCAAGGCATGCTTTTGTTGAAGTTAGAATTGATATTTAGTTGGTAGTTAAAAAATGGCGGCAATGATACGGTTTTTTGATGTAATTTACAATTTTTAAACAATTGTTTTTAAATAACTTGCATGTTATAAAATTTCCAGGCAAATTTTTTGCCCTTTGCCCTTTGCCCTTTGCCCTTTGCCCTTTGCCCTTTGCCCTTT
>CAYPZI010000107.1:0-10167 GCA_964415185.1 uncultured Balneolaceae bacterium | reverse complement strand
TGGATCAAAAAACCAAGCTCACAACGTTGTAGTTTTGGATATTTCCCCGCCGTGCACGCCGTGACCCCGCTGTGATCGCTGTGGTTACCTGGCTTTGAGTATGAACCGAGTCTGTTTTCACCACGAAGGCACGAGGACACGAAGTTTCACGAAGGTTTTCTGTCCACGAAAGCTGGCTTTGGCTTGTAAAATAAACTTCCACCAGCGCCCCTGCGCATTCAACATTTCTTCGTGGTGCGATCCAAAAAAACCTTTTGCTATGCATAGTAAGAGACTTAATCGAAATCGTGCTTTGGGGTTTCACGCAGAGAGCGCAACGGAGCGCAAAGGGCGCGGTTTTCCGTTGCTGTTTATTGCCTACTGCCAATTGTCTACTGCCTGCTTTTACTTTACCACAATGCCTACAACGTTATTTCCCCGCCGTGCACGCCGTGACCCCGCTGTGATCGCTGTGGTTACCTGGCTTTGAGTATGAACCGAGTCTGTTTTCACCACGAAGGCACGAGGACACGAAGTTTCACGAAGGTTTTCTGTCCACGAAAGCTGGCTTTGGCTTGTAAAATAAACTTCCACCAGCGCCCCTGCGCATTCAACATTTCTAAACTACGATTCTACGCTTCTTTTTTGAAAAAGCAACTCGCCATCTTCACGGATTTCGGAAAACAGGTTCCTCTCGATGCCCCAATCCAAAAAACCCAAAACTTCCGAAATCACCAGGAAATAGGCTTTCTGTTTCCATGCTTCGGGAAAAAGCCGCCTCGATAATTCGGTAATTGAGACCGGATTGTTGTTGATTAAAGTTAAGATATGGTTCATTCGCTGCTCTTGTTCCTCAAGGTACCTTTCTGCAATCTCTTTGGATCGCGGTATAAACTTTCCGTGGCCGGGAAAGAAAGCATTCCCGTGGTTTTTGATCCACTTCAGGCTTTCCCTGTATTGAAGAAACGACCTGTTTCTGTGGTCAGTCTCATGATCGAAGCTGATCAACGCATTGGTGGAAATATGGGAAAGTAACACGTCGCCCCCGAAGGTGAAGTCCTCTTCGCAAAAGGCCACATGTCCCGGTGCGTGTCCCGGCAGGTGTTTTACACGGAATGTAAAATGGCCGGTTTCAAGCAGGTCGTTTTCTGAAACCCAACTGTCCGGCTTCAGCGGCTGCTGAAACTGCCTGATCCAGGATAGCTGCTCTGCCATGGATTGAATGACCGTCTTATCAACGCCAATTCTCCGGAACAACCGGTCGTAGAGCTCACGATCACTGTTGTTTTCAAGATTGGCTTTTTCACCTTCCGGCGCCAGGATCATTGCCCCCGACTTGTTCCTGAGCCTATTGGCCTGTCCAAAATGATCCGGATGGCCATGGGTAATCCAGATTTCATCCAGGTCGGAAAAGGAAACGTTCTCATTTTCAAGCTCAAAACGGAGGGTCTCATAGGCTTCATCATCATACTGGCCGGTATCAATCAATACAAGTTTCTCATCCTTGACCAGGTAGGCAAATACATCTCCGACCAGAAATGGTGTCGGTATCCGGATTGGAATGATCTTTCCTGAAAAAGGATGCTCCATATAATGCTGTCGCGTCAGGAGAGTTCGAGCATGCGGTCGAGTGCAAGAACGGCGTACTCCCTGATTTCAACCGGAACTTTAATCTGGTTTACGATTTCACCCTGTTCAAGTTTTTCGAGCGACCATAACAGGTGCGGCAGGTCGATCCTGTTCATGGTAAGGCATGGACAAAGAAAGGGATTCAGTGAAACGATTTCTTTATCGGGATGTTCGGAAATAATACGGTTCACCAGGTTCATTTCGGTACCGATTGCCCACTTGCTGCCCGAAGGCGCCGCCTCAATGGTTTTGATGATAAAATTGGTTGAACCGGCAAGGTCGGCCGACTGAACTACTTCATACAGGCATTCCGGATGTACAATCACTTTCATCTCCGGATCGTTTTTCCGGATGTTTTCAATATGTTTCACATTGAATTTCTCGTGCACCGAGCAATGGCCTTTCCACAAAATCACTTTTACATCATCGAAGGAGCCGTCATATTCAAATTTGTTTTCGATGGGATCCCATACAGCCATTTGATCCAATGGAATGCCAAGATCGTAAGCCGTGTTTCTGCCAAGGTGTTGATCTGGAAGAAAAAGAATTCGCTCTTTTTGGGTGAATGCCCACTGCAGCATTTTTTTGGCATTTCCTGATGTTACTGTTGCTCCGCCGTTCCGGCCCACAAACGCTTTAATGGCCGCTGTTGAGTTCACATAAGTCAGCGGCAAAATGGTATCACCAAACGTTTCCTGCATGATTTTCCATCCCCGTTCGGTCTGCCGGATATCGGCCATATCAGCCATTGAGCAGCCTGCACGCATGTCGGGAAGAATCACAACCTGCTCATCGCTTGTGAGCATGTCGGCAGTCTCTGCCATGAAGTGGACTCCACAAAATACTATGAATTCGGCGTCTTTTTGATCGGCACAGATACGGGCCAGTTTCAGTGAATCCCCACGGGCATCTGCAAATTGAATGACTTCATCTTTCTGATAGTGGTGGCCCGGCATAAATAAACGTGAGCCAAATTTTTGCTTAATTTCATTCACCCTGTTTATCATCTCCTCTTCGGGCAGGGAATGATATCTTGAGGGCAGGGTGGTAGTCAAATCCTGTTCAAGCAGTTCGGTAAATTCCATTTTTTTTTATTGATCAACTTTTAATAATGTACAACAACGATAGCGGCCGGCAATGCTGCTAATGCGAATTCGTCTATTTCATAAACCGAATTCAAGGATGCAATCATTCCCGCCTGCCTTAAGTTACCAATTTATTAAGCGGATATGAATATACGATAAATTTTAAAAGAGGCTATTTTTTGCCACCTTTAAGGTTGAAACTGATATCCATTGCAGTTACGGAATGCGTTAGCGAACCGATGGAGATAAAATCGGCACCGCAACCCCTGAACGAGGCGATTGTCTCCGGAGTGATACCCCCGGATACTTCAACCGGAATGTGATCCGGAATAAGGCTGCAAAGGGACCTGATTTCATCGGGTGATTTGTTGTCGAGCATGATAACATCTGCCCCTGCATCAACTGCCTGATGAACTTCGTGTTCATTCTCGGTCTCTACCTCGATTTTAACGAGCGGGCCAACACGTTTTCGTGCTTTCTCCACAGCCTTTTTGATGCTTCCGGCAGCAACAATGTGATTATCCTTGATCATAACCCCGTCATCGAGCCGGAACCTGTGGTTGGTCCCTCCGCCCGTGCGGACGGCATACTTCTGCAGCATGCGCAATCCTGGCAGGGTTTTCCGTGTGTCGCAGATTCTGATTTCCGGATCATCCAGTTGTTCTACGGCTTGTCTGACGGCAGTAGCAATGCCGCTGAGGTGCTGAATAAGGTTCAGTATGATACGCTCACCGGTAAGAAGTTCTTTCACAGGGCCTCTTGCTTTAGCGATAACATCCCCCGGTTTGGTAATATCTCCGTCTGATTTGTAAGAGGTGGTTTTGATTTCATCAGAGAGTAAGCTATAGCTGATACTGATTGCATCGAGACCGCACAATACACCTTCATGTTTGCTCAGAAATTCTCCCTCTGCTTTTTCATCTTTAAAGATTGAATCTGATGTGAGGTCACCGAAGCCACGGTCTTCTTGCAGTGCCAGTTTCAGGACCCGCTCTATTTCATGTTTGATTTCGGTCATAATTATTTTTTCCGGTTTAAAAATTCTTCAACACGGTTGATATGTTCTTTGTGTTCCCAAAAATAACCGAAGGGTTCAAGTTCATCAGAAATGCTTTTATCATATTCCTGCCGGTCACTATCCGAAACAGTTTTCAGGTGGCGTATAAACTCCCTGTCGTTTTTTGAAAGTTTTTTTGCGAGCGAATCAAGTGATTTCTCAAAATTATTTTCAGGATAAAAATGATGAACCAGGCCGAGGTTTATGGCTTGATCCGTGTTTAAAACCTGGCGGGTGGCAAGCAGCCAGAGTGCCCTGTTTCGCCCGATGGTTTTTTTAAGCCGGGTAAGCCCGCCCCATCCCGGCGGCAGGTAAAACTTGCCCTGTGTAAACCCGAATACGGCATCTTCAACGGCAACCCGAAAGTCAAAAGCCAGCATGATTTCCCATCCTCCGCCGTATGCGAAGCCATTTATGGCAGCTACCGTCCAGGCCGGCAGTTCTTCAATGCGCTTTAAAATATCATGCATCCGTTTGCCCATCTTTATGGCCGGCCCCGACTCCTGTATCCGGTGAAATTCACGAAGGTCGCCACCCGAGATAAAACTTTTACCGGTGCCTGTCAAAATAAAAACCCTGATCTCTTTATCCTTTTCCAGGCGCTCAAGAAGATCTTCAAACTTATCCATCAGCTCAAAATTGATGGCATTTCTCGCTTCGGGCCTGTTGATACGGGCTATACAGATATGATTTTGAAATGTAACCTGAAGCGGCATTTATTCAGGGCTGATGTCAGGTTGGGGGGAACGCACCGAGCGTGTAAGCCAATCGAGGTACTCTTCATTGCCTTCCTGCTCGGTAAGGGTGATACTGACCACGCAAGGCACATCGTAACTGTGAAGTTCTTTTACCCGTTCGGTAAGGCGCTTCACATTGTGGTTGGTTGTTTTCAGGATCAAAACCGTCTCTTTATCGGTTTCAATGTTTCCCTTCCAATGGTAAATTGATTCCATCCCGTCAATAATATTTGCACAGGCTGCCAGTTTTTCTTCTACAAGGGCCGAGCCGATTTTTTTGGCTTCATCCCTGTTTTTAGTGGTGACATAAATGAAACGCAGATTACGAAACATGGATTACAATAATTTCTTGAACCTTTCTGTGTTCTTTGAAAATAATGAAAGATGAAGAATTTATACTACTCATTAATTCCTGCTGAAACTGCCTTATCTTAAGTTGAATCCGCGCGGATTTAATCGTATTTTTAAAGGCTATGATCCTGAACGGTATTCAGGGTCATTTTTTAATTGCGAGAGTGGCGGAATTGGTAGACGCGCCAGATTTAGGATCTGGTACCTTTACCGGTGTGGGGGTTCGAGTCCCCCCTCTCGTACATGAACCAATTCAAATAAAAACATAAACTTACTGAAGGATTTAACGTGGACATTTCTGTTCAGGATTTAACAACCGTAGACAAGGAAATAACAATAAAGGCAAACAGGGAAGATCTTGCCGATAAATTTGATGCTGCTTATAAAAAATACAGAAGCCAGATTCAGCTTCCCGGATTTCGCCCGGGTAAAGTGCCTCTTTCCATTATCAGAAAAAGATTCGGAAAAGATATCGAGCTTGAAGAAATCCAAAAGTATGTCGAAGATACATTCAAAAAAGAAGTTGTGCCCGAGCATGAACCGGTCGGTGAGTCGAAGATGCTGGAACTTGAGTGGGAAAACGATGAACTTGAAGTAAAATTTAAAATCGGTGCCAAACCCGAGTTTGAGCTGGTTGATCCCGGCAAGATCAAAGTCGATAAAATGGTGCACGATGTGACCGATAAAGAAGCCGAAGAAGAGATTGAACGACTGCTTAAAAACGCGGGCGACTGGGAAGATGTGGATGAAAAAATCTCTTCTGAACACCGTGTTATTGTTGATGCGGTTACACTTGATGAAAATGATAAACCGGTTGAAGATGAAGTGGATGAGGATCAGAAGATCGATCTCTCGGATGAAGGCTCAAAAGAATTTCTCGATGCCCTGAAAGGCAAAAAGGCAGGTGATACCGTAATAATGGAAGTGGATGAAGGCGACTTGAAAGATCGTTTCCAGGTTACCGTGAAAAAAGTTCAAAAGCCGGTAAAAGCCGAGCTGACGGACGAATTTGCCAAGGAGCAATCGGGAGGCGAAGCAAAAAATGCGGATGAATTGAAAAGCTATATTAAAAGCCGCATACAGCAGTATTATGACCAGTCGGCAGATGAAGCATTCAAAAAAGAACTGAGGGAAAAATTGACTGAAGCACATGATTTTGAAGTGCCTGACGTATTACTTGACCAAATTAAAAGCTCCTATGTTGATTACCTGAAACAACAGATGGGCGGCCAGTCGCTTCCACCGGATTTAGACCTTGAAGGTTACAAGGAAAACATGAGCGGGCAGGCAAAAATTGAAGGCAAATGGATGTTCATCAATCAAAAATTGCAGGAGCATTTTGATGATATTGAAATCAAACCCGAAGATATCGATGAACAGATTGCAGTTGAAGCTGCCCAATACGGCATGCCGGTCGACCAGGTAAAAAATTACTATGCTCAGAACCCGAAATTACTTGAGAACCTGAGAAATACCATCCGGGAAAAGAAAATTTTTGACAAATTGGAAGATGTTGTTACTATCAATGAACTTTCCAAAGAAGAATTCCGTAAAAAGAGGGAAGCTGAAAGTGAAAGTAAAAAAGAAAACAAGAATAAGTAATTAAGAAGATGTCAATCAAACAACCTATACTTGAAATACCACCCATGGACGAAATTTCTCAAATTCAAAATACCCTTGTACCAATGGTTGTTGAGACAACCAACAGGGGCGAACGGGCCTATGATATCTATTCAAGGCTATTAAAAGACAGAATTATCATTCTGGGAACACCGGTGAATGATGCCGTTGCCAGTTCGATTGTAGCCCAGATGCTTTTCCTTGAATCGCAGGATCCTGAAAAGGATATCAATTTCTACATTAACAGCCCCGGCGGTGTTGTTTCATCAGGACTCGCCATTTACGATACCATGCAATATGTGAAGTGCGATGTATCTACCACCTGTGTAGGTATGGCTGCCTCAATGGGTGCGGTTTTGCTTACGGCCGGAACCAAAGGAAAGCGAAACCTGCTGCCTCATGCACGGGTGATGATTCACCAGCCGCTTGGCGGTGTCCAGGGCCAGGCAAGCGATATTGAGATTGAAGCTCAGGAAATTCTGAGAATTAAGCGTACATTAAGCGAAATAATTGCATCGCATGCTGATAAATCGGTCGACCAGATCATTAAGGACTCGGACCGGAATAAGTGGATGACAGCCGACGAAGCATATGCCTATGGCCTTGTAGACAGAGTTATGAAGCGTGATGATAAAAACGGCAAAAAATCTTAAACGAACTGATTAATTTTTGTAATGAGTAAAAAAAATAACGATGACCTTGTTCATTGTACATTTTGTGGCCGTTCAAGCCATGAAGTGAACTCAATGGTAGCCGGGCCTGATGTTTTTATTTGTGATCGCTGCGTGGAAGATGCATCCAGTATCATTCAGAGTGATTTGTCGACTCTCTCACGCCGGCGTGAGAAGCAGTACAAACCGATGTTGAAACCGGTTGAAATCAAATCCAGGCTGGATGAGTATGTCATCGGACAGGATTTAGCCAAAAAGGCGCTCTCGGTTGCCGTTTATAATCACTATAAAAGAATTTCAAGTGTCGGGGCGAAAAGTTTTGATGACACCCACATTGAAAAAAGCAATATTCTTCTTTTGGGCCCGACCGGTGTCGGAAAAACGCTGCTGGCCCGAACCCTGGCCGATATTATCGACGTGCCGTTTACAATAGCCGATGCAACTGTGCTTACGGAGGCGGGCTATGTTGGTGAAGACGTGGAAAGTATTCTAAGCAACCTGCTTCAGGCAGCCGATTACGATGTTGACCGTGCAAAACGCGGTATTGTTTATATTGATGAAATTGACAAGGCTTCCAGAAAAAGCGATAACCCTTCCATCACAAGGGATGTATCAGGAGAAGGCGTACAGCAGGCATTGCTGAAGATTCTTGAGGGAACCACAGCCAATATTCCTCCGAAGGGTGGCAGAAAACACCCTGAGCAGAGTTTTATTCAGCTTGATACGACCAATATCCTTTTTATTTGCGGAGGCGCATTCAGCGGGCTTGAAGAGATCATCTCCCGGAGAATATCTGTCAGTTCCCTCGGGTTTCATACGGTTGACCAGGTCAAGTTTGATAAGAATGATCCGAAAATTTTCACGTATGTGGAGCCTGAAGATTTGCAAAAATTCGGGCTGATTCCCGAGTTGATCGGGCGGCTTCCGATTATTTCCGGGCTTGAACAACTATCGGATGAAGCGATGATTCAGATTCTGAAAGAGCCTAAAAATGCGCTTACCAAACAGTATAAAAAACTGTTTGATATGGAAGATGTGGAGCTCGTTTTTGAAGAAAATGCACTGAAATCCGTAGTTGAAAAGGCAAAAAGCCGCAAAACAGGGGCACGCGGACTCAGGTCAATTCTGGAAGATGCCATGCTCGATATCATGTTCACAATTCCCTCTATGAAGAATATAGAAAGATGTATAATCACAAGGGATACCATTGAGAAAAATGCTCCGCCTGTCTACGAAAAGAGAAAGGCATCGGCTTAAAATACGTTAGTGTCATGTCAACAGTAAAGTGACGGGATAAACCCGCAATGTTTTTTGTAAAAAAACCTCACTTACTTTCATACGTGTACCGCTATCAGAAAGGAAACCTCGCGGGTTTCTTACGAAGCTTAAAACATGACACTACATTTGTGTGGTTTGCCGCCTGAAATTTTTTGATATTCCTGTTCACACGGAGTTCTCACTTAGCATAAGTTTTTGAACATGGTTTATGTCTTTCTGTTGTGAAGAATACGTTTCAGTTTTAACCCGATATAGTTATGGCAAAACACCTCTACTTACCTACGTTCTGGGCAAAAACAGTACTTGTAGTCCTGCTTGTTCTGCTCAGCGCTGCTTCATTTTTTTATAACCAGTTTCTGATCAATAAACTGATGGAGCACGAGCGGATAAATGTGGAATTATGGGCGAAAGCCATTGAATTCAACAGCCGTTCCATTCATCAGACCCAAAGCATGTTGCTGAACGAGGCATTGGCAGTGCTCAATACGATACCTGAAGTTCCCGATTCGGTTATTGCAGCAATAGAAGAAGCGGAGGCTGCCGAGTCGGCCGACAGTTTTATCTCCGACAACATCATCATTCCCGAGCGTTTTGCGATACCGTCAATCGGAGTAGAAGACGGAGAAATAGTGCTGTTCCGGAATGTGGATGATGAGGATGTAAATATGGAAACGGTCAGGGAATTTGCCGGATTAAATGAGCCGATTGAAGTGTCGTATCAAAGCGAAAATGCCAGTTTCAGGCAATTGATCTACTTTGGCGAAAGCCAGCTTGTTCAATATCTGCGCTATTTTCCCTACATACAAATCGGGCTGCTTGTGCTTTTATTGGGTATCGGTTTCACCACTTATCGTACAATCAAACGATCGGAACAGTCAAACCTGTGGGTGGGGATGGCAAAAGAGGCAGCCCACCAACTGGGCACACCTCTTTCAAGCATGTACGGATGGGTTCAGCTATTGAAAGAGCGGCATAAAGATGATGAAAAAACATCGGATATTGTTTATGAGTTTCAAAAGGATATAACACGGCTGAGAGATGTTGCAGAGCGTTTCAATAAAATCGGATCCAGGCCGGAACTGAAGAAAATCAGGCTGGAACCTGTAATCGAGCAGGTGATCAGTTATATGGAACGGAGATTGCCGCAACTGGGCAAAAATGTGGAGATCAGGCGCTCAATTTCGCCTTCGGTTAAAGTAAGGATCAATGCTGAGCTGCTTCAATGGGCCATCGAAAATTTGATCAAGAACGCAATGGATGCTATCCGTAAAAATTCGGATGAATGTTTTGTGGCTATAAGCGTAAAAGAGGATGACAAAAAAGTAATTATCGATATTGAAGATTCGGGATCCGGTATAGAAAAGAGCAAAATCAAGGAGGTTTTCAAGCCGGGTTACAGTACCAAAAAAAGGGGATGGGGATTAGGCCTGAGCCTGACCCGAAGGATTATTGAAGAATATCACAAAGGTAAAATCTTTGTATTGAAGTCGGAAGTGGGCGCCGGAACAACGTTCAGAATTATCCTGAATGTCTGACCGGATTTTAGTGTCGTGTCTATGATAAAATACCGGGTAAAAACCCGCAAAGTTTCCTTTCTGAAATGGCATTGGCCAGCCAGTTAGCCGGTATAAGATTACGTAGACATTGGGCAAAGGCCGTATGGTGAGCACAGCCGGATGACGCCCGAGAGGCACTCCAACATGGGACTCATTTACATCCAACTGTCTCATTAGCAGATCTTATCAAAGACTTGAAAATCG
>CAYPZI010000106.1:0-10372 GCA_964415185.1 uncultured Balneolaceae bacterium | reverse complement strand
CCCTCCACCTCCGCCCTTCTACGCTCCAAAAAACGGAGCTTCGAAGGGCTGGCGCCCGGGAGATCGACTCCGGATTCAGAGTAATTGATTTATTCATTTTTCCCGGATCAAACCGGCTGCTAAGCCGTCGTAGCCTTGGCGTAGATGGCTGGCGCCCGGGAAGTTGATTCCGGATTCAGAGTAATTTAAAATCTATTCATTCTTAACTTTTCAGTTTTACGTTTTCACTTTTTATTCTTTTACCCAAACATATTTACAAATTCCGTTTCTTTGCTTATAATTTATTCGAATACATGGCGTTTGTTTTATACTCAGATTGTGACACTATGAATATAAGAAAGATATACCTGCTACTTCTTTTACTCGTTTTCGGCTCCGTATCTCTTGCAGATGCGCAGCTCCGGGAAGACCTGCACAGGGATTATGACACCCTGAGCGGAACCATTTCCCGCACACAATCTCCCCAATCGGGCCCGGGTAATTTCATGAATATGCTGAATATGGCTATGACTCACTCTTACACCATGTCGTTCAGCAGCTTCGGTGGCCAGATGCAGAATATAAATGCATATACCAATTCCATGGCGTTCGACATCAATGATAAAATGGATGCGTATGTAGATGTTTCCGTTCTTCATTCGCCTTTTGGTAACAGCTTCATGAATGCGGATAACGCTTTCGGGGCAAAAATTGTGATCGACAGGGCGATGTTCAACTACGATATCACCCCAAATACATCTATCTCCGTATCCTTCTCGCAAAGCCCGTACCATTCCCCATTCGGATCACCGTTTATGAATTCATTTAACGGAAGAAACAGGTTTGGTTACTAAACAATCGGGATGACTCAAAACAATCAGGAGCAAAACAGCTTTAAACTCAACGCCACAATCGGTTTCCTTTCATTTTTGCTGGTCATTTTGCTTTTCGCTCTAATCGGGCGATTTTTATATCCCCGGATTATCAGTGAGAGATCTGAAAAAGATCCTGTCCTCATCAGTTCAATTATACAGCTTGAAGTACTGAACGGATGCGGAGTCCCCGGCCTTGCGACACGTTATACCTCTTCCCTGAGAAATTATGGATTTGATGTTGTGGAAACCGGAAACTATGACCATTTTAATCTTGAGAATACGCTGATCATCAGCAGAACCGGGAACATGGAAAATGCACAAAGAGTTGCCATGACACTCGGTGTAAGTAAAGAGTATATAATTATCGAAGAATCGAAAGACTACTTTCTGGATGTAACACTGGTTCTCGGGTCCGATTACTTATCCTTAAACCTATAATTGCTTATGACAAAACAACCTGAAGTTGTAAAATCTCAATTCCGGAAAACCGGAAACGAAACAAAGGTTGATTCCAGCCTTTTGATTGAAACCATCTCGGAAGCACTATTGGAAAAAAAAGCCAAAAATATTGTTGTGCTCGATGTCAGGGATTTAACCACCCTGACAGATTTCTTTCTCGTCTGCCACGGCACCTCCGATACCCAAATCAAGGCGCTTTCAGACAATGTTGAAGAAAAGACAAGAGTGAATCTCGGAGAGAAACCCTGGAAAAAAGAGGGAATCGATTCAAGAAGATGGATCATTCTCGATTACGTAAATGTCGTGGTTCACATTTTCAACCAGGAAAAAAGAGAGTTCTACGGCATCGAACGTATGTGGAATGATGCGATCGTAACAGAAATTAACGACACCGAATCTTAAAGATCAGGCCGTGGCTTCTCCGTTTAAAATTTCGGTCTCTGAACCTATCGATGATGATGCTATAAAATTATTGAAAAATAAAGGTGAGGTAACTGTATTTGAGAGAGGTGAGCTGAAAGACAGAAGTAAACTGGTCCGTGTTTTGAAGGAGTCTGATGCCTTCCTCTCCATGCTCTCCGATGAACTTGACCGGGAAGTTCTTTCCCATGCAAAAAAATTAAGTATCATCGCCAATTATGCCGTAGGCTATAACAACATAGATACAGAAGCCGCAAAAGAGCTCGGAATTCATGTGGCAAACACACCGGATGTTCTGACAGACGCAACTGCTGATCTGGCTGTGGGATTAATGATTGCTTCAGCAAGAAAATTTCCTTCAGCTGAAAAATATCTCCGGGAAGGAAAATTTGACGGCTGGGATCCCTTGGGTTTCAGGGGTATTGAAATTTCCGAATCAGTTGTAGGAATCGTTGGAATGGGGCGAATCGGGTTTTCATTTGCAAAAAGGGTCAAGGAGTTCGGTGCAAAAATATTTTATCACAACAGGAAAAGAACGGCTCCTGAAACGGAAAAAATGATCTCGGCGGCATTTGTTCCCGATCTTGATGCTATGCTGTCCGAATGCGACATAATTAGCATGCATTGCCCCCTTACAGAATCAACCCGGCATATGATCAACCGAAAAAATATTGGCCTCATGAAATCGCATTCGGTCATCATCAACACGGCGCGCGGGCCTGTCGTGGAAGAAGAGGCCCTTGCCGAAGCATTGCACGATGGAAGGATTGGCGGGGCCGGACTTGATGTCTATGAAGAAGAGCCCAAAATTCATCCGAAACTTCTTTCTGCGCCAAATTGTATATTACTTCCGCATATAGGCAGTGCCACGTGGCATGCCAGGAAAAAAATGGGATATCTGGCGGCGGAAGCCATCATCGGTATTTTGGAACAAAAACCACCGGAAGAAATTCCAAACCTCATCGTCTGATTTCGATTTCATAATCTTCTGAATTTTGAGCTATAAGCGTAATATACATTTATACGCCCTTCTCGCGCTGTTCATGGTCAGCCTTTCAGCATGGCTTGTGCATGAATATTCACACAAATCCACCCGGTCTCTTCCTGAAATCGAACAGGAGATGGCAGAGAGCGTAAGGCAGGCTGCGGAACTATTTCACACATTCCGGGACGATTTTATTTCGGAATCGAATTCTCTTGCGTCCGAAATATCTGCAGTGCTTGAGAGAAATAGTTCCAGGCAAGTTATCCATCAAATAACAGAAAATTATGATTTCTGGACTTCAACTCTTTTCAGAAACGGCAGCCTTCACGTCTGGAGCGGTTTTTCATTTCCTGAAATACCCGTGGTACCGGATATTCCGGCTGATTCCCTTCACATCTCTGTAGTGAAGCAAAATAATGTCACATTTTTGTACGGATTCCAGGAACTGCAATTAACCGGGAACCAGGCCTACCAGCTTGTAACTGCAAAGCGGTTGAGTCAAAATAATATTCTGCCGATAGCCGCCGGGCAGGAAACCGACCTTTCTGATGATCCTGCACTAAGTGGCAATTATCCCGTGGTTTTTTCCTTTTTCAACCCGGTGCAACAAACACCGGATTTTCAGCAAGAACTGCTATTGTCGCACGGTGCGGATTCTGCCGGTGTTGTCTATGCGAATCCTGAAGAGCGGCAAAATTATATTGCGATGCAGGAAAAACGCGACTCCAGGCTCAGCATGTCGCTGCGCACATGGTTATTCATGCTGAGTATCATTTTTCTGTTGATGATATTTTCAAAATACAACAACAGTCTACTGTTTGTTTTTGTTTCCGTTTATCTCACAGCGAGCTGGTATCTTTTATTGCAAAACAATTTCCCGGCAATACTTGTAAACGGTTTGTTGCCTGCAGTTGAAACTTCCAACTTTGATGCCGCTGTGCAGATCGCCACATATTCGATGCATACTTTTTTCATCTGCTGTTTAACTGCATCGGTTTTTATCTTTTCAAAGACGAAAAGCCCATTTTCGCCGGGAAACAGGCATTTTCTGACTTTTGCGTACTCTGCCCTGTTTGGAATTTTATCTGCCTTTTTGATTCTTTTCTTTATTGAAATCACATATAATTTTATCCTGAATGTAGATTTTGAATTGACAGGCATCACGGTCTACCCCGACGCCAAAGCTCTCCTTTTCTACCTTTTATATGCCCTTGCGATCGGTTCTCTTTTGTTGCTTCTGCTTTTAACGGATTACTGGTTATTTCAAAATGAACCCGAAAAATCCGTCATAGTTATATTACTTGCTTCTTTCGGTTTTTTAATCAGCCTTTTTTTATACGGTTTTATAATTGAAGAGCAAATCCTTCTCACCTGGAAATTTTACTTTGCCGCAGCAATGTTTGCTACCGTCTTAATCACCGGGTTTCTTTATAACAAATATCCTGAAGGAATCGGTAAAATATCAGGATTCAGAATCATTTTTTTTAGTTCTTTACTGATTGCGATCAGCGGCTACGTGTTTATTTCGAAATCGCATGACCTGAAACGGAATGCCAACCTGCTTGCCGCTGCCAAAACATTTGCAAGGGAAGATACCGATGCAACCCGCGAGATCACCCGCCGAATCCTGGCACTTATAGAACAACGGCTCATCTTCCTCACCCAAGAAGATATTGAAAACAGGCCTCCCATAGTTCAATCCCAATTTCAGCGGGCAGTGAATGCAAGTATTCAACCCGGCTGGCGCGAATACTCTTTCGATATCAAACTACTGAAGCCCGACGGTTCACTTATTGCCGACTATTCTACCACCCTCGATTCTCCGGCATGGACTTCTTTTTTTGATGTGGATTTGATGGTAGTATCTTACCGCGGTGAACAGATTCGCCGGGAAACCAACAGGCCTGTAATACGCGACAAACCGGAGGGGCTCAGTGACCGCTATTCATCTCTTCACAGGGGCTGGATCCCGATCTATGATGACCTGAATCCTGATAAAATCATCGCGTGGATTTTTACCTCAGTATACAGGGAACGCCCCGATTTCAACAAACCGATACGTGCAGTATTAGCTGCCTCCTCGGGTGACGAGTGGAAATCAAGTTACTATATTGCCGAATTTACGGATAGTGTCCTTACACGAAGTTCTCAAAAAGGTTTTTACGAAGGCCAGCCCGAATACAACAGGCTTCCATCCCGTGAAATAGAAATAGCCCTGCGTGACTCCATCGCCTATATTTCAAATAACACTACTGATGGCATATTCCGTGAAATCCTTCTAAAACAATACACGGATTCTGAAACCGGTTCTCACACCATCGTTAAGGCAAGTACCCCTGCAGCCGGTTTCAATGTGCATCTGTTTTCTTTTTTCAGGTTCAACGCTTCAATTTTGATTTTTGGTTTGGTGTTATTCTTCATCATAAAAATTTTTGGGAAGTCATCATTTACTCTATTCAAGCAAAACAGAAGATTCCAGGGCAGGCTTGTGGACGGGCTTACATTTTCTATCCTGATCTTCCTCATTTTTCTGGTTGCGGCGACAAATGATACAATGAACAGACAATTCAAAAGTCAGCTTGAAAAAGATCTAATTACCAAACTTAATAATGTAACCGGACTTGCAGGCACCGAAATTATTTCGGACCGTAATGCTGCAGACACGTTCGATCTGATCATCTCGGCTGGTAGTTTTGACTCGGATATCATTTTCTATGAACAGGTTACTGTGAGTCAATCATCCACGCCACAGATATTCCAGCAGCACCTGGTTCCCCGGATCATGCCTTACACTGTATTCGATTTTCTTTATAACCGCCAGCGCCGGCATATTCTTGACCGCACAAAGATTGGTGAAGAGGAACTACTCATCGGATATAAATCAATCCTTAATGAGCAGGACAAGCCTGTCGCCGCATTTGCCATACCTACATTTGTACAATCGCCCGTCTATACAGCCAGAATTCTTGAAACTACCAGTTACCTGCTGATTGTCTATTTTATCATTTTCAGCTTATTTATTGTTGCCATCGCCTTGTTTTCAAAACAGCTTACCAAACCGATCGAAAAAATACGGTCGGGGCTCGACAAAATTTCGGAAGGCAAATTTAATACCAGGCTGCCTGTTACGAGCCACGATGAGATTGGCACCCTTTCTGAAGCATATAATTTTATGGTAAAGAGGCTGAAAGAACTTCAGATTGAGCTGGCCAAAGCCGAACGGGAAGCAGCATGGAAAGAGATGGCACAACAGGTTGCACATGAGATCAAAAACCCGCTTACACCGATGAAACTCAACCTTCAATACCTGCAGCGGCGCCTGCAGCAAAATCCCGGAAACGCTGAAGAACTAAAGCCGCAAGTTGAAAAACTTGCCAATAACATTATCGATCAGATCGAATCCCTGAACAAAATCGCTACCGATTTTTCCAAATTTGCAAAGCCGGTGAGAGAACCGTTTAAGGAAGTCAATCTTAATAAATTGCTTAAATCTGTTACTGAATTGTATTCGAATGATGACGAAATGAAAGTATGCCTTGATCAACCGGAATCCGAGATTTTCGTAATGGGAGTTGCCGATGAAATAAGAAGGGTTCTCATCAACCTTATTAAAAACGGCATGGAAGCCATGGATCACTGCGGTGAAATCCGGATCAGCCTGAAAAAATCCATGAATAATGCCGTAGTTTCAATCGATGATGAGGGCCCTGGAATTCCTGAGGAGGACAGGGATAAGATTTTTGTACCCAACTTTTCCACCAAGTCGAGCGGCACCGGCCTGGGGCTTGCCATATCGCGCCAAATCGTTGAAGCTCATAACGGCACTATCGGCTTTTCAACAAAAAACGGTGACGGGACTACATTTAAGCTCACACTTCCCTTGAAAAACAGGCAATAAAGTGCTTGATTGATTTTATAGACTCATAATTCATTTTCAATAAAACTTCTGTACAGATTTTTCCGTACCATCTGCATCGGAATATTTTTGCCCGGTTTACATGATAGAAACGACCAGAATTTATAAACAGCGGTTTTTGGAGGAAGCCGGCACGCTACTGAAAGTAGGTGTTCCCGTCATCATTGCGCAACTGTTGCAGATGAGCATGAGCTTTGTGGATACGGTAATGGCCGGAAGGCTGTCTGCCACCGACCTGGCCGCGGTTGCAGTCGGCTCAAGCGTGCTGCTGCCGTTTGTGGTTTTATGCCTCGGCTGCATGATGGCCGTCAGCCCGATTGTAGCACAAAACCTGGGAGGCCGTGAATTCCACCTCATCGGTAAAAATGCGAGGCAAGTACTGTGGCTGAGCCAGATTCTTGCACTACCAAGCTTCTTTATTTTGAGAAACCTCGAAATTATAATGGCCTGGCTGGATGTAAGTGCCGAAGTGATCCCTGTTGCCGACGGCTACCTGAAAGCCATCTCCTGGGGCATATTTCCCGCTTATGCATACGGGGCTCTCCGCTATTTCAACGAAGGGCTTTCCGTTACCCGGCCCGCCATGTATGTGGCATTGATTGGCGTGCTTGTCAACATACCTGCCAATTACATCCTGATGTATGGCAAACTCGGATTTCCTCAACTTGGAGCAGTAGGCACGGGCTATGCCTCTTCTATCGTATTTTGTGTGATGTTTGCCGGAATGGCATGGTTTACATCTACATTCAGCAGCTATCAACGGTTTGAAATATTCAAAAAATTCCGCTGGCCTGAATATAATTATTTTAAAGAGATGGTCCGGATCGGGGTACCGATTGGCATCAGCTCAACGATGGAAGTTACGCTTTTTGCACTCGTGAGCCTGCTGATGGGATCTATCGGCACCATTGCCGTTGCGGGACACCAGGTAGCCATCAATTTTGCCGCTATGGCCTTCATGGTACCTTTTGGCCTCTCCATTGCCATAACAGCAAGAGTGGGAAATGCCGCCGGAAAGCGAAACATTGAGACAGCACGGTTCAGGGGATTTACAGGTGTTCTGATCTGTACCGCTTTTATGTCAATTACTGCTCTTTTGATGTATCTTTTTCCATACGAAATTGCTTCCATTTACACGTCCGATGCAGAAGTTATAACCATTGCAGTACAGCTTATTTATATGGCAGCTATTTTCCAGATATCGGACGGTTTGCAGGTGAGCGGCTTCGGAGCACTTAGAGGATTGAAGGACACAAAAGTACCCATGTTTGTTAACCTGTTTGCCTACTGGATAGTTGGGCTTCCGGTTGCATGGATCCTGGGATTCACTATGGATTGGGGGCCGCAGGGCCTCTGGATTGGGCTCATCTTCGGACTGACCGTGGCAGCTTTCCTGCATAATGCCCGCTTCTGGCAGCAGACGAAAAGGTGAGGGTTAGCTCTCAGCCACTAGTGTCATGTCAACTGTCCATCCCTAACATAGCTTAACCACAAACAACATACAACGGACCAATGAACCCGGTACAAATCTGTTACAACTACAAAATCACGACTTCAATTTATACGTTAAGTCAGGGGTTTTTTATCACTACTGAACGATTGGCACCTGTAATAGCTTATTTTCTGTACCGGGTATTATTTTATTACCCGAACCGTTGACAATCTATATAAACCTTTAAACATATGCCTGCATATTTAAACCTGATTTCAACTGCCGTTCCGGAATATGAATATTGTCAGGAGAAACTGCGCGACAAAATGAAAGAGATTGTCGCGGAAAACGAAACACAGGAACGTATTCTCCACCAAATTTACAGCCGTTCCGGCATCAGCAAAAGATATTCGGTTTTGAAGGATTTTAACGCTGGTCCTGAGGAATCACCCATGCTCTTTTTTAACGGACACGGCGCAGCGCCCCCAACCGGTTTCAGGAATGACATCTATATCAGGGAAAGCCGAAAGCTTTTCATTGAGACGGCTAAAAAGCTTCTTCAGGAAAGCGGCCTGAAACCAACTTCCATCACACACCTGGTTACGGTTTCCTGTACCGGATTCTATGCACCCGGCCCCGATTATGATATTATCAAACATGCCGGATTGAATCCACAAACGGAGCGTTATCATCTCGGCTTTATGGGATGTTATGCAGCTATTCCTGCTCTCAAACTTGCCGCAAAACTGGCCGAAAATGATCCCGAGGCAACAGTGATGGTGGTATCGGCTGAGCTTTGCAGCCTTCACTTCCAGGCCAATCCGAAAACCGACGACCTGATTTCCGCATCCGTATTTGGCGACGGTGCGGCAGGTGCCATTGTAAGCTCGAGAGAATTTGGAAACAACCGCTTGAAAATTTCAGGGTTTTCATCAACCGTTACCAAAAAAGGCTCGGAAGATATGGCCTGGTCGATCGGTGACCAGGGCTTTAACATGGTGCTGTCAACCTACATTCCTGATCTGCTTATATCAGGACTTGAGGATTATATCAAACCACTTTTAAAAAAATATGGGCTGCCGGCTGATGAAGTTCACCGCTGGGCTGTACATCCCGGTGGCAGGGCCATCCTGGATAAGGTTGAAAATTTTATGGGAATGAAAAGCGGGTCGCTGACAGAGTCCAGAAAAGTGCTCAACAACTACGGTAATATGAGCAGCGCTACCATCCTTTTTGTACTTCGGGAAATGATGAATGATAATTATGACGGCGGGGAAAATATCATAGCCCTTGCATTCGGGCCCGGACTCACGATCGAAAGTGCCCATCTGTGCCGGGACTGAGATTGAAAGCTCGTCATGTGAAACTTTAACAAATTTCTAAATTGTGCCCGTTATCCTCTCGCAGCGTAACCCCGAATTGAAGGAAATCATGGACGACCCTGCGTGCAGCCGGGAAGGCCTGAACAGAACCTACCGCGCATTTGACCGCATGAACCGGTTGTTGTCGCAGTGGGATCGAATCTACAAGAAAGAGATTCGGCCGGTGCTCTTGAAATCGGCGCACAATGTTACACTTCTCGACATCGGCACAGGCGGCGGGGACCTACCAAGGCTTTTATCCCAACTTGCACAAAAAGACAACCTGAACCTGAAAATTACAGCCATCGATCCGGATAAAAGAGCCATCCGGTTTGCAAAATCCAATTCTGATTTACAAAATATCGAGTATCTGCATGCCGATTCAGGTGAACTGGCCGTGGACAAGTACCGTTTTGACTTTGTGATCTCAAACCACCTTTTGCATCATCTGAAAGAATATGAGATTAGTCGGCTCTGCCGGGATGCAGAAAAACTGGCAAGCCGGAAAGTCTTGTTTAATGATATTGAGCGGGGAGATCTTGCCTGGATCTTTTTTTCTGCCGTGTCTCCCCTGCTCTACCGAAATACATTTATTCCAACAGACGGACCACTCTCAATCCGCCGTAGTTTTACAAAACGTGAACTGCAAGAAATGCTGCCGGCCGGCTGGATAGTAAACCGGCTTTTTCCCTACAGGCTAATCGCAACATACAGTGCTGAACAATGAAAGATGCGGAAGTAATCATAGCCGGAGGTGGACCTGTAGGGCTATTTCTTGCGGGGCAGTTGCATCAATCGGGCATCAGTTGCCGGGTGCTTGAGAAGAATACGGAAATTGACCTTCATTCCAAATCCCTGGGGATTCATCCCGTTTCACTTGAACTTTTCAGGAATGCGGGAATTGTATCTCCCTTTTTAGAAGAAGGTCTAAAAATCAGACGCGGG
>CAYPZI010000105.1:0-10496 GCA_964415185.1 uncultured Balneolaceae bacterium | reverse complement strand
TCACAGACTCGTTTGAACTCAAAGTCCGGGTGACCGATGCAACCGGAACCACCGTCACATCCATGGTTTTCAATGTGGTTTCAAACTGAGTAAAATAAACAATTTTTAATTTTGTCAGGTTGTAATTCCGAAAAAAGAGTTGCAACCTGATATTTTAAAAAGAACCAAATCCTGTACGGTGTTAATCTATTTTAGTTTAAGACCGTCAATTGACGGATCGGAACGCTCCACTCAACTGCCGAATGCCAATAGCTCTTTTGCGTTTTCACTTTTCACTTTTCACTCCCCCCCACGTCTCATACCCCTCGCTCTGATCTTCCATGTCTTCCGGTACTTCCCTCAGCGGCTCACACTGTTTCAGGGATTCGTGCAGATCTTTCGGTAAGCGCCGGTACCAGCCGGTTCCCTCGGTTTTCCACTCTGCCATTTCATCCGAAACATCTTTTACTATTTTTGCCGGATTCCCTACAACCACTTTTCGCCTTGGTATTTCCATTCCCTCCGGAACAAAACAGAGCGCCCCGATGATGCATTCATCTCCAACCCTGACGCGGTCCATCACCACCGCGTTCATCCCGACAAGTGAATTGCTTCCGATGTGAGCCCCATGAATAATGGCTCCGTGGCCGATATGGGCGTGCTCCTCCAAAATAACCGTCACACCCGGGAACATATGAATCGTGCAATTTTCCTGTACGTTCGATCCGTCCTTGATCACAATCTTGCCCCAGTCACCCCGGATGGCCGCGCCCGGCCCGATATAGACATCCTTTCCGATAATCACATTCCCGGTCACCGCAGCCTGCGGGTGGATGAATGCACTTCCATGAATGACCGGCTTGTAGCCTTTGAATTCGTAGATCATTGGAATGGATACTGTTCAGATTCAAATATACATTTAATTTAATTTATAAATTTAAGAGCTGCCATAAATTCCATCATCACTTAATTCAATATAGTGACAATTCTCAAGCAATTTCTTAAATGATTCTGAGTGTACCCTTATCAGTTTGAATAATTTTTTATTCCTGATATTACCTGTTGTGATCAAAAACAATTTCTCCGGTTTTCCCAGGATCATATGAGAGTGATAGAAATCAATATCTTTTGTTATAACAATGAGATGATGTCTATCAGCATAATCTATAATTTCTCTATCTTTTGTTTCATCACCAGCCGGTAAAGCTTCAACATGCATAGCACTAAATCCTTCACTTTCAAGTATTTCACACAGTTTTGGAGGCAATTGCGCATCAACCAAAAATCTCACGCTGTTTTCACATGGGTTTTGGTTTTTGTAATTTTAGATGCGTAAGCGAGACATGCCTGTATATCTTTCCTCTCCAATGCCGGATAGTCATTAAGAATCTCCTTTTGCGTCATCCCGGAGGAAAGAAGGTCTAATATCAAGTCAACCGGATATCTTTTATTACGAATTGTTGGCTTTCCATGACAGATGTCCGGATTTAAAGTAATTCGTTTAAGAAGTTCTGTATCCATAATTACTAACTTTAATATGATTAACGACAATTATAAAATACTATCTTTTTTTGATAAAAATTTATTTTTGTATTGATGGCCGCAACTTTTGATCGCAGATGTAATCACATAGTAACAGGATTAAACGGGTCACACGGATTTGTTTATGCGTGTAATCGTTATTTGCTTGCAGATAGGTTTCTATACTCACCGAAGGCAAGAGAAATCCGTGGTATCTGTGAAATCGTTTTAATCCGTGATTCTAAGTTTTTTCACGCAGAGGACGCCGAGAAGCGCGAAGAGTACCGGAAACACCATTTTTACCCGGCACTCTTTGCGGTTTCATCCCTTTGTCTATTCGGCGTGAAATAACAAGGCAGGATTTCAGCATGATTATCTCCCGAACGCTAAAACAACGCATCCCGACGCTTCAAGATGGATATTACCTAACATTCCACTTCCTGCAGATTTTCATTCCAGCACCGGCGGGTTCCGTCTTTTTCGATATATCCCTCTTTTGTCTCCAGGTTCCAGAGAATTCGAATCATGCTGTTGGCCTCTATATTGTTCAGTTCAAAACGGAATTCTTCATTGTTTTGATCGAATTGCCAGTAAGCATCCGATTTTGAAGAAATATTAAGTGCATCGATTCTGATGCGTCGCTGTGTTTCATTTATCCTTTCCCATGTAAGCACCGGTTCACCAAAAATACCTTCTCTGTCAAATAGTGGGCTTCCCGAATTGTTTCGAAGCTGATCGATCGGATTTTCCGCAGACGGTTTAGATGACTATACTTCATATCAGTTTGACAGCAGGCGCTCGGTACACACCCCTGATTTACATTAACCCACCTGACGGTGTTTAATGTAATTCGGTCCCCTCTTAAGAGGGGAGTTTTTTTCGTCCATTACCCGCCACGCTTGGAGGTTCCCCCGCAAAAGCAGCGGGGCACGCTTCAAGGTGGCTGTTATCAGCTTGCCTTTCTTGCTGCTTTGGCTTTGTGGATGCCGCTGCGGTTTACGTGGCCCACATACTTGCCGATGATTCGTACTTCTTCGAACACATCGGGCTCGATCGTAATATCATCGTACTCTTCATTGGCCGGTTCGAGGCGAAGGCCGTTTTCATCGTAGTATATCCGTTTCAGGCTGGTTTCGCCGTTGTACAGTATCGCCCCGATGTCTCCGTCTTTGATGTCGGTATCCATCAGCAGAACAAAATCGCCGTCGTAAATCCCGGCATCTTTCATACTCATCCCCGATACTCTTAAAGCAAACATCCTGCCTATATTCGGAAAGAGTGAGTCAAGTGTGATCTTGCCGAGGTCGGCTTCTACCGCTTCCTGGAGATAGCCTGCCGCGATTAATCCGCGCACGGGAATGCCTGATGATGACTCCTCTACAAGGTGATCGTAGTCCGGATGCAAGTCATACTCATCATCTTCCCTTTTTATGAGGTACTCTTTTTTCAAAAGAGCTTGTATATTCTGCGTCACACTGTTGGGCGACTTGTAACCGAATTCATCGGCTATTTCCCTGTATGTCGGCCAGACATCGTGCTCCGATTTGTAATTTACAATAAAATCGAAGAATTGCTTTTGCTTTCGGGTTAGCTGCGAGTTGTCCATAGGTTTTACATAGTGTGTGATATATGTGTAACAAATAAACGAAGAATTTTTAAGATTGGCAAAAAAATAAACACTTTTATGAACCGGCTAAACCTTTTTTATCTCAGCATTATATTTTCACTTCTCATTTTCGCCTGCACTCCACTCGAGAAATCCGATCTTTTTCTATCATCATACCCCGGGTTGTACGAAAATGCCGTTTTAGAGCGTGATGCTGATGCTCTCAAAAATTATCTCACGCATTCCGATCCGCAGGTTAAGAAAGCCGCATGGCTTTCGCTGGGCAAAACAACAGTTGATGATACCGGGGAATTTATAGAACCGGCAAAGCAGCAGGATACACACGAAGCATGGTTTGCCCTTTCTTTTCATCCTTCCGATTCACAAACCCTGCGCAATCTGGAGCAACGTTGGGCAGACGGACAGCTAAAGCCAGGACCCGTATGCAGGTATTTCGCCGTTCACGGTGATCGCGAGACTCTTGAACTCCTATCAAAATATATTGAGATACTTCATGCCGAACCGGGATGCGCTTTTGCAATTGGCAATATCCTCACACGTGTGAAAATACCTGAAATCCGTATTCCCTCTTACACCAAAGGAGCACTCGCATCATCTGACGAATCGGTTCGAACAGGAATGCTGTACGGCTTTTACAGGAGCAAACTGAATACGTTTTCTGAAGAGTCGGGCTATCTGCATGTCGTTTCAAATCAGTGGGTAAGTGCGGGGAGAGGTGTAAACCCAATGACCGACCAGTATATGATTCGAATCCTCGGTAAAGAGGGATTGCTGTTAGCCGCTCCTGTTTGGTCGGCTGATGAACTTCAGGATAAACCGCAGCTTGCCATTGAAATGGCCAACGTATTTTCATCTCTTGACCGGTATGATGATGATTTTTTACTTCCGATTCAAAACCTTCTGAAAAATCGAAATCCACATGTTCTGATCCGTCTTATGGATTCCATTCACAATCTGAGCGGCCTTCCGGAAGCGATACTGAATCACATTGAATCAGAAATCACAAAAAGAACCCGGAACGGTGAAATTTTTGCATCTTCGTTGCAGCTTCTGGATGCTCATTCCGTTGATATCGCTCCATACACCGAACGCTTGCTGGATTTTACAGATTTGAATCCCTATCTCACTCAAAGGACACTTGATATCCTTCAATCCGTTGAATCCCCGGAATTTATAATTGATAAAGCATCAGCGATGATTGAAGCAGGCGGCGTTCGTGGCGTTCAGGCTTTGAATGCCCTTTCCCGATTGGAATTTTCGTCTGACAAAAATGATGAGCTGAAAGATATAGCCTGGATGGTTCTTGAAAGCGGCAACCGCAGCCTTGCCTACTCCACGACAAGCCTCCTGATGAGAGAAGACCTCTTTGCCGTTGATGATTTCGAAAAAATCAAAAACAGCCTCGAAAATTACTCCCTGCCTGAAGATATCGAAGTTTACCAGGCTTTGGCCCGTGTTTTTGTAAACCGCTACGGGGAACAGTCAGCCACTCTGCTTGACTCGCTCACAGGATTAAACCACGCTCCCCTGAACAGAACACTTCAGGGGCTTGGCCTTGATGTTGAAATACCTGATAGTGCTCCGGAGTTTCGCAATCCGGACTGGGATCGGCTTTATAACATGGGCACCCGCCCCTACTGGGTTCTTGAAACGGAAAAAGGCGAAATTGAAATTAAACTGGATCCTTTTACTGCACCTGCTACCGTATCGGCCATAGACAGCCTGACCCGTGCAGGTGCTTATGACGGAGTGCCCTTTCACCGCGTGGTTCCCAATTTTGTAATCCAGGGGGGTGATATTGAATCACAGGACGGTTTCGGGGGACCGGATTTCACCCTGCCAACGGAACCATCATTGAAACCTTTTGAGCGGGGTGCCGTTGGCATCGCCAGCGCCGGACCCGATACGGAAGGAAGCCAGTTTTTTATTATGCACCAATGGGCACCTCATCTGAACGGCAACTACACCTTGTTCGGAACTGTAACCCGGGGCATGGAGACGGTTGACAACATCCAGGTGGGAGATCGTGTTTTAAAGGCGGAAATAGATCTGAGGTAAATTCACTGTGCTCTTTCACGTAAATCATTCTGGCTGCCTATTTCGTTTATAGGAATCATATATATTTTGTCCTGGGATTTAACTCTGCGAGACTCAGCGCCATCATCTGCGGGACTCTGCGAGAACATAATTCGAGGTTTTGTTTCTCGCAGATTTTCGCTGAGTCTCGCGGAGTTTTACCTGAACTTCACTGGAAGTTTCAGTCAGCTTTATAAATAATTATAAAGCTTGTACCCTCTTTATAAAGATGAACAAATCACAGAAAAAAATTGTATATTTAAATCATGATTTTCTATCCCATATACATCACGGATACATTAGCTGAACCAATTATGATTCATCATAATCACGGGCATCATTCTGTTCACTAAAACCGTATTTGATACTGTCTTCTCTTCCTTGTCGCCCGTAACTTTAACTCCATACCAAATTTTATAAATCAACACCAAATGAGAACTCTCGATTCGACAACTTCTTTACGTATTGCCGTTCAGAAAAGCGGCCGTTTAACAGATAAAACACTAAAACTTCTTGAAAATATAGGCCTCAAATTTGATGATTATAAACGCAGCCTGCTGGTCAAATGCCTCAACTTTGATGTGGAACTTCTACTGATCCGGGATGATGATATACCCGAATATGTTGAAGATGGCGTTTGCGACCTCGGTTTTGTGGGTGCCAATGTAGCTGCTGAGGACGGTGCAGACGTGGAAGTGCTTCGCGGGCTTAATTACGGAGTTTGTCACCTTGCACTCGCTGCTCCCAAAAACGGTCAAATAAAAAAAGTCATCGATTTTGAAGGTAAAAAAGTTGCAACCAGTTATCCGAATCTGACGCGCCGGTTTTTTGAAGAAAAAGGTGTTAACGCAGAAATCATCACCCTGTCAGGATCTGTAGAAATTGCACCGCGCCTCGAAATAGCAGATGCCATTAGCGACCTGGTCTCAACAGGAAACACACTGAAAGCAAACGGGCTTGTAGAAGTTGAGAATATTTTTAACTCCGAAACACAGCTTGTCAGAACCAACCGGCCTTTATCGAAAGGCAAGAGTGAGTTGATTTCCAAATTACTGCAGCGCATTGAAGGCCATCAGCTTGCAGAACGCAGCAGGTATATTATGATGAATGCTCCTAAAGAATCGATACCGAAAATTAAAGAGATCATCCCTTCATTAAAAAGCCCTACCGTAATGCCGCTGGCAGATAACGGAACGGTTGCTATTCACACCGTTGTTCCGTTATCCACCTTTTGGGAAGTGATGGAACAACTGAAAGAAGCCGGTGCCTCCGGCATCGTGATGCTGCCGATTGAGAGCATGATTCTTTAAAAAATTGCAATATGAAATCATATACTTACAGCGAACTGGCTAAAAACGAAATTGAGGAGCTCTTTAAGCGCCCAAAACAGGATTTCAAATCGGTTTTTGAAAAAGTCCAAACAATCCTGGACGATGTGGAAAAAAACGGCGATGAAGCCGTTAAAGCTTTCACGAAAAAATTTGACCGTGTGGAAATTGATCAGCCCTGCCTTGATCCTCAAACGGAAACAGTTGAGCTTGATCCGGAGACCCGGGAGGCTATTGACCTGGCCATGAGCAATGTATTCAGGTTCCACAGGGAACAGATGGTTCATAATTCCGAAACCGAAACAATGCCGGGAGTCATTTGTTCGAGGGTAGTACGCCCTGTTGAACGGGTCGGGCTTTATATACCCGGCGGCACGGCTCCCCTGCCTTCAACCGCAATCATGCTGGCCGTACCGGCCATGGCAGCGGGTTGTAAAACCATAGTTATGGCAACGCCTCCCGACAGCGATGGAAACATCCCGGCTCCGATTATTTATATTGCCCAAAAAACAGGTGTTCAAACCATATTGAAGGCTGGCGGAGCCCAGGCTGTGGCCGCAATGGCGTTCGGAACCGAATCGGTTCCCAAAGTGGATAAAATCTTCGGACCCGGCAACCAATATGTAACAGCCGCCAAAATGATGCTCCAAAACAGTGAAGCCATGGTAAGCATAGACCTGCCCGCCGGCCCTTCTGAAGTTCTCGTTATATGTGATGATCAGGCAGATCCCGAGTTTGTGGCAGCCGACCTGCTATCACAGGCCGAACACGGGCCCGACAGCCAGGTTGTGCTTGTATCCACATCAAAAAAAGTGACGGAGCAGGTAAACAAAGAGCTTGAAAAACAGCTTACCGGCCTGCCCAGGAAAGAGATCGCAAGGCAAGCACTTGAAAACAGCTTTGCCCTGCTCACGGAATCGGTTGAAGAGGCTATGGATTTCTCCAATTTCTATGCTCCCGAACACCTGATCATCAACTGCAAGGATGTGGAAACGATTGCCGAAAAAGTTGAAAACGCCGGTTCGGTATTCCTGGGACAGTTTACACCTGAAAGCGCCGGAGATTATGCCTCGGGAACCAATCACACGCTGCCCACTTACGGCTATGCACGAATGTACAGCGGAGTTTCGCTCTCTTCATTTCAGAAGTTCATTACCATGCAGCAGCTCACCCCAGAAGGCCTCACAAATATAGGGCCTTCGGTTGAAAAACTTGCATCCGTCGAAGGGCTCGATGCCCACAAAAATGCCGTTTCGATCCGGCTAAAAAAGTTGAATCAAAATTAAACGCCGTCTCTTGTAATGCCTCAAAAGTTTGATATAGAATCTCTGATTCGCCCCAATATTCGAAAACTTACCCCGTATCGGAGTGCACGGGATGATTTTAGTGAAGGCGTTTTGCTTGATGCCAACGAGAACAGTTTTGGTTCGGTGGTTCGAAACCGGCTCGGCCTGCATCGATACCCGCAGCCAACACAGGACAAACTCAGGGCAAAAATTGCCGAATTCAGGGGCGTAGAGTTGGAACATGTATTCCTTGGAGTTGGCAGCGATGAACCCATCGACCTGGTCATGCGGCTCTTTTGTGAACCGGGACGGGATGCAATTCTGACAACTCCGCCCACATACGGCATGTATGGAGTCTCAGCTCAAATTAATAACGTAACTGTGAAAGAAGTACTGCTTACTCCTGATTTTCAGCTTCAGCCTGACAAAATCCTGGATACTGCTGATGAACATACTCGTCTGCTCTTTCTTTGCAGTCCCAATAACCCGACTGCAAATGATATGAAACGGACTGACGTTCTGAAGCTCCTGGAACAGTTCAACGGGATTGTGGTTGTTGATGAGGCCTATATTGATTTCAGCCGCCAGGAGTCGATGGCAGCGCTCGTAAGGCAATACCCAAACCTGGTTGTTCTTCAGACTTTCTCAAAATCGTTCGGGCTTGCGGGAATTCGCCTGGGTATAACTATTGCCAATCCGGAAATCATTGATTACCTGATCCGTATAAAATCACCGTACAACATAAATAAACTCACGGCCGATGCGGCATTCAAAGCCTTTGATAATTTGGAACTCCTCAGATTCAATATTGAGAAAATCAGGGAAGAACGCGAGATTCTCCGGGAAGAATTGAATGCGTGTCCGGAAACGGTAGAGGTCTACCCCTCGGATGCCAATTTCCTGCTGTTTAAAATCAAAAACGCCAAAGAAATATACCGCAAACTGGCTGATAATGGCGTAATTGTCCGGTACCGCGGAAACGAGCCTTTATGTGAAGACTGCCTCCGGGTAACCGTGGGAATGCCCGATGAAAACGACCGTTTTCTCCGCATACTTAAAAAGCTGACAACATGAATATTGAAATTACAAAAGAAGCATTAACAGGCGCACATGAGAAATATCTTCGCCCTGGTGCCATAACCGCTCTTAAGAAACTTCAGGACCTGCAACACAAACTCACATTACCTTCCGGTAAATTGAGTGATGAACAAATAGGTCTGCTGGAACATGAAGGTATAAAAGCCGGCCCGACTGGTAAAGATACCGGAGCCATGATTATTTTTGATCAGGAGAGCAATCAATTAAAACTTACTGCGGGAGATCAAAATATTTGCAGTGGCAATAGCTGGGATACACTGATCAGAAACTACCTCTATCCCGTCAGGTCGGCAGAAAGAACGAGGAAGACCGGCGAAACCGATATCCGGGTGCACGTAAATCTTGACGGGGCGGGCCTGTCGAATATTCAAACAGGCATCCATTTTTTTGATCACATGCTCGATCAGATTGCAAAGCACGGGCTAATCGATCTTGAAATCAAGTGTGACGGTGACCTTCAAATTGACGAACATCACACAATTGAAGATACAGCCATTGTTTTGGGACAAGCAATTGCTGATGCAGTTGAAACGGACCGCAAAGCCGGTATCCAGCGCCACGGGTTTGTCCTTGCGATGGATGAAGCGAGGTCCATTGTCTCCATCGATTTGTCAAACCGACCCTTACTGAAGTGGGATGTCAGTTTTAATCGTGAGTACATAGGTGATTTTCCAACCGAAATGGCTGAACATTTTTTTTATACGCTGGCAATGAACGTTAAGGCTACCCTCCATGTTGAAGCATCTGGTATAAACGAGCATCATATTATAGAATCCGTTTTTAAAGGATTTGCGAAAGCTCTCCGTTTTGCGGTTACCCGAAATGAACGAATTAAAAACATATTACCCACAACCAAAGGGGTCATATAGTGTCTCTAAGTTTACAAACACTATATAGAATCCTGTCCTGCAAATATATGCTGACAGAACAGAATCAATAATGATAGCGATTATAAAATATCAGGCCGGTAATCTTGCATCGGTTTCAAATGCTTTAGACCGGCTTCATGCTGAACATATCATCACCGATGAACCTGAACGGCTCGACAGAGCAGATGCCGTTATCTTTCCGGGCGTAGGCCATGCCGGTGCTGCAATGGACGACCTGAGGGCAAGAGACCTGGACGTTTGGCTGAAAAATACCCAAAAACCCGTGCTCGGTATCTGTCTTGGTATGCAGCTACTCTACGATTCCTCGGAAGAGGGAGAATCAGACACACTCGGAATCATCCCCGGGGTTCTCCGGAAGTTTGATTCTACAAACGGAAAAGTTCCACACATGGGATGGAACTCTTTTACGGAAATAGATGAACACCCGGTGATGGAAGGAATTGATAACAGCCATTTCATGTATTATGTGCACAGTTATTATGCGCCGGTAAACGAATATACGATTGCATCCTGTAATTACATGGGAGATTTTGCTTCCGTAGCGGCGAGAGATAACTATATTGGAGTACAGTTTCACCCCGAAAAATCCGGCAAAGCCGGTTCTTTTTTGCTTCAGAACTTCCTCGATTTAATACAAGCCGGTTCTGTATAAGAAACGCTACTGTTATGTCAAGCATGAAATGTCGGTCAA
>CAYPZI010000104.1:0-10613 GCA_964415185.1 uncultured Balneolaceae bacterium | reverse complement strand
GCCTTCGTGGCAAGACGGCTTGACTGGATCAAATATTCTGTTTTTCACCACGAATCCGTCAGTTGGCAAATCAAATATTCACGAATTAAACTTGAATAATTAAGGCACCCATATATCAAGTACAACTTTTTGGACAGCCTCCTACAAACGGTTATCCCTGACGGGATTTTCAGAATACTGGATTGCAGCTTCATAGTCGCCGGACACATAGTAAATGAGTTCCATGATGGAGTGCCATAAGAAGCGCGTCTGTTATACATTTTTTCAAAAAAACGCTGGCCTCTGCATTTGTACAACCACGGAAAAGTGGTATTTTAACCCTGATATCAAAAAACAGGAAAAAATTTAATTTAAAATGTTTATACAGTATTTGAACTATTTTTTAATGGCACCTACTGATGGCGGATCTGATGGCATGCTGCTTAATTTTATATTTTTGGGTGCGCTCTTTTTTGTATTCTATTTCTTTATTATTCGTCCACAGAGCAAGCGGCAGAAGGAAATCAGGGAAAAAGTGGAGAATATGAAAAAAGGTGATAAAGTTGTGACATCGGGCGGCTTGATCGGCCAACTGAATTCTATCAGTGATGATTCTGTTCTACTTGAGGTTGACAGCGGAGTGAAAATCCGGTTTTTAAAAAGCTCGATTACCGATGTAAACCCCGATAAAGATTCTAAGTAGGAAATTTTAGCCAAGCCGATTATTTGACGTGTCTGATTTTACATTCAATACAATTGAAGAAGCCATTACTGATATCCGTGAAGGTAAGGTAGTTATCGTGGTGGATGACGAAGACAGGGAGAATGAAGGTGATTTCCTTATGGCTGCCGAGAAGGCAACACCGGAGGCCATCAATCTCATGGTTACACATGGCAGAGGGCTTGTTTGCGTGCCTATCACACGTGAAAGAGCCGAAGAGCTGGACCTTGACTACATGGTTACCGAAGGTGCAGACCCCGATGAAGCTGCTTTTACCATCTCTGTCGATCACAAGCAACTTACAACCACCGGGATATCAGCACCCGACAGGGCGAACACCATCCGCGAACTTATTAACCCGGAAGCGGCTGCGGTTGATTTCAGAAAACCGGGACATATCTTTCCCCTGATTGCCGTACGCGGCGGTGTGTTGAGGCGTGCCGGACATACCGAAGCTGCGGTTGATTTTGCAAGGCTTGCGGGAATGAAACCGGCCGGTATAATCTGTGAAATTATGAAAGAAGACGGCGAAATGGCCCGTCTTCCGGAATTGATGCGGCTCGCAGCAAAATTTGATATGAAGCTGGTCACAATCAAAGATCTCATTGCCTACCGGATGAAACATGAATCACTGGTTAAAAAGGTGATTACGGTTGATATGCCCACCATTTACGGGCACTTTACATTGCACGCTTTTGAAGAGAAGCTCACAGGTGACCATCACATGGCATTGGTAAAAGGTGCATGGGATCCAGACGATCCGGTTCTTGTCCGTGTACACTCGGCAAATCATTTAAGCGACATTCTTGGCAGCAAAAGAAGTGACAAGGTTGAGCTTCTTCACCAGGCCATGCGAAAAGTTGATAAGGAAGGACAAGGTGTTGTGCTGTACATGGACCAGATGAGCCGTGAATTCGGGCTTATTCATCAGCTTAAAATTCTTCAAATGCAGGAACAGGGCCTCGGCAAAAAAGAAATTCGCGACAAAATGGGCCCCAGGATGGATTACAGGGATTATGGTGTCGGAGCCCAGATTCTACATGCCCTGAACGTACGAAAACTGAGGCTGCTCACCAACAATCCCGTAAAACGTATAGGGCTGAAAAGCTTTGGGTTGGAATTGGTTGAAGAGGTGCCGATTCCCCTTGATCACTTCGACGGCAAGAATAACGGAAAAGAAAAGATCGATAAGCCGGAGACATCCGGCGGTTTTCTGAAAAGCCTGATTTTGGAATAGCAGTTGGCAGTTGGAGTTTTGCTTCGTACTACATACTACATACTCCTTACTTCCTACTCTTTTCCTATCCCTTCGCTTCAAGAATTTGAAGCAGCTCTTTTAAATCCTGAACACGGGATTCGAAGTTCTGCTTGGCATAACTGTGTATCAGGTTTCGGATACAGCGGGCAAGGATTTCACTTTCATCTGACCTGGCAAGATGCCATGGCTTGGGATCGATTCCGTTCTTTTTCAGAAAATAACAGCACTGGTCATAGCTTACAATTGTGCCGCCGTCAAACGGATCAATGTAATACTCACGCTCAGGTGTTTTATACAACAACATGAAGTGGATGGGCATATTCACTCCGTGAAATGGCAAATCGAGGCGTTTTGCAATGAAGAGAACAATCAGGCTGAGCATGATCGGCAATCCTTTTCTGCGGTCGATAACGCGGTCGAGAAATGCATTTTCGGTGCTGTGGTAGTTTTTGGCGTCACCCCGGAACCTCAGTTCCCTGAACACATATTGGAGTACGATTTGCATCTTCTCTTTCATGGAAGGCGTAAAGGCAACTTCACTGCCAATCTGATCCGCAAAAAAATCCAGTTTTCTTTTGTAATCCCCCGTTCTCAGTGTTGGATTTCCAAACCGGGCGAGTAACAATACAGCCTTTTCAAGATTTTCTTTATCGTTTATACCACTTTCAACAAGTTCAGTGAATTCGTCTACAAGCGTTGTAAAGGTGATACTGTGAATAACATCGGTGATCACTTTTTTTTCACTGTCTGACCGGGTCTCTGTTTTATACTGATCCAGAATGGGAACGGCCTTTTCGCCCAGTTCGCGAAATCGTTGCTCAACACTCGTCTGAACCTGTGGATCAGGGTCGTCAAGAAGATAAATGAGTGATTCTATTTCTGTTTTAGATGTCATCCTGTTTCGTAAATCTTGTTTTTTGGCTCAGGACAAATAAAACCGGAGCCAGCAGTAAATCATTTCAAAAGATAGGGAATTAACGAAAGAAAGGAGATTATTTTATCTGTTTCTTAAAATACGTTGTGAGAAAAATCATTTAAATAGGACTTTGATAAAGCTTATATTTAGAGCCTTAATGCAACGATCCCCAAACAGTTAAAATGAATATCGGAATACAATCGGAGACCGGGCACTTGCAGGCAGTTGTTGTGCACACACCGGGCAGGGAAGTCTCGCTCGTTAATCCTGAACTGAAAGATGAATTGCTTTTTGATGACATTATTTTTGAAGATGATGCCAGGGAAGAGCATTTCGATATGCTCAAAATGTTTGAAGCGGCAATGCCTCAAGACGGACGCATATATGAAATTACCGATCTGATTAAAGAGGCATTTCAGCAGCAAGAAGCCTGTGAATATTTTGTTGATCTTCTGGTCAGGGAGCTCCCTGCCGAAAATTTTCAATTGCTGGAAAATGAACTGAAGCAGTTTCCGCCCGACAAGCTTTTAAAACTGATGGTAGAGGGATCTGCAGGCAATGAATATGCTTTCCGGCTTCACCCTGCTCCGAACCTTCTTTTTACAAGGGATCTCGCTGCCGTTGCAGGCAACCGCATCATACTTTCGAGAGTGGCAAGAAAAGCCAGGATAAGAGAATCCCTGTTAATGGATATGCTGATTAAGTATCACCCGGTATTTGAGCCGCTGCGGGATAAAGTGATCCGGATTGGCGGCGGGCAATCGATCGAAGGGGGAGATGTGATTATTCTTTCGGATGAAGCAGTGATTATCGGGATGAGCGAGCGAACTTCTTTCAGCGGCTTAATGACAGTGGCAAACGAGCTTTTGGGAACGAAAGTAAAGTATGTGATTGCCGTAGATATCCCTAAACAGAGATCATCCATGCATCTTGATACCATTTTTACCGTAGTGAGCCGGAATGAGTGCGTGGTTTTTCCACCGGCCATTGAAGAACAGGAAAATAATGTAGTGATACTTGAAAAGGCCGGCGGGTCGCTTACTGCAAAGCCTGTAAAATCATTGAAATTTGCTCTTAATGAAATTACAGGGCGGGAATTTACGTTTATCCGCTGCGGAGGTGATGACCGTACCAACCAGTTTCGTGAACAGTGGACGGACGGCGCCAATATATTTGCACTTGCCCCGGGTGTAATAGCGGGATACGAGCGCAATACTAAAACGTTTAATAACCTTGTGGAACACGGTTACAGGTATATGGATCAATTTGAATTTATCGATGAGTTTTCCGGCAAAGCGTTCGAACCCGAAAAAGAAGATAAAATCGCGATCAGTTTTCACGGGCATGAACTCTGCAGGGGGCGGGGTGGTGCACGATGCATGACCATGCCCCTGGCACGAAAAGAGGTTGTTTAAATGGACCAGCGTTACCTGTTTCCGGATAATCTGATATCAGAAAAGAATATCCCCTCGTCAGTTGTTAAAACCGAACAGGGAAAGAACCGGCCCGACTTACGTACGATTCTAAAACATGTTGCCCTTTTTGTTCTTACGTTTATTTGTGTGTCATTTACCGGCCTGTTGTGGGTGGGGCATACGGCCGAAGCGGAATCACTTTTCGGGCTTGAAATGCTGCCTGAAGGGATGTTGTTTGCCTCACTCTTGCTTGCGTTCCTTACTGTTCATGAATTCGGCCACTATTTTGCCGCAGTGATTCACGATGTGAAGGTAACGCTGCCCTATTTTATCCCTGTTCCGTTTGGAATCGGAACACTCGGAGCTGTCATACGGATTAAAGAACAGGTTCAGCGAACCAAAAGCCTGTTCGATATCGGTGTGAGCGGGCCTGTGGCGGGTTTTATTGTATCACTTTTGGTTCTGATTTACGGCTTTGCTACCCTGCCCGATCCGTCTTTTATTGAAAATTTTGCCGGTCACGAAGATGTGATTGCCCATATTAATGAAACCGGAACCTTCCCTCCGGTGCCCGATCAACCCGAAGAGGGATCCATGATCATGATTCTCGGCAATACGTTGCTTTACGACTTTATTGCCGGGTTTTTTGATAACGTCCCTCCCATGTACGAGATGTATCACTACCCGTTCCTGTTTGCAGGCTGGCTCGGACTCTTTTTTACGGCTTTGAATTTAATACCCGTTGGGCAACTTGACGGCGGGCATATTCTCTATTCCCTCATCGGTTATAAAAAACACAGGGCTGTTGCAAGGATTTGTTTCGGAGCCATCACGATGTTTGCTGGCGTGGAGGCATTGCCGCTGATCTACTCGGGAGTAAGTTCCTACAGTCCCGATTTTGCGTTTTTATCCATTGTGCTCTGGGGTATCATCCTGCTGTTTCTCATGCGGAGAGGCTTCCATGGCGATCACCTATGGATTGCCCCGGTTTGGTTTGCATCGCTTGCCGGGTCGATTTTATGGCTTTTTGCATTTAACGGCGGGCTCGGGACGGCCAGCAATTCGGGGTCCCTCATTTGGCTGGTCTGGTCATTTTTCATAGTTTTTTTCGTAGGGCTTGAACATCCGCCGGTTTTACATGAAGAGGAACTTTCTCCCGGCAGAAAAGCACTTGGATGGGCAAGTATGGCTATTTTTGTTCTTTGTATCAGCCCGGTACCGATTTATTTCATTCAATAATTAGCTTGGTTTTTATGCGAGTCAGAATAACATTACTTATTGCATTATTTATAACAACACTTTTGGCAGGTTGCGGGGAGACCGGGGATCGTGAACCCGAAAATCTTTCGGAAAGGGTGGATCTGTTGATCGAAGAAGACAGGTACGAAGAGGCTCTTGATTTGTTAGAATCCGAAAATAAAAACGACCCGGAAATTCAACATCTGCTTGAAAAATCCCATTTGAATTACGGGTTAAACAGCATGAGCACCTTCGATGCAGGCCAGATGAGGACCCGTATGAACAATGCATTGATACAATTTGCAGAGGTGTTGAAGATAAATCCTGAAAATGAAGTGGCAAGAAACCAGATTAACCAGATTCTGGGTGTGTATGATACCATGCCGGACCGTGGCCCTGATCCCGAAGCCGTTGAAGCACTTTCTGAAGTGGGCATTGAACCTTAAATCAAGGCAGTGAAGATTAATAATGGCAAAAAAGAAGACAGAAGAGAAAAAACCGCCACCGGTTTTAAAAAACCGTAAAGCACGGCATGAATTTCATATCGAAGAGACATATGAAGCGGGAATTGTACTCAAAGGATCGGAGGTGAAATCGATCCGTGCCGGCAAGGCAAGCCTTGCAGAATCATTTGCCTACATGAAGAACGGTGAGGTCTGGCTGAAAGAGATGTATATCAAGCCTTATGAATTTGCATCCTACCAAAATCACGATGAGCGGCGGGAACGGAAGCTGCTTCTCAAAAAGAGTGAAATCAGGGAAATTGACAAGGCAATTAATCAAAAAGGGTATGCACTGGTTCCGCTGAAACTCTATTTTAAAGGTGGTTATGCCAAAATTCTGATCGGTCTTGCAAAAGGTAAAAAGCAGTATGACAAGAGAGAAGACATTAAGGAGAAGGATGTCCGCCGGGAACTGGACAGAAAAGTAAAAGGCACTTACAAGGTGAATTTATAAGGGTGTTTACTGTTCAGTCAAGCTATCACGATTCAAGCGAATTTCATTCAGAATTTCATAATCATAAACATTGGTAATGGTTGATTCGGGGCTTTCAAGGTGAACGTCATATTTAATTGAGGCCAGGTCACAATTCTTTACAGACATTTCCGCACCGGTAATTTTCCATCCGTTGGAATTATCCCTGAAAATGTATGCAAGCAAGTAAGCAGGAAGTGCGACATTATTACGTTTGTAAGTCGACCTGATGAGATTTCCATTTTCATCATAAACGGCATAAAATGATACACTTTCGCTTTTCATTCTTGCCGTTAATTCACCGGGAGATTCGGGTACAGTTTCATCAAAAATGAAAGACCATCCTTTATCCCTGATTTCCTGGTTACTTTTAATGCAATGCAGGGATTTTAAACATTCAAAATCCTGTGAGTCCAATGGCTGCATTTCTCTGATTTGCTGCGCACTTATGTTTAGAGTGTTACAGAATAAAAAGACGCTTATTGAAATAAGTAATAATTGCGTGAATCTCATAATTCTCATTTAGTAATGTTCTTTATTTGTATTGCGTCATGATCAGAGAATAACTGACATTTTTTTATTAGTTTATACGCAAGAGTTCTATTTCCCGATAACATCCATCATGGCAAATAAAAAACAGGAAATAAACCGGCTTTTGAATGAAATCGGCTGCGGATCAGAAGAAGCCTATTCCGAACTGTTTTCAATGGTTTATAATCAATTGCATGGGCTGGCATACAGGCAAATCATCAATGAACCGAATCTGAGCCTCACTAAAACAGCTCTTGTTCATGAATTATATTTAAAATTATTTCGCCAGAAGAAACTTGACCTGGAAGGAAAAACTCACTTTTTTGCGATTGCGGCCCGTTCAATGCGACAAATACTTATTGATTATGCCCGGAAAAAAAAGAGGGAGAAAAGAGGCGGTAAGATCCAAACGGTTACTTATGTGGATGAAATTATAAAGGCAGAACAAGAAGTTGATAACCTTATCTGTATCGACCAGGCTCTAAACAACCTGGCAGAATTTGATCATCGAATGGCTGAAATTGTGGAACTGCATTACTTTGGCGGTTTAAGCCATGATCAGATAGCAAAATTGCTAAACATATCCGAAAGGACTGTTTACAGGGATTGGGCTACAGCCCGTGGATGGCTTTACAAGGAAATAAAAAAAAGCTTTGATGCCTGATCGGGGGTTATCAAAATTTTAGTGATGATAACAATCGGAAAAACAAGAGTGGCAGGGACTCATCGCAGAGTCTGAATTGATGTTTATAAATAAGTAAAGGTTTTTGTATAATATAGATACCTTTTTTCAGGGCTTTCACCAAATAACAGAACGGGATGGAGCAGTCAAACTGGGAGCTCATCAAATCATTGGTTGACCAGGCACTGACTTTTTCAGGCGGGGAAAAAGAACGTTTTATAAAAAAGGTATGCCGTGAGCATCCTTCCATATCCGCTGAGGTGTTAGAGTTGATGGAAGGAATTGAAGAATCACGCCGGACGAATTTTCTGGATGATCTTTGGGAAGATCAAAAAAACATTCTGTTTGAGTTTTCAGAAGAGTTTGGCGGAAAAACAAGGGATGAAAACTTTCTGAATGAGAAAGTTGGGCCTTATCGCATTTCCGAAATTATCGGGCAAGGCGGGATGGCTACGGTTTTCAAAGCATCACGCATCGACGGCCAATTCCACCGGGATGTGGCAATTAAGATAATAAAATCAGGCTTGTCTGATAGTAGAAATGTTCATCGATTCCAGGTTGAGAAGGAGATTTTAGCCGGCTTGCAACATCCGAATATCGCCCATATATATGACGGGGGGATTACGAAAGATGGCTCGCCCTACCTGGTAATGGAATTCATTGACGGCGTGCCCATTGATACTTACAGCAACAATAACAAGCTGACGATTAAAGATCGCCTTGTTTTATTTCAAGAGGTTTGTTCCGCCGTACATTATGCCCATAAAAATTTGATCGTGCATCGCGATTTAAAAGCCCAGAACATATATGTAACCAAAGAAGGTATCGTTAAAATTCTGGATTTTGGAATTGCAAAACTGCTGAATCCGGAACTTCAGCATGTTTCGGGTGTTGAAACTTTGACAGGCCAAAGGGCCTGGACTCCCCACTATGCTGCTCCGGAACAGGTAAACGGAGAAACGGTCACAATTGCAACCGACATATATGCCCTTGGCATATTGCTGCACCATCTTCTAACCGGCAGCTACCCTCACCATTTGGATGATAAAACCCTGTCAGAAATAGAAGAAACCATAATAAATTCATCCCCCTTACTACCAAGCCATACTGTGGGCCACATTCCGGATCCTGAAAAAATAGCCGGAGAAAGAAATACTACGCCTCTTGCACTGAAGAATCATTTACGAGGAGATCTCGATTCATTAGTCTCCAAAGCCATTCGGAAGGAACCTGAATACCGATACCAGTCGGCAACACAGCTATCGGAAGATATTTACAGGTACAGATCAGGCAGGCCCTTAATTGCCCGTCAGGGAACGCTGCGGTACAGGGCTGGAAAATTCATGCGGCGAAACCGGGCGGCCCTGTCAATTGCCGCCATTTTTATCTTGTCTGTTTCTTTATTTGGCGGATATTACTCCTGGAGAATAACCCAGGAGAGAAACAACCTTGAGCAGGTTGTTGAATTCATGACAAGATTAATAGAGTCGGGAAATCCGGGTGAGATTCCGGGCGGGGCACTAACCGGACGCATGCTTCTGGAAAAGGGAGTTGAAGAGGCCCAATTACTTGATAACCAACCGGAAGTTCAGGCTCATGTTTTTAATACTGCCGGAAACGTACATCTTTTACTTGGTGAATATGAGGAGGCTGAAAAACTGTTTTCAGAAGCAGTACAAATCCATGAAAAGGTTTTGGGAGGAAATGCACCTGAACTGGCGAAAAGCCTGAATAACCTGGCTGTTGCACTTACAAGGCAAAGTAAATATGAAGTTGCCCGTGATATGCATCAAAGGGCTATGAACATTCAGTTGCGTAATTATGGTGAAGAGCACCCGGATGTTGCCAAAACATATTCACTATTCGGCTCATGGATTCCGGTGACGGATATTCATGAAGCTGCAAGAATGCGTGAGAAAGCTCTTGAAATAAGACGTAAGATATATGGTGACCAGCATCTTGAGGTAGCATTAAGTTATTTGGAAACCGGACGAATCAAACGGGCGCTTGGTATGCCGGAAGAGGCTATCAAAGATTTTCTAAAATCGATAAAAATCAGAGAATTAAAATTGGGAAGGGATCATCCTGAAGTGGCCGAGGGTATGATACTTTTGGGTGATATATACAGGTTATATGAAATGAATGTGGATAGTGCTGAAATTCTCTATCGTGAAGCGTTGAGTATCCTCGATAAACGGAAGGATTCATATAACCCCGACTTGTTGCATGTACTTGGGAGTTATGCTGTCTTGCTATCTGAGAAGGGAGATCATGATACGGCTCAACAACTTCTTCAGAAAAGCCTGGAAATTCGCAAGGCTGTATTTGGGCCTCATCACCTGATAACAGCAAACGGGGTACAACACATAGCCAATCAATTTTACCGACAGGGTAATTACAATGACGCCGAAGATCATTACAGGAATCTTCTAAAACTTAAAAAAGAGCTTTTAGGTACCGAACACCTGTCTTTAAGCGGAATATACAGAGATCTTGGAAAAACATTGACGGCTTTAAATAAATTCGAAGAAGCTGAATACCATTTGAGAAAAGCGTTGCAATTAGAGCAGGAAAAAAATGACGTGCTAAATACTGCGTATACTTTTGGTTTATTGGCAACTTTAAATGCTCAACAAGATGAACTGCAAAAAGCAAAAGAAATGTATGAGCGGGCAATATCTATCTATGAAGAGAACGGCTTATTAAATCATTACAATCTGATCAGGCTCCGGGATGAATTTGAAAACGTACAGATGGCAGAGTTGAATAACCGGTAAACACCTAATGTTGTGTCAATTTTAATAGTACGGTTGTTGGAAAAAAGCCATCGGATGAGATTTTTCGAAAAAACAAGCATATTTGTATGTTTGCGAAGATTCAAGGGTTGACTCATCCGT
>CAYPZI010000103.1:6100-10799 GCA_964415185.1 uncultured Balneolaceae bacterium | reverse complement strand
CTGTCCCCTCTCGAGAGGGGACAGATTTGATCGAAAGCCGTCAGGCTATTCGGGAGAAACAGGGGTGTGTACCTGCCGGTGGCTGCCATTTTTTATCTCATTATTCCTTTCATAACATCAACCACTCTTGCTATCTTTTCATTAAGAAAAGAATCTAAAAATATAAATTATAGAAAATAACGATGTACTCATCCCATGATAAACAACTTGCCGAACTGCTGTTATCCCACAGTGTGGAACTCAAAAAAAATGAAAATATTCTTCTGCAGTTAATAGGTTTTAACGGAATCGGCCTGTTGCGTGCGCTGGCTGAATCGGCGAGGGAAAAAGATGCTGTTCCGTTTATAAAAATAGAAGATCCCGAAATTAACCGGGTGCTGCTTGAATCAGGCGACGATGAATTTTGGAAAATCCAGGCTACTGCCGATCAGCTTCCGCTTATGAAAGAGATGGATGCATTTGTCGGTATCAGGGGTGCTGAAAACATCTATGAAAATTCATATGCGGATCAAAAAGCGAACAAGGCCTATTCGGATTACTTTGTTAAGCCTGTCCATTTCGAGGAAAGAGTGAACAATACAAAATGGTGCGTACTTCGGTATCCGTCACCTGCATTTGCCATGAATGCCAAAATGCCAACCGAACGCTTCCGGAAGTTTTATTTTGATGCCTGTCTGTTTGATTATAAAAAGCTTGAAAAAGCGATGATGCCACTCGAAGACCGTCTCAGAAAAACGGAGATAATTCATCTGAAAGGTGAGGAAACAGATATCTCTTTTTCTGTTAAAGGTCAAAACTGGATTCCATGCTTCGGCAAACGAAATATTCCGGATGGAGAGCTCTTTTCATCTCCAATCTTAGCCTCCGTTAACGGAAAAATATCCTATGCCCCGAGTGTTTACCAGGGAAAACCGTTTGAATTTGTTAAACTGGTAGTAAAAGACGGTGTGGTGGTTGATTTTGATTCATCCGACAACAATTCACTCGAAGAAATTCTAAACACTGACAGCGGTGCAAGGCAGTTCGGCGAGTTCAGTTTCGGATTGAATCCGGTGATAAAAAAACCGATGTACGACATTCTCTTCGATGAAAAAATTTATGGATCCAACCACCTGACATTAGGCAATGATTATGAAATTGCTCCCAATGGAAATGAGAGCAACATACACTGGGATCTCGTCTGCATCGGCGCCGATGTCTATCTTGACGGAGAGCTGATCAGAAAAGGACGGGAATTTGTAGCGGGTGATTTAAAAGGGCTAAATCCTGAAAGTTTGTTTTAATCACAATCCAATTCTAAAACTTAAAGGGTTTGGTATTTTTTCTTCGTGTTGCTTCGTGCCTGCGCACCGGGGTACTTCTGCACGCAGGCGTGACATCGTGGCGAAATGAACCCAATATCAAAACAAAAAAATCCCCCCATGGGAGTTGATACAATACAGAGAGGCTGTCCAAAAAGTATAGGTAGCTGCAAACCGACTTTAATTTTTTAGTTTAATTTTAAATTGATGTAGTATGAAGTCTTCGTGTTACTTCGTATCCTCGTGGCAAATACCGGCACTTTTTTACCACGAGTCCGTCAACTGACGGATCAAAGGTTCACGAAGAGAACTTAAATAATTAAGGCACTTATAAATCAATTACATCTTTTTGGACAGCCTCGCCAGATCATAGACCGGAAATTTATTTCCGGGACGTTGTATCACAAGACAAAGTCAATCCCGACATCATTGTGTCGGGATGGCACACCGGATCTTACGCTTCTCTTTATGGCTTTTTCGCTACATTATTGATACATGATTCGTTACCCGGCAGAATAAATAAGGAGAGGAAATTTTGAATTTTCGAAAAATTGCCCGGTTGTAATAAGATTAAAAACGATATTCGGCTGTTTTTTGCGTAATCCCTCAATTGATCCCTGGGATTGCACGTTTTAAATATTAGCTCAAAACTGTACAGTCGCCATTATTCCATTCATTAAGGATGGTTAATCTAACTTAAGTTTCTCTAACTTACTTCCATTTATTCATCAGGATTGCTTTTCTTTGATTCAGACACCCGAAAAGGGTTTGAAAATAACATCTACAGATAAATAAACATTATGGGCCAACAACAGCTGCTGCTTGTAATTTTGATTACGATCCTTGTCGGGATAGCGACCATCGTTGCCATCAATACAATGCAGGTTACCCACGAGGAACAAAACAGGGATGCCATACGCCAGGATATCCTGCAAGCTCATAATATGGCCGTAGCATACTATAAGAAGCCAAGATTGATTGGCGGGGGCGGCGAATCGTTTGAAAATGTTACCCTCGAACTGATTGCACTTACCGAGCGAAATGAAAATGCTGTCTATGAAATTACCGAACGATCCGAAGAATCATTTACCATCACGGCTACTGCAAGGGTAATTGATGAAGAAATTGTCGCAATTATTTCTAAAGATAATATAGAATGGGTCGATAATGAGAATGAATAATATACATACCGGATACAGGGATCTCAATGGCGTGGTTGATAGGTTAAGGTCAAATCAAAAGAGAGGACCTGTCGAATCTGTGCAGGATTCGACAGGTAATTATTTTGAAGATGGGTTAACCGGGTTACGGGGGTTACCCGGCTTAATTTGTTATCTGAATTTCACCTTTGAAAGGGTGGAATTCAATTATCTACAGTAAGCTGTTCTGCGAGGAATGGCTTTCCGGGGGGTAAAAAGTATCCGTCCTGACAGGCGGATAACCCGGGAAAAAGATGGCAACATCTGTCCGGATCCGGAGCCATCCGGTGACGGTTCCCGGTTAAGTGAAAACTTAGATTCCGATAAATGACGCAAGGATCTCACCTTTGATTAGGTGGGATCCTATTTTTTTATCTCATTACCCATTCATCGGATGACTGAGGTTTCATAACCATCCACGGGCAACCAACGCTCAAGTCATCCGATGAATTCACTGTCAAGCCCTCAGTCCTATTCACCGGATGACTGAGGGCTTGATGCTTTAAATGATAACAGGCGCTCAAGTCATCCGATGAATTCCATGTCATATCCTAAGCCCTATTCACCGGATGACTGAGGGCTTGATGCTTTAAATGATAACAGGCGCTCGAGTCATCCGGTGAATTCTATTACAAACAGCATTAGCAAATTTTCATTCTGATTTTCATCAAAACTCTGCTATTTTTAGCAGTTGAAAAATTAAAACGTACAGGACTACACAGGGATAAAAAAATGTTAGATGAGCTGTTAGCTAAAATAGAAGAAAAAGAATTTACAGTCGGTATTATTGGTCTTGGGTATGTTGGCCTTCCTCTCATGTGGACATTCCACAAACACCATGTTCCGGTTTTGGGTTTTGATATTGATCAAAAGAAAATAGATTGTATTAAAAAGGGTGTTCCTTACATCAAGCACCTGGGAAGTGATATGATGCAGGCGCTTTCCGATTCGGATATATGCGATGCCACGACTGATTTCAGCCGCATGAAAGAAGCTGATTCACTGCTGATGTGTGTACCAACACCCCTGAATGAACACCGGGAACCGGACATGCGCTTTGTTGAACAAACAACCAAAACCATAGCAAAACATCTACGGAAAGGGCATCTCGTAATTCTTGAATCTACAACCTACCCGGCAACTACCGAAGAATTGATTATTCCGTTACTTGAAGAGGGCTCTGGACTTTCTGCAGATAAAGACTTTTTTGTGGCATACAGCCCTGAAAGAGAAGATCCGGGTAATGTGAATTTCAATACGGAAAAAATACCGAAAGTGGTGGGCGGCCATGGTGAAGACGCACTCACATTAGCAAAAGCCATGTACGATCTGGCTATTGTCCAAACCGTGCCGGTTTCCGATACGAAAACGGCAGAAGCCGTGAAATTGACGGAAAATATATTCCGCTCTGTGAATATCGCACTTGTCAATGAGTTGAAGGTGGTATATGAATCGATGGGTATTGATGTGCATGAAGTTCTGGATGCTGCCGGCACAAAACCGTTTGGTTTTATGAAATTTACTCCCGGCCCCGGCCTTGGCGGTCATTGTATTCCTATTGATCCCTTTTACCTTACATGGAAAGCCAGGGAGTTTGAACGCCCTACACGGTTTATCGAGCTTGCCGGTGAAATCAATACCGATATGCCGCAATATGTAGTCGACCGCACGCTTGTAGCACTAAATGCTCATAAAAAAGCGATGAACGGCAGCAAAATTTTGGTTATTGGCCTGGCTTACAAGCCGGATATCGATGACCTGAGGGAATCGCCCACTTTTAAAATTTTCGATCTGCTTGCGAAATACAACGCTGAAATCGATTATTACGATCCTTTCCTGCCTGAAATCTGGGAAACCCGGGAACATGCAGAATGGACAGGGTTGAAATCTATTGAGTGGACTGAAGAAAAAATAAAATCCTACGATGCTGTAATTATTTCAACCAATCACTCTGTGATTGATTACAATGAACTGGCTTCATTTTCAGATTGCATCATCGATACGCGTAATTCAATGAAGAATGTTACTCCTAAAAACGACATTCACATCTGGAAAGCTTAAGTTTATCGGAAACTCCAACCTCCGGGCGTGCGAACAAAGTGAGCTCCCCGAAGCGTTGGAGGTTTTGGGCACATTCACCGGATGACTGAAGGCGAGGTAGTACCAAGGTTTTTTTTAAACAAGTCATCCGATGAATGG
>CAYPZI010000103.1:0-6000 GCA_964415185.1 uncultured Balneolaceae bacterium | reverse complement strand
CCCACACCTTTAATGGTCAATGAACGCCAGCCCGGAGGCAGTGGAGTATCAACCTGAACAATTCCATCATCTGTGATATCCAATCCTCCGAAACCAGCCAATACAGCCTGAAGCGTTCCGCCTGCACCTGTGGCAAAGTATGGGTTTTGGCTTTGTGGTGTTTCGGCTATAACCGGAAAGGGTGGACGTTCATTCGGTTTGTAACTCTGCTTGAACAATTGATAAGCTTTTTCAGCATCACCCAGCCTGCTGTAAATAACCGAGTATACGGCCTGGGTCATGGCCGGGCCATGTTCTTTATCAACCCGTTCTTCATAATATTCCAGGTTTCTTCTCATCTGCTCTGGATTCGTGATGAGTTTTAATGGATAGGTGAGGAGGTTAGTGTCGGCCTGCTTGATGGTTTCGCCATTGTATGTGGCATGTTCCCGAGTGATTCCATTTTCAAATTCCAAAACCGGAATATTTTCGGCAACCTCTGACCATTTTGGATTTGGAGCTGTGCCAAGCGCCTGTGCAGCTTTTACGGCATGCTGCAAAGAACGGATAGCAGTACCGTTGGTAAAAGCATTGTTATTTACATTTTCCGCATACTCATCTGCAGCGACAACATTGTTGATATGATATTTGCCGTCATCACCTTTTTCAACACGGCTAACCCAATAATCGGCTACAGCCTCAAGTACTGGGAAACCCTTATTTTCAAGCCACACCTTATCCTGTGAAACCCTGTAATAATTCCATACGCCGATGCCAACCACGCCCGTGATATGATGCTGAAACGGGCCTGTGAGCGCCCATACCGGTGTTGACTCCTGCCCGATATCATCCGATTCCCAGGGATACATTGCCCCGTCAAATCCATGGCTAAACGCTTTCATTTTTGCCTGCTCAAGCCTGTCGTACCGGTATTCGATAATCGACTTAGCAATTTCCGGATGAAGCATTAAAAACGGAGGGTACATCCAGACTTCCGTATCCCAGAAAACATGGCCATTATAGCCAAGGCCCGAGAGGCCCATAGGGGAGAGGCTCAGGTTTGTTCCTTCCCTGGCAAATGAATAGAGATGATAGAGCATCATTCTCACATCTTTTTGATCCTCATCATTTCCCTCAATAATAATATCGCTTTCCCAAAGTTTATCCCAGTCTGCCCGATGCTTATTTAACAATCTTTCCCGGCCTTCAAGGGCTGCAAAAATGCTGATTCTTTCGGCTTCATTGTGTGGATCTTCAAAATGTTGGGTAGTGGTCACAGATGAAACGACTGTAAATCTGAATGTTTCTCCCTTTTTAAGTTCCTCGGTAAAATGAACAAGGTGCATATTATGGTCCCACTCTTCATGAATCAATTCGGGAGTGTGTTCGTGATCTTCAAAAATAAAACTGGAAGAAGCCGCCAGGGTGTGTTTGCCGGACGGACTCTCTGCAACGGATGTCAGCAGGGGTATTTTCACATGAGGCCTGTCAATCATATGAAAAAAGTTTCTGATATCACGTAAATGATCCGGAGCTTCCATAACACTCGCCGGCCTTATGCGGATATCTTCTTTTGCTGTTATTTCAAGTTCAATCACTCCGGTAAACGGAAGATTTCTTAATGATCTCAGGGAATATTTGATATCGGCCTTATCCGAAAATCTGAAGCTACTTTCAAATACAGCCTCTTTCATATGCAATCGCTGGGTAAATCCGGAAATGTTATTCCTGTTAATTCGGGTACCGTCGATATCGAGCTGAAGATTGGCAAAATTGAAACCCTTGAGGATATTTGACACGCGGCCGCGGCCATAGTAATCAAATACACCATTCAGAACAATTTCACTGGCTCTCAGTGGCTCATGGGATGAAATAATTCCAATCATTCCGTTCGCAACGGTTATCCCGAAATATTCAGAGGGGTTGATTTGACTGGTTTCTATAACCCAGTTTTTGTCATTATTATGCTGAGTAAAAGCTGATTGAAAAGAAGTTAGGGTAAAAGTTAAAAAGAGAAGCAGATATAAGGATATAACCCGAGAGTATTCAGTTTCCATGGCAAGCGATTATCAATTTCAGATTAATAGATTACTGTTTATTGAAATGACTTCAATAATAAAGTAAAACTCAACAATAAATAACCGCTTTATGCCGGACAAATCCTAATATTCAAAAATTTTTATAACAAAGGGGTAAGGTTTTCTTCATCCTTTACTTGTTTATAAAGTGCCCTTAAAGTATTGCGCATTTCCATCTGAAGGCTGTCGTTAATGGCATCTGAGCCTTGGGTATGGTCAATTTCGACAGCTGAATCGATCCGGATAACCAGCTCGGGTTTGCTCTTATTCATACAATGCATATAAATACCGACAGGCACCACATCGGCATCCGGAACCTGCTCGGTCAGCCAGGCCAAGCCTTGCTTAAACGCAGGCTTGTTGTAAGAAAAAGTGTTTATTTCGCCTTCAGGATAGATAAATAGAGCCGCATTCGGTCTCTGCATTGATTTTACAGCATATCGAAGAGAAACAAGAGCTGATTTCGGGTTATCAAGATGTACCGAAAAAGCTCCGATTTTTTTAAAAAACGAATATTTCAGCATCTGCTTGTCTTCCATCATCGCCCTGCCTTTTTGTTTTAACACGTTTTCGTTCAGAAAAAGTGGAATTAATCCGTCCCACCAGGTTGTATGATTTAAAAAGTAAATGGTTTTAGAATCCTCTTCGGGGAAGTAATGCTGGGACAACCAGATATTTCTGAAGCGATACCTGAAGAACCAGTTCATATAATAAGTAAAGGCTTTTAAAAAGAGGGGAGACTCCTGGGCAGGAATAAACGGGGGTTTGGATGCAGTCTTATCCGAAGACATGCTTACTCTGTTGTTTTTGAGGGTTATAGCTTCAATAGTATCCATAAAAATACACATTTGTAAAGTATATGCTAAAAACAAGAGGTTTATCTTCTTAAATTGTGACATTCTGGACTGTTAGACATTTTTAAACATAAATAGTTTTTGACGTATGACCGATGAAGTAAAAGAATATTGTGATGATCATACCACTCCGGAATCACCACTCATAAAAAAGCTGGTAAACGAAACCAAAGAGAAACTTCAATACCACGATATGATGTGTGGAGTTCAGATTGGCAGATTGCTCTCTCTTCTCGTAAAAATGAATAGAATAAGAAGTATACTCGAAATCGGCACTTTTACAGGTTATTCCGCGATGATGATGGCAGATGCCCTTCCTGAAGACGGACTGTTAACAACCCTTGAGGTTAATGAGCGATACCGTGAAATTTCTTCAAAATACTTTGCGCAAGAACCTTACAACAAAAAAATCAGGCAAATAATGGGAGATGCACTTGAAACCATCCCGATCCTGGAAATGCAATTTGATATGATCTTTATCGATGCAGACAAGATATCCTATCCGGACTATTTCAAACTAACGTATCCAAAACTACAAAAGGGTGGGGTTCTGGTTGTAGATAATACATTATGGGGAAATGAGGTAATTTCTCCCGATGATCCAAAAAGCAAATCTGTAGATCGATTGAACAGAATGATCCGGGATGAGGAAAATCTGGAAAACGTGATGCTGCCGGTGAGAGACGGACTAATTATAGCCCGGAAACGGGGTTGATCTCCGGATAGGTTATCGGATGAGTAAACCCGCAATGTTTTTCTTATTATCATCTGAACTTGTATTTAGTTACTGCTTTTTTTGAAAAGAAACATTGCGGGTTTTTGTCCGACATTTTATTATTGACAAAACACTAATCTGCCCTGAATTACTCTTCAATTTGCAACTTTGCTGCTTTCAGCATCAGCGTTTTTTGTCCCCGGCTTTTGAAGAAAACAACAACCTTCGAATCATAACCTTCGCCCGTTCTGGACAGAATTTTACCACGTCCAAAGGAGGGATGGACGACTTTTGCACCCGTTTGGAAAGGATCATCCTGGTCATATTCATACGAATAATCTACGGCCGAAGTTTTTTTCTGATAACTGTGAGCAGGCTTTTTCCAGTCATATTCCACAAAAGCAGAATCATCTCCGGAGGATTGGCTGGAAAAACGATCCCTGTTTTGCTTGATGGTCCTCCCGCTTTCGGTTCTGACAACACCAGGGTCAACTTCATCCAGGAATCGTGATCTTGCCTGGCGGGTTTCTTCACCGAACCGGTATCGCATACGGCAATGACTGAAAAAGAGCTTTTTCTCTGCTCTTGTTATGGCAACATAAAAAAGCCTTCTCTCTTCTTCGTAATCGGGCGCATTCCCATTTCTTTCTCCTACGGGAAACAGGTTTTCTTCAAGCCCCGCTACAAAAACCACGGGGAATTCCAACCCCTTCGAGCCGTGAACAGTCATGAGAGTCACTGCCGGTATATCCTCATCGTACTTATCCGCATCCGTTATAAGACTGATTTCCTGTAAAAAGGCTGAAAGCGTCGGTTTTTTGTTCGACTTCTCATAATATGCGATTGCGTTTTGAAGTTCTACAATGTTATCTCGCCTTGAAAGGGACTGAGCCGAGTTTTCTTCGATCAGGGATTTGATATACCCGCTTCTCTCAAGCATTTTACGGGTAACTTCCAATATAGATAACCCTTTTTCAAGATCGGCCCTGAGTGAGTGAATCATCGTCACAAAATCGGCAATCCTGGCCTGGGCCGGTTTGTATAAATCAATTTCATTCACATTTTGAATTAAATCCCAGATCCGGTTCTGTTCCTTCCTCGATTTTCTTAGCAAATCGCCGAGCGTTTTGCTGCCGATTCCCCTTGATGGCTCATTGATAATTCGCAGCAAACTTTGCTCATCATAGGGATTGACAAGAAGCTTCAGGTATGCAAGGACATCCTTAATCTCTTTTCGCTGGTAAAAGGATAGTCCGCCGACCAGTTGATAGGCAATTCCCTTTCTGCGGAGTGCCTCCTCAAAAACCCTGCTCTGGTAATTTGTTCTGTACAAGATCGCAAAATCATTGTAATCATAACCGTTTCTCATTTTTTGATCCAGGATCAGTCCGGCAATACGGTCGGCTTCTTCCCGCTCATTAAAATTTTCGAGCAGGGTAATACATTCACCCTCTTCATTGGACGTCCACAGGGTTTTTTCAAGCTGTTTGGAATTGTTTTTGATGATGGAATCGGCACACTGCAGAATATATTTGGTAGAACGATAATTTTGCTCAAGCGGTATTTCCGTTGCTTCCGGATAATCTTTTTTAAAATTCAGGATATTGGTGATATCAGCTCCACGAAACGAATAAATGCTTTGAGCATCATCCCCGACCACACAGATATTCTTGTATTTGCTTGCCATCATTTGTGTAACCTTGTACTGGGCATGATTGGTATCCTGGTATTCATCGATCAGGATATACTTGAACCGGTCCTGGTATTTCTCCAAGACATCCGGATGCTCCGAAAACAACTCAACAGGCCGCACAAGCAGGTCATCAAAATCCATGGCATTCGCCTGTTTAAGGCGCGTTTGATAGATTTTGTAAACCCGCGCAGTAATATCATCCAGGGTTGTTTTAACAAAGCGGGAATTATAGGTATCCGGGTTAATAAGCTGGTTCTTTGAGTCACTGATCTTCCGGTGGATGCTTCGGGGCTGGATTTCACGCGGGTCAAAATTCAGCTCTTTCATGATCAGCTTGATGGCCTGCTCCGAGTCGTTGGTGTCGTAAATACTGAAGTTGCTGTTAAACCCGATCTTATCCGCCTCAAATCTCAAAATCTTTGCAAAAACCGAGTGAAACGTACCCATCCACAAATTGGAAGCCCGCTGGTCAATCAGTTGAGTGATTCTCTCCTGCATTTCCCTGGCGGCCTTGTTGGTAAAGGTCAGCGCAAGAATCTGCTGCGGGACTGCTTTATGTTGCTGAAGCAGGTAAGCAATTCTGTACGTTAAAACACGAGTCTTACCGCTGCCAGCCCCGGCAACAATTAAAAGGGGGCCGTCGGTATGGGTGACGGCTTTGTGTTGTTGCTCATTGAGAGT
>CAYPZI010000102.1:0-10853 GCA_964415185.1 uncultured Balneolaceae bacterium | reverse complement strand
ACTCAAGCCCGAAAAGAAATATACCGTCTGTTAGATGAGGCTGCCGAAACGCACGAGCCTATTCAAATTACCGGAAAACGTTCCAATGCTGTTCTTGTAAGTGAAAATGATTGGCAATCCATCCAGGAAACGCTCTACTTAGCCTCTATTCCGGGAATGACCAAATCCATCAAGGAAGGCATGAATACACCGCTGGACGAAACTGAGGACGAATTAGACTGGTGAGCAGTTATAGAATCGTTTACACTAAACAGGCTAAAAAAGATTCTAAAAAAGTAGCTATTTCGGGCCTGAAATCGAAAGTTGAAGATTTACTTGATATACTCTATGAAAACCCTTTTCAGGAGTATCCTCCCTATAAAAAACTTGTTGGTGAATTAGAAGGGGCTTATTCAAGAAGGATCAATATTCAACACCGCCTTGTTTATCAAGTATATGAAGATAAGAAGGTAGTTAAAGTGATTCGGATGTGGACTCATTACGATTGATACGCCAGTAAGTAAATTATTCTGAGGCAGTCAAAAAAAATGTATTTATTTTATTATGAATAACTTAATTATTTAAGTTTACTTCGTTGACTTCTCAGTTTTAAAATTTTACTCTAAAAAATCAGGCATCCTCTTCTATAAACCGGATGGGAATTTCAACTTTGGTTGAATTCCAAACCATACTCATCATGGTTTGTGTGCCCTCAACCTCTGAAAAATTGATGGTGAAAGATTCTACCATTTCATCAATCGTTTGTACAGGGACATTGAACCTGAGATAATCGGCCGTATCATCATAGCTAAATGCACCCCACTGGCCGAGGTTTTTATTCAGGATAACTGTCCATTGATTTTCTTCGGGGATGGTGAAAAGAGAATAGATTCCCGATTCAACAAGGTTGCCGCCGAACTCAACATCTTCGGTAAAGGTGATTTCGGTAGCTTCATTTGCGCCGGTACGCCAGACTTCGCCATAGGAAACAAGAGTACCAAAAATTTCACGACCCCGTTTATGAGGCTGGCCATAAACGACTTTGACGTAGGTATTACCGAGTTGTACGGCACTGATGGCGATTGGACTTTTCCTGGCATTTTCAACACTGCTGTTCGATTCACCTGAGCATGCTGCAGTTAAGATTGCCAATAAAAGAATAATTAGCGGATTGGATAGAGATTTCATATAGAATAAATTGGTTTAAAAGGTTCCAAACAGGAATGTAACGTCATTTCTCGAAGGTTCAAAGCCAATTGAAATACCCAAATCGATTGACAAATTTGAAATTCTGAACCGGCTTCTGAGCCCTGCCCCAAAAATAGTACGTGAATTGTTTCGAAGCTCGGAAAAAGATTCGGAATTCAAATCACTTACAGTTTGAGAAACAAGAACAATGTATAAATTTGAAAGGTAAAGTGGAAGCAGAAAGCCGCCGTCATCCGGATATATGAGAGGAATAGTATAACGGGTTGACAGAAAAGACATATTGTTAGAAGGACGGAAAATTGAACCGGGAAAAAGATCGGAGACAAGATCCTGGTTATCGTATTGAGGAATATCGGTTTGTGTAAGGAATTCGGCACCCAATCTGAGCGATTGGTTTTTACGAGGTAAAATGGAAAGATATCTGTAAACGCCTCCCCTTAAGCCGCGCCTTTTTGAAAACTCACCTGAAAATTGAGTATCGTTAAAAGAAAAATTGAAATTATTTTTATTGAGATCGATTTCAGATTGTGCATAAAAAACCCATCCTGAATTTGGCTGAACGTCCCTGATAAACTGCCTGAGCCGGTAATTGAATACAACTGTAAAACCAACGGAGTGAGAAGTACTAAAGTTTGAAAGAGAGTTGTTTGTTGTATCAAAGTCGAAAAACTTCAATTGGGAAATTTCATACTCGGGCTGAATGGAAACGGATGAAAAGCGTGTATTTCTTTCAAGAAAAAATCGGAAAGGGATGTTGATACCGAATTCCCTGTTTTGAAGAAGAAAATTTACAAACCGGGATTGGCCGGTTTCCGAATCCACTCTCAGCGATGGAAATAGAGGTTCGCTTTTTGCCTGGAATCCGATTCCCGGAAAAAAACCGCTGTATTGATAATTGAGATCGTACCATACCCGGTTTTTGGCTCCCGTTAATTCGAGTGAATATGTGTTGCGGGCAAGATCATCGGTTGAGTAGAAACGCAAACCAAGTTCCCTTACATCACCTGTATTTCTGACAACAGGTGTCCAGAGCCGGGGCCTGAGCCATCTCAGGCCGCTGCTGTAATTTTCAACACTCCATTGAGAGGAGTCGGGCAGTGCGTCGCGGTTCATCACAGGCCGGTTCATAAGACCAGTCATTTTTTTATCCACCGGGGAAAATGAAAGTTCCGGAGCCTTACTCTCATCAGGTTGAAATTCCATAACAGCGGGAATGAATTCTTCTCCTTTTGAAATGATGTATGCAATAAGGTTACCGTCGGGTGAAAAAGCAGGCTCCATTGAATTATAGATGGAATGGGTCAAACGGGTTGCGGCTTTTTTTTCTGAATCATACAGGTAGATGTTCATGACCCCCGAATGGTCGGAGGTAAATAAAAGTTTTACCTGTACCGGATGCCAGTTAGGATCAAAAACCGAACCGTTTTCAAAAACTATATCAGGATCATCCTTATAAAATTGTTCAAGAGAGTCGGCGGAAGTGATCCAGATTCCCTGAACGCCTGATTTTTTTGCAAGAATGGCAATACGGTTTGGGTGTTCGGGATGTACATCGACTTCCTGGATCGTATAGCCTTCAGGCAGTTGAATTGATTTTAGAACTTCACCTTTGTTACTGTCCAGGATAACCGGGCGGTTGATTTGTCCGTCGGTTTGCAATGCATACATTATATTTTCACTATACTCAGGTGCAAAAATTCTTGACTGGTTAGTGGTCACCTTTTTCACTTTTCCTGAATCGATGAGCAGCTTGTAAATATTGGCTCGAAAGGTGTTATCAAAAAGAGGATCCGTTTTGTACCTGCCATAGAAAAGTTCATTTCGGTCGCTGGATAGGGAATACTTATAATCATCGACAACGGAGACTTCAAGTATCAACCGGTGAGATTTTTTTTCAAGATTATATAAGTAAAACCCGGTTGGTGCATCATAAAACCGGCTGTGAAAAATAAATTGATTGTTATCAAGCCAAAGCGGGCGGCGGGCCCTCATTCCCGAGGAAACAGGCTCAAGATGAATGGCTGATGACTTAACGATTTTATCTTGCTGCGATCGTCTTATTAATTCCTGATCCCCGATATCAGATTGATATTCTTTATACAGTTCTGCCGGGCCGTGGCCTGTTTTTCGTTTTAAAGCATATCCGAATCCGAGAAATGGCCATTTGTAATGAAACCGGATAGCTTCGCTCATTACATCACGGCCCTTATTTTCAAGTAGCCAGTGGACGAAGTGGTAACCGCCGTTGTAATGGCGGTCGAACGGAAAGGTAAACTCTGATACATGAACAAGCTGCCCCATCGACCACTCATCGGGAGTGCCGATTAAAGCCTGATATTGGTTCGTAAAAAAGGGATAGTTGCCACGGCCCGCTCCTTCAATATGATTGTGGCTTTCATACTCTACGGCAATACCTTCAAGAATACCAAGAGGAGCGGCTGCATGAACGGATCGGCGGATGTCGGGTGAAAAAAGCCCTGCAATGTTTGTAAGTGAGGGTGTAACCGAATTAAAATGGGACGCATGAACCAGTTCATGCGGAACGACGGTTTCGAGCCAGTTGCCCGAACGCGGATTCATGTTTTTACCTTTAATCGGGGCGAGTTCTATTTCAGACCGGAAATTCAGAGGGTTGACAAAGCCGTTTGACCTGTCATTTTCTGTGTTGATAATCATTCTGAAATTGTTGAGTGTTCCGCCTGTCAGCCCGGAAATATCGCTGTATTCACTTTCGAGTATGAGGGCGGTCTGAAAGGCCTCTTTTTGCGCTTTTAAAGGATAAATTACCCTGAAATGCCTGGTTTTTAAAAGCTGCCAGTCAAGATTTGAAGGCCTGAACAAGTTAGGATAGAGTTGTACCTGTGCCCCGGCTGTCGGGGAATGAATCAGAATCAGAAATAGTGTAAATAGTACAGCTCGAATCATGGGGTGTCCTGAAGGAATCAAATGATATTCATAAGCAATATACATCCGGATTGATTAAAATTGAACCATCCAGTAGATATAGATCAGGGCAAACACGGTTAAAAATAAAATACCGCTGCGACTGAGCCAGGTAAGCCAAGGTTTTGGACGGCAATCCTGTGGGATATGGGATTTGTGTATTAGTTTGTGGTTCAGCCAGGCAAGTACGGGGGCACTCAAAAAAGAGAGTGTGGTTGCAAGATCGACAAGATACCGGAATTGATCTCCAAGCAGTGCCAGTAAAACCAGAGAAAAAATACTCACTGCAATTAGAAAGAAGCGATAAATAATCGAATTATTGCCTTTTAAAAAACCGGGTTTATACATTTGGATAAATTTTCTGCAAACCCTCGGGTAAGCATCGGTCACAAACAATGTGGTACTGAACATAGTGGTGAAGGCACAAATAATTATAACCGGGTAGGCCCAATTGCCAAGAGAAGCAGTATAAAGAAGTATCAATTGTGAAGAAAAGGCTGCGCTGCTTGAGGCAAAATCCACACCGCTTCCATACATGATTACAGCTCCGAGAGTCAGAAAAAAAACAGCCAGAAGGGCAGCCCCGATGTATCCGATGTTAAAATCCAAAAGAGTGTCTTTCAAACCGGTATCGTGCCCCTGCAGTTTATTTTTTTCAATTGCCCAGAGTGAATGCCAGGCAGCGGCATCAACGGGTATAGGCATCCATCCCATCAATGCTATAATGAATCCAACACCGGTTACTGTCCAGATATCTGGTGAAGGAACCCCGGACAGGGTTTGATACTCACCCTGAAATAGGGCAGCGCCTACAGCAGTGACCGTTGATATAGCCAATACAGACATCAAAATTTTCACAATATTGTCGAGAAGTGAATATTTATCGGAAATTAATATCAAAATTGAAATAAGAAGCAGAATAGCACTCCAAATCAGAGGTGTTAAGGCAATCTCCGTCATTTCTGCTGCCAGGCTTGCAGTGACAACAGTAACAGCTGCTTGAACGGCAAACATGGTTCCGATAGTAAAAATAAAAAAGATAAGGATTGCATAGTTACCGAGACGCCTGTAACCCTCAATCAGAGATTCTTTTGCGGCAACCGTATATCGCGGACCGAATTCAAGAAAGGGGTATTTAAAAAAGTTGGCAAGAATAACAGCCCATAGCAATGCAAAACCGTAATCGGCTCCTGCCCTTGTTGATTGCACCAGATGAGACACCCCTATTGCGGCGGCGGCCATCATCAAACCGGGACCTAAAGCATCAGCAAATTTGCTTTTTTTAATAGACATCATCAGAATTTTTTGGTTTTGGAACCATTATATAAGTAAATATTTTATAATTTTAAAAAGGACGTATTATGCACAAAAAAGTGATGTGAGTTGTAAAAGGAATGAGATGAAGATTATCAGGATTTTGAATCCCGTGAAACAGTTGCTTCAAAAGCCTGATATGAAATGAGACAATTAAATATGAATATCAATAATATATAAAAACAGATTATGGTCACAAGAAAGAAGATTGAAGAAATTATCGATTTTGAAGGTGATGTTTTAACTACGATTTCAATGCCCACCCATAAAAAAGGAGAAGATGCGAAACAAGATCCCATACGGTTCAAAAATTTGCTGAGTAGAGTATCAGATGAGCTCAAAAAAAAGGGATTTAAAGAGAATGAAATTAATGATTATCTAAAGGAAGCTTCAGATTTACTGAATATTCCATCCTTTTGGGTACATGTGGACCAGGGATTGGTTATTTATATTTCTGAAAAAGACACGGAAGTTTTTCAATTGCCTTACAAGGTGAGGGAAACTATTTATGTAAACGATCATACGTTAATAACGCCTCTGCTTCCTATGATTAGCCTCGATGGTGTTTATGCAGTATTGGCTGTGGGACGACAAAATATCCGGCTGCTTGAATGCACACGGTTTGAATGTGAGGATATTACTCCTGACGAGCTGCCGCAGTCAATTAAAGAATACTATGATGATATGCCTGATGCCCAGGTTCAATTTCATACCGGCGCATCGGGTGATAAAGCCATGTATTTCGGACATGGAGCCGGAAAGGAAGATGAAAAAGAAGTTGTGAGTCAATATCTCGGGAAAGTTGAAAATATCGTCACGCCTTTGATGAAGAAAAAACAGATCCCCCTGGTGCTTTTAGGCCTGCAGGAGAACATAGCCATGTACAACAAATCAAATAATTACAACCGCACAATTGAAGAAACCGTCGATATGAACCCGGTGGAAAAGAGTGAGAAAGAATTACAAACCGCCGGTTGGGAAGTCGTAAAAAAACACTTCCTGAAAGACCTGTATGAGGCAAAAGAAATCTTTAAAGATGCTACCAATAATCTAACATCCAATAACCTGACTGAAATTATCAAATCAACAATCATGGGTAAAACCCGGACACTTTTGATTGCTACCGATGAAGAGCGATGGGGAAAATACAACAGTGATTTAATTGAAGTTGAGTATTCAAATAACACCAACTCCAATAATATCGACCTTATTAACTGGTCGGCTATTAAAGCACTTGAAAACGGAAGCGATGTTTACGCATTGCCAAAAGAAGAGATGCCCTACAAGGTCTCGACTGCGGCGATATTCAGGTATTAGTCAGGGAAGTTATATATTCAATGAAATCTCCTGCAGATTTCGCAGATAAACGCAAATTTTATTTGCTGCCTGATCTGTTTGACCATACAGAGAGTGCGTAACTTGTGTTGGTAAATTACAAATGAATTGATTAGATAATTGAACGGAAACTTGGAAAAGTTTTAATAATTTTTTCATTTATTCAGGTTACTATGTAAGTCTTCGGCTACAAAGCCGGGGTGATCAGTCTAAACCAAAATTAAAAACAATATCATGCGAAAGTTTTCAATATTATTGATCCTTATTTTATTGCCATTTCAGCTCTTGGCACAAAAAGAGCTTGAGTATTATCTACCCGGGAATGTGCAGTATGATTCGGATATACCAACTCCGGAAGAAGTAATCGGTCATCAAATTGGCGAATGGCATATCACTCATGATAAATTGGTTCAGTACATGTATGCCGTTGCAGAGGCATCCGACCGTATAACGATTTCGGAATATGCGAGAACTCATGAGAACAGGCCGCTGGTACAGCTTGTGGTTACATCACCGGAAAACCACAAGGGAATTGACAGGATCAAGGAAAATCATAAAATGCTTATGGATCCGGAAAGGTCGGCCAACCTGGATCTCAGCCGGATGCCGGTTGTGTTGAATATGGGCTACAGCGTACACGGAAATGAGGCCAGCGGTGCCAATGCCTCACCCCTCGTAGCATATTATCTTGCTGCGGCAACAGGCCCGGAAATTGAAGAACTTCTTGAGAACGCCGTGATTATCATCGACCCGAGCCTGAACCCGGATGGGCTGCAGCGTTTTTCAACCTGGGTAAACATGCATAAGAGCCATACAATCAATCCCGATCCGGCCGACCGGGAGTACAGTGAAGTATGGCCCGGTGGCAGAACCAACCACTACTGGTTCGACCTGAACCGTGACTGGATGCCGGTTCAGCACCCTGAAAGCCGCGGACGGATTTTAAGATTTCAGGAGTGGAAACCGAATGTATTGACCGACTTTCATGAAATGGGAACCAACTCCACCTTTTTCTTCCAGCCGGGGATTCCCTCGCGAACGCATCCGCTTACACCCCAGCGAAACCAGGATCTCACAATGGCTATTGCCGAGTATCACGCGGATGCGCTGAATGAGATCAAATCGCTTTACTACACAAGGGAGAGCTTCGACGATTTTTACTATGGCAAAGGTTCGACTTACCCGGATGTAAACGGATCGATCGGTATCCTGTTCGAGCAGGCCAGTTCTCGCGGACATGCCCAGGAAAGTGTGCACGGGGTACTTGAATTTCCTTTTACTATTCGAAACCAGTTTACAACATCGCTTTCAACCTTCAGGGCCGGGATTGAAATAAGGGAAGAGCTGCTGAGCCACATGCGTGATTTTTACAGTGAAGCAAGCCGTGAGGCATCGAGGTCGGATGTCAAAGCGTTTGTTTTCGGAGATGAGCATGACAAGAGCAAGACATGGCATCTTGTCGATATGCTGAATCATCATGAAATTGAAATCCATAAACTGGCCAGGGATCTTGAGGCAAACAATCGCACGTTCAAGGCCGGAAGTTCCTACATTGTGCCGCTTGAACAATCGCAGTTCCGTCTGATCAAAGCCTTGTTTGAACAGAGAACCACATTTACCGACAGCCTTTTTTATGATGTATCAGCGTGGACACTGCCCTATGCCTTTAACCTTCCGTTTGCTGAACTTGATTCAAAATCATACAATAATAATCTGCTAGGAACCCGTGTGGAAGAAGCAACGAAACCCGCGAGCGAAATTATAGGGGGAAGAAGCAGCTATGCCTACCTGTTTGAGTGGGATGACTACTATGCGCCGCGAGCCCTTTACAGGCTTCAAAAAGAAGGGATTCGCACAAAAGTAGCATCGATTCCTTTCAGGGCTGTTACTTCACAGGGTGTTGTAAATTTTGATTACGGAACCATACAGGTAGCGCTCGGAATACAGGATGAGGATATCTCAGAGCAGCAGATTTTTGAGATTATGCAGGATATAGCCCGTGAAGACGGCATCGATGTATTCAGTGTAAACGGCGGGTTGAATGTAGCAGGGATTGACCTGGGAAGCCCCAATTTTGAAGATCTTCGAAATCCGGAAGTAGCCGTTCTTGCAGGAAGCGGTGTCAGGTATACCGAGGTCGGCGAAATCTGGCATTTGTTTGATCAGCGTTATCAAATACCCATTACAATCCTTGAACAAGACAGGGTGGGCAGAACGGATCTTAGCCGGTACACTACGATTATCATGCCCAATGGCGGCTACGGTGATATCGTTGACGGAGCCGCAGCAAATTTAAAAAGATGGGTATCTGAAGGGGGTACATTAATTACGCTCCAGGGAGCTTTAAACTGGGCAACAAGGAATGATCTTGCAAAAGTTGAATTCGTGGAAAGAGAAAACGATGAAGAAGAACCGGAAGTGCTGCCCTATGCAGACCTGAGTGATACCCGTGGAGCACAGGTGATTGGCGGGGCTATCTTTCATGGTAAAATCGACCTGACCCATCCCCTGGGATATGGTTACAACAGCAGTGATATTCAGCTTTTCAGAAGCAACACAACGTTTTTAAAGAAAGCTGAAAACCCTTTTGCCACTCCGGTTTACTACACCGATAGCCCTCTTGCAAGCGGCTATATTTCTGATGAAAACCTGGAACTGCTGAGAGGAACGGCATCGGTGATTGTATCGGGTTCCGGAAGAGGCAAAGTGATCAGTTTCAATGACAACCCCAATTTCCGTGCGTTCTGGTTCGGCACCAACAAGATGTTTATGAATGCGGTGTTGTTTGGAGATACGATTAGCGGAGCCGCGGCGAATTAAATGTTGGGTTTTTGGGATTAACCCGAAAGGCTACCGCCCCGTTGGGGCTTTTGTGTAAATGCCGTGCCTGTTGTCATAGTGCGTTGCACTATGCTGTTGATGGGCGCTCCTTTGGAGCTTGGATTGTTAGCAACGTGAGATGTTTAGAGCATGGGAATATTTTTGGAATTTGTACACAAGAGAGTAGCATCAACAGTATAGCCCCGAAAGGAAGCTTTCGGGGCTATGTTTTATAGTGACCAATTATGAACAAGCCCTGAAAGGGCGCAATCCCGACAGACTATGCCACAATCTCTATCCAAAGTTTACACACATATCATTTTCAGCACCAAATACAGAAAAAATCTGATTGATAAAGAGATTGAAAATGATCTTTATAACTACATAGGCGGCATTTGCAAAGAAATGGAAAGCAATCCGGTTCAAATCGGAGGTCATAAAAATCATGTTCATATTTTGTGCCTTCTTTCAAGAAAAATTGCCCAAATGAAGTTAATACAGGAACTCAAGCAGGGATCATCGAAATGGATAAAAACGATGGGTGATCAATACTCAAATTTTTATTGGCAGGATGGGGATGGTATTTTTTCGGTTTCACCTAAAAATGTAGATAAGGTAGTTGAATACATCAAGAATCAAGATATCCATCATCAAAAAATAAGTTTTAAAGATGAATAACGAATGCTTCTGAAAGAATATGGTGTGGAATTCGATGAACGGTATGTCTGGGATTGAATGCTGGCTTACGCCCCGTTGGGGCTTTCACTATGTGGTGCCCACATTTTTTACATAGCCCCGAAAGTTTTCGGGACTATGCTGTTGACCGGCGCCCCGTTCGGGGCTATTTTTTGATTACATTTCAGTTATTCAATTTTTTCGAATAACTGAATAGCATTACCTATCTTCATGATAAAAACATTCTAAAATATAGATGGCGATGGCCGAACGACTGCTTCACGAACTGTTTTCTTCTCAGAAAGAGCTCTGCGGTTATTCTTCTTTCCGTGATAAAGCCCCAGCAATCATCAAAGAAAATCTTCGCCAGGATTTTGAGATGCGTCCTTATCAACAAGAGGCTATTGGGCGGCTTCAGTTTTACCGGGAAGAGTTATCCAACCGGCTCAAGGGTGTACTCACACAACTGCTTTACCACGTGGCCACGGGCAGCGGTAAAACACACGTTATGGGTGGGTTGATGGTTTACCTGTGCACCAAAGGATATCGAAACTTTCTCTTTTTTTTGGACAGCACCA
>CAYPZI010000101.1:5666-10922 GCA_964415185.1 uncultured Balneolaceae bacterium | reverse complement strand
TTGAAACAAGAAAATGAAATTTTAAAAAAAGTATATTCACTTGCGCTGGAACTGAATGACCTGGCACCCTGGCAATGGATGTACGAATACGAACTTTTTGGCATAAAACTGCCTGGTGACCGACAAACTTATTATGCAAGTATTATGGGTTCGGCAGGCGAATACAGTGCCGTCTCTTTTTACCAGGGGAACAGAGCCGCCGCTGAATTCCTGCAGCTCCAAGAAAAGGAAGAGGCAGTAAGGCCTGATGATATTTTACTGATACCACACCTGATGGTTACCTTTGACGAGCAAGGTCTTCTTGATGAAACCGAGAGAGAACTTTTGAAAGAGCTGGGATTTTCCCTTTCAGAGCGTAAAAAGTGGCCGGTACTTCATCAAAATATACCTGGCCATCCTCCCCTGTTTCCACAACTGCCAAAACTTGAAGACCTGGTTCCGGTTCTCGAGCAGACCATCCACGTGGCACGTCAGGCGCAAAATAAAGAATTTGCATTTATTGAAAGAAGCGGGGAACATCTCAGTGGCTTGTTCCGGGTCCCGGGTTCTGAAAAAAAATCCGGAGGCTGGAGCGACGATTATCTTGAATTTCAGCCCGGATACAAAGAACTATCTATACCCTATCCCGGAAGGCTGGCCGCAAAACTGAGCCGGTTACCGCAGCAAAACGTTATTTTGGAAGTTGACCTCAGCTTTCTGCCAAATCCAATTGCGGACAAAAATCCTCCTTATTTCCCTTTTGCCTTGTTGGTAGTGGAAAAAAAATCAGGGTACATCGTCAACGTTGACCTGTTGACACCCCACCCGAATGTGGATGAAATGTTTGCAAACAGCGGCATGAAACTGATAGAAGCACTGATGAAAAACAAGCTTCATCCAAAAGAAATACGGATCCGGTCAGAACGGTTGCATCCTGTATTTAAAAAAATGCTTAAAAACACTTCTGTCAGTCTTACATTTAGGCGCCATTTACCGGCAGCCGAAGAAGCAATGGAAAGCCTGACTGATTATATGGGTTAAACCGCTGCTTTTTCTTTATCCTCAATTTTCAGTTCGCCGAGGTATTTTTCAGCATCCAGGGCAGCACGGCAACCGGTGCCGGCCGCGGTTACGGCTTGGCGGTAAATGGGGTCCATCGCATCACCGCTGGCAAAAATTCCGGGGAGGTCAGTACGTGTGGACTGCCCTTCGGTTTGAATATAGCCAACCTCATCCATCGTCAATACTTCTTTAAACAAATCGGTATTCGGTTTATGTCCGATCGCTATAAATACGCCCGTGACGTCATCAAGGGTGCTGATCTCATCCGTTTCATTGTTGATCAACTTTACACCGTCTACCGCATCTTCACCCAGTACTTCATGCAGCTCCGTATTCCACATAAATTCGATTTTTTCGTCATCAAAAGCACGCTGTTGCATGGCCTTTGATGCCCGCAACTCCTCGCGGCGGTGAAGCACGGTGACTTTACTTGCGAATTTTGTAAGGAACGTAGCCTCTTCCATTGCAGTATCGCCGCCGCCAACCACAATCACATGCTGGTCGCGAAAAAAGGCACCGTCGCAGGTAGCACAGGCACTTACGCCCTTGCCCCTAAGCCGCTGCTCGCTTTCAATACCCAGCCATTTGGCAGAGGCGCCTGTTGAAATGATGATAGCATGCGCATAGATTTCAAATTCCTCATCCACTTCCATTTTATACGGGCGATTGTCAAAATCGATGTCGGTTACATATCCATACCTGCAATCGGCTCCGAAACGCTGGGCTTGTTTTCTGAAATCATCCATCATTTTGGGGCCTTGTACTCCTTCGGGGTATCCCGGATAATTTTCAACATCTGTCGTTTGCATGAGCTGCCCGCCGGGCTCCGGTCCTTCAAGTACTATGGGATCCAAATCTGCCCTGGCCGCATACAATGCAGCCGTCAGGCCTGCCGGCCCGCTCCCTACGATGACAACTTTAAACGTTTTACCTGCAATATCTTTCATGATTCTTTTAGTTTTGTTTATTTATTCCGAGTAAAAATATAAAAAAGATACCTGCCAATTGTTGCCTTTTCATAACAACTTCATGTTAATAACTTATGCTTATGATAGGCAAAATCGATTACCTTGTGTCGCAAACCGTTTTCGGGCAGTCCATCGTCTGATAATTTCAATTTTTTTGACAAAAAAATCTTGCAAAGAAATCTATTTTGTTTAAGTTTAAGATAATACAATAACTGACCTGGAGGAATGGCTTTGAAAATCGGCATCTATAAAGAAACGACCGCTTCGGAAAAACGTGTGGCAATAACCCCCGAAGGAGTTGCCAAATTAACAGAGAACAGCCATATCCTGCTTGTGGAAAGCGGGGCAGGCGCTGCTTCAAGTTACCCTGATGAAAGTTATACAGAAGCCGGAGCGAAAATTGTAAAAGACCGGTCTTCTCTTTTTTCCGAAGCCGACATGATCGTTTCGTTTAATTTCCCCGATACTGACCTTGTAAAGAAGATGAAGGCCGGTGCCATTCTCGTCTGTTTTGTATGGGCACTGCAAAACAATGACAGGGTTGAACTTTTGAAAAATCAAAAAATCACGGCCCTTGCCATGGATGCAATTCCCCGCATCTCAAGAGCCCAGGTTATGGACGCCCTCTCCTCGATGAGTAATATTGCCGGATACAAATCGGTTTTAATCGGCGCGAGTGAACTGGACAAATACCTGCCCATGATGATGACTGCTGCAGGAACCATACCGCCTGCCAAGGTTATGGTTTTGGGCGCCGGTGTAGCCGGCCTTCAGGCCATTGCCACTGCCAAAAGGCTGGGCGCTGTTGTTGAAGCCTACGATATTCGCCCTGCGGTGAAGGAACAGGTAGAAAGCCTCGGTGCAAAATTTATCGAGATACCGACCGAAGAAGACCTGGAAACCGAAAGCGGTTACGCAAAAGAAGCTTCGGAAGAACATAAGCGCCGGCAAAAAGAAATAACTCATCAGCATGTAAAAAAATCGGATATCGTTATTACTACGGCGCTCATACCGGGCCGTCCCGCTCCCAAACTGGTTTCAAAAGAAATGGTTGAGGATATGTCGCCCGGCTCGGTTGTGGTTGACCTTGCCGCTGAACAGGGCGGGAATTGTGAGCTGACCGAACCCGATAAAACCATTGACCACAACGGAGTAAAAATTGCCGGCCCGCTGAATCTTGCCAGTTCACTGGCTTATCATGCGAGTAAACTATATTCAAAAAATATAATGTCATTGCTTGATCTGCTGTTCAAGGAAGGAGAACCAGTTTTAAACTTTGAAGATGAAATACTTTTAAAAACGACCATTACACACAATGGACAGGTAATCTCTCCTATGCTTAAGGAAAAAGAAAGCCAATGATTTTTCACAACCAAAATTTTATAACATCCTGAACAGACCTGAATATTCCCGATTAAGGTAAATCTCAAATATCTCTTGCTTTATGGACGAACTCATTTTTAACCTCTTCGTATTTACACTCGCCGCATTTACAGGTTTTGAGCTGATTGTAAAAGTACCGCCTACCCTTCATACTCCCCTGATGTCGGGGGCCAACGCAATATCCGGCATTACCCTGATAGGCGGTTTGCTCATTGCAGGCAGTGTCGGAGGCACCATGGCTCAAATCATCGGCCTTGTTGCCATTATCTTTGCAACGATCAACGTAGTCGGCGGTTTTATGGTTACCGACCGGATGCTCGAGATGTTTAAAAAGAAGGAGGATGACAGATGAGCCAGTTTTTACCTGAAGCAATTCAATCCGTTATTCCAAACCTGATTCAGATACTTTACCTGGTTGCCACCGGGCTTTTCATTTTTGGCATCAAAAAACTCGGCTCACCGGCAACGGCAAGAAAAGGTAACCAGCTCGCAGCATCCGGAATGCTGCTTGGTGTTGTTGTTACCCTCTTTGAGAGGGAAATCGTCAGTTTCGAATATATCATAGCCGGTGTATTGATCGGCGGCATTATCGGTGCCTTCTTTGCCAAAAAAGTACCCATGACATCCATGCCCGAAATGGTCGCCATATTTAACGGTTTCGGAGGCGGTGCTTCCGCCCTTGTTGCATGGGGTGAATTTACCCGGCTGAGTGCAGGCATGATTACGATCGATTCCCTGATCACAATCGGGCTTAGCGTTTTGATCGGATCCGTCACTTTTACCGGAAGTTTTATCGCTTTCGGCAAATTGCAGGGATTTATCAGCGGCAATCCCATCACCTTTCCGGGACAAAATTACTTCAACCTCTTGCTAACCATCGCCCTTTTCGGGCTTGTAGGATGGCTCACATACGACCCCGAATTTGAAGCCATATTCTGGACATTGTTCGGACTTGCACTGTTTCTCGGTATACTCACCGTAATTCCTATTGGCGGTGCCGATATGCCGGTGGTAATTTCACTGTTAAACTCGTACTCCGGTATTGCCGCTTCGATGGCCGGGTTTGTTTTGAACAACAACCTCCTGATTATCAGTGGTGCCCTTGTTGGAGCCGCAGGCTTGATCCTTACCAACATCATGTGCGTGGCGATGAACCGCAGCCTTGGCAATGTTCTCTTCGGTGCCTTTGGCGGTGACGGTACAGCCGCTGTTGCAAGTGGTGACGGAGACTCCGATAAAACGGTCCGTGAAACCACTCCCGACGATGTTGCTATTCAATGCTCCTACGCCAAGAAGGTTATTATCGTGCCCGGCTACGGGCTGGCCGTTGCACAGGCACAGCATGCCCTGAAAGAAGTAGCCGGCATGCTTGAAGAAAAAGGAGTAACCGTGAAGTATGGCATTCATCCGGTAGCCGGACGTATGCCCGGGCATATGAATGTCCTCCTGGCTGAAGCCGATGTGCCTTACGACCAGTTGTATGATATGGAAGAGATCAATCCCGAATTCAAAACCACCGATGTGGTTTTAATTATCGGAGCCAATGATGTGGTCAACCCCGCGGCAAAAACCAACCCGGGAAGCCCGATTTACGGTATGCCTGTTATGAATGTAGAAGAAGCCAAGCGGACCATTGTCTTCAAACGAAGCCTTAACCCTGGTTTTGCCGGAATAGACAACGAGTTGTTCTACATGGAAGACAACCAGATGTTCTTCGGAGATGCCAAGAAATCCTTGCAGGCTTTGGGCAAGGCTATTCAGGATTTGGATTGATTATGTGATGAACTGTTTATAATCACATTCATCGGATGACTCGTTCGCTTGTAGCCCCTGGTTCTTGCGCATCTTCAGTCATCCGATGAAT
>CAYPZI010000101.1:0-5566 GCA_964415185.1 uncultured Balneolaceae bacterium | reverse complement strand
TGACTCGTTCGCTTGTAGCCCCTGGTTCTTGCGCATCTTCAGTCATCCGATGAATTTCTAAATACTGCCCTAAAAAACCAGCCACAGGATTACCAGCAAAATCATAATCCAGGCGGCGATTTGTACACTTTTTTTCTGTTTGGGAAATTCATAACCGCAAATGGGGCACTCGTCCTGTCCTGCCTCAACTTCTACAGCGCAGGAAGGGCATTCTATTTTTTTCATAATTCAGAATGTTTTGATACTATACCTGTCACTAATTTAAACACTAATAAAATAATTTCATTATGGCAGGTCAAGGTTCAGGCGGAAATGTTATTGCAGCTTTATGCAGTTTATTTATACCCGGATTGGGTCAGCTTCTGCAAGGGCGCCTTCTCATGGCAATTATCATGTTTGTACTGGCAAGTGCGCTGTGGTTTTTCTTATTCGGCTGGATCATCCATCTCTGGTCGGTTCTGGATGCCGCCAGATTTAAGCACTGAAGAACAAAATCCAGCCATATCTTATAAAATTCTGAACTAACGATATCTCTGTTATCCAAACCAATCAAATGTAAAAATGAAAAAACTATACCTCTTCCCTTTTCTTCTCATCACATTATCATGCACGGTTCAAACAGAAACCGAAAGCGCCTATGAGCAACTCGGGCTTGAGGAAATCACCATTAATGAATTAAAAGCCGGATATGAAAAAGGTGATTTTACCATCCGGCAGGTGGTTGAGGCCTACCTGGAGCGGATCGAAAACATCGACAAAAACGGGCCGGCCCTGAATGCGATCCTTCAAACCAATCCCGATGCCCTGCAAATTGCCGATGAACTCGATTCTGAGCTTCAAAACGGAAACCCGAGAGGGGCCCTTCACGGTATTCCAATCATTTTGAAAGACAATATCGACACGGGCGACAAAATGCAGACGACAGCAGGTTCCCGTTTTTTGGCTGACTCGAATCCGCCGGATGACAGTTTTATCGTACAAAAAATGAGAGATGCCGGTGCCATAATTTTTGGTAAAGCCAATTTAAGCGAGTGGGCCAATTTTCACAGCAGCTTCAGTTCCAGCGGGTGGAGCGGCCACGGCGGACAAACACACAACCCATACGATACCTCCCGGAATCCGTGCGGTTCCAGCGCCGGTTCGGGCGTGTCTGTTTCGGCAAACCTGACGGCTGTGGCCATAGGCACGGAAACCAACGGCTCGGTTGTCTGTCCCTCGAATGCCAACGGTATTGTAGGCATGAAACCAACTATCGGGCTTTGGAGCCGTGACGGGATCGTACCCATCAGCTATACCACCGACAGCGCAGGGCCTATGGCAAGATCCGTAACCGATGCTGCAATCGTTCTCGGGGCTGTAGCAGGTGTGGATCCTGCTGATGAAAAAACAGCCGCAAGCGAAGGGAACCGTCATGAAGATTACACGCAATTTTTGAATGCTGACGGGCTTCAGGGGAAGAAAATCGGCTTTTACACCGCACCAATGGGCAACCATTTCAGGGTGGATACGCTGATGAATGAAACCATCCGGTTTTTTGAGGACAACGGGGCTGAAATTGTTGAGATAGACCAAATCTCTCAGCAAAATATCGGAGGTGATGCATTCCAGGTATTGCTATATGAATTTAAAGACGGGCTTAACGAATATTTTGAATCTCTCGGGCCGGATGCGCCGGTAAAAAGCATAGAAGATCTTGCGGAGAATATCCGCCAAAACCCGGTTGAAACCGAAAAGTTTGACCGTGACCTCATTTTCAGGGCTGCCGAAAAAGGAGGGCTCGATTCTGAAGAATACCAAAACGCACTTGCCAATATGCTGAAACAGAGCAGAGAGGAAGGGATTGACAGGGTGATGGACGAGCACGGGCTGGATGCCATCATCTCGCCGACAGGATCCCCGGCATGGAAAACCGATCTTACACTCGGCGACAATTTTTCCCTGGGGTCCAGCTCACCCTCAGCCAGGGCCGGTTACCCGATTATTACCGTACCCATGGGCAATATTGACGGGCTCCCGGTCGGGTTATCCATCTTCGGAAGGGCGTGGAGTGAACCGGTACTGCTTGAAATTGCGTATGCCTTCGAACAGGGAACCAAGGCGAGGATTGTGCCGGAGTTTGAGTGATTGGTTTAGCTCTTTAACGATCAGTAGTCTTTATTTTAAGTTCATGATCTATTGTTTCACGCCGGGAACGCGGAGAAGGCGCAGGGGGCGCAGTTTACACCCATTCCTTCGCGGCGCTGAAAAAGCGTGGTTATGTCTGTGAATTTATGCGCCGCGCTTTGCAAAAAAATGTGTCCTGTTTTTCACGCAAAGAATGCACGAGATGCGCCAAAATCGCGAAGCATTCTCCGCGCCCTCTGCGGTTTTTCTCTTTGCGCCCTCTGCGTGAACCTCTCAAGATTTCAGAATAACTTCAGAGTAAAAAAAAAGTTACGAATAAGAAAAAGGGCAGCGGGATCCCCCATTATCCCGACAGTCTTATTGCTTTAGAAACTAATTTCTCTTTTCTTTTTATGTTCCTTTATCACAATAAAACCCGGAATTTCCAACATCAAAAACTCAGCCAAACACATAGCCGACCGCATCCGCCTGATGATTGCCACCAAGCAGTTCCAGGTGGGTGAATTGCTGCCTTCTACAAGAGAGCTCGGTACACAGTTAAAAGCCAGTTTTCACACGGTTCGAAAAGCATATCATTTCCTGGAAGATGAAGGGCTCATCAGCGGAGAAAAAGGCCGTGGTTTTGTTGTGATAAAACAAAATACTTCGCTCGACAAAAGTGAGCGCCTCGAAACCGGGGCCGAAAAAATGCGGCTTCTTCTCGAAGAACTGATCGGCTACGGGCTGGACGAATCGGAAATCGAAACCATATTTGAGGAACAGATCAGCTTCATGGAATGGCCCGACCGGATCCAAAGTTGCGCAGCAGTCGGCGATACGTATGAATTGAGCACCATGCTCTCGGATGCCATCAAAAAACAGGTCGGGGTGAAAAGCAAGATTCTGCATGTATCCGACTACGATGAAGCCGTCCGCTTTGACGCCCTCTTTATACCCATACAACTGATCAGCCGGTTCCGTAACCTCTCCGATTCGATCCGGGTGCTGCCCGTGGTTTACAGCTACGACCCCGATATCCTGCTCTCCATTGCGGAACGGGCCTCCATCGAAGCCATCGGCCTGGTCACTTCAGAAGAAGATTCTATTCCCAAGATTATCGGCGACCTGAAACAGGTGATGAAATTCGAAGGCTCATTTGTAGCCGGTGCAACCTATGGCAAATCCCTCCCCCTCTTTGTCCGGAACACCGACCTGATTCTATACACCCCGGCCAGTGCAAAGCTCGTGGAACAAAAAATACCCTCAAACCGCAGGCTCAGGCTTGAATTCCTTCTCTCGGAAAAAAGTGCCGAAATGATCCGCTCCGAGCTTTGGGACCAATAGGCATTGATGATTGGCAGAGTGGTTCTTGTTCTGTAATTTGCTTATAATATTAAGTACATAGTATGTAGCAGGCCAAGCTTGTTAAAAATGCTTGTTGCTTTTTGGTTTCGTAGTATTTAAATCAAATTAATATCCCGGACAATGCCTCAAATGACTCCACATTAAAAATCTGCGTAATTTGCGGGAGAAATTTTATTGGCAATATTTCTAAATCAGCAAACAACTAAGCCCTGACAAATAAACACAAAACTCAAACCAAACCCTGACTGATATGCACCGGTTTTCTATCTTTTTTTTATTCATCTTGATTAGCTGCAGCTCAAATAATTCTGAAAGAATCTATAACGGTTTTTTTGACCACGACAAACAGCCGGGTTCGGAAAGAACGTTTCGGGATGGACCTGAACCGTATCATGTTCTAAACTTTTCAGAGATGGAATTGTTTCGACCCGGAAATCTCGAACACAACGATACCCACCTGTTTCTGACTGACTTTGCCGAACAAGCCGTGATCAAAGTAAGTAAAAAAAATCCTCAGGACGTGCAGGTTTTCCGGCTATCTGAGGGCAAAGGCCCCGGCGAGGTACTCTCAGTCCAGGGCTTTGCCGTGAACAATGAACGGATTGTCGTAGGTGACCAGTCAAATAAACGCTATGTTGTATTGGATACGGATGGCAATCACCTGCAAGATGTGCCGGTTAAATTTAATCCGACAAATATCAGGCTAACGGATGATAACCGTGTTACCAGTTTTTCACCGATACAGCAACCCTTTCTGTTTATGATTTACAGCCCGGAAGGAGACAGCCTGGGTGGATTTGGCCCGCCGGAACCGGGAATCGAATCCTCAATGAAATATACAGGCTACTTTCGATATGCGGATGGAAATATATTTGTTGCAGGATATTCCGAATCCCTTATCAGAAAATACAATATGGATGGAGACATACTCTTTTCACGCAGCACAATCGATGACTACGATACAACCGGAAATTACGAAAACCGCAGCACCGATCAGTTCCGCGCATTCGGATTCAGTGATGATGCACTCTTTTCGACCAGGCAGTTAGCCGTTTATGGCAATTTACTCTACCTCATCCCTCACCATAACGGCGACTCGTCCAGGAAATTTATAGACCTGTACAACGCAGAAAACGGGACGTACAAAGAAAGCCTCCGCCTCGATGTATTTGCAAGGGATTTAGCCGCTGATGAACAACATTTGTATATTCTTGCAAATGTGGATGACGAAGCCACACTCCGTTTTTATAGCAGGCATTAATCTTTTAATAAAAACAGCAAATTTCCCGCGTACTCAAATGGCAGAACAATCCGGTTTCAAGCGCGATGTCGGCCTTTTTATGGCGGTGATGATCGGTATCGGGGCAATGATGGGCCCAGGAATTTTTGCTCTTCCTAGTGAAGTTGCCGGGTCTGCCGGCCCGCTGGGTATTTTGGCTTACCTGTTCATGGGCGGGCTGACGCTCTTTACCGCCTTCAGTTACAGTGAACTCGGAGCAGCTATTCCGATTGCGGGCGGCGGATATTCGTTTACAAGCCGCACCTTGCCGCGTCCGGTGGCTTTCCTGACCGGCTGGTTTTTCTGGATCGGCAATACCCTGGCATGTTCTCTCTATGCTGTTATTTTTGCACTCACGATAAAAGTATATTTTTTTCCTGAGGTTAGCGTCATTGCTGTCGTAGTGGCCACAACAATCGTGTTTACCGCTTCGAATTTTGTTGGCCAGGCAGAAGCATTGAAATTTATCACGGTAATGAATATTGTGGAGCTGATCATCTTGATTGGAGTGGGTGTTCTCGGGGCATTCCAGGTTGAGCCTGCAAATCTTGAGCCGTTTACTCCTATGGGATTAGGTCCGCTGATTCCAACCATGGGGCTTATTTACATTTCGTATGTCGGGTTTGATCTGATCACCGTTGCCGCAGAAGAGATCATTGAACCTGCGAAAAATATTCCGCGTGCAATTTTTATCACTCTTATAACCGGTATTGCCATTTATGTTTTACTTTTATGGGTTATGATGGGAGTTGTAAACTACACTGAACTGGCTGAAACAAGTACGCCTTTTATTTTTATATCCGATCATCTTTTCGGTGT
>CAYPZI010000100.1:6656-10983 GCA_964415185.1 uncultured Balneolaceae bacterium | reverse complement strand
GCATTTCTCTGTTCGGTTTCGTCAAACAGGCGTGCATTTTCAAGGGCAATACTTATGCTATTTGCAAGGGTACTTAAAAGCTGTACATCGGATTGACTGAATACATTTTCCCTGTCAAGGTTTTGCAGGCTTATACATCCCTTAACCTGGTTGTTTACCACCATCGGAACAAATATAAGGGCTTTAGGCAGCCTGGTACCGGGAACAGGTTCGTGTTTCTCACCGGTTATTTTCTCTACATTTGAATCTGTATTTTCATTGATCAGTAAAACTTCTTTATGCCGGATAATCCAATGTCTTATCTGATTCAATGGCCTTGATTCTGGATAAAGCCTTTCACCGTCTTCATATAAATACTGAAAATTTTCTAATCCGCTTTCAGGGTCAAATGTGTAAATGCCTGTTACCTGTGCGTCAAATAATTCACGGAGCTTTTCTCCGACAAGTTCATAAATATCTGCCAGGTCTTTGTTTTCAATCAGGCTGTTTTGAATGTTTTTAATGAGGTCAAGCTCACTTTCGCGGAGTTCAAGTCTCTCAATGAGTTCATCATTGCTGATGTTTTTAGTGTTCATTGTTTTCATGATATCTGCCCCCGGCCGTCAGAAGTATTTTTTCTATTGTTCGCCATTTTTCCATTCAAAAAAACTCAATTTTCCCCAAATCTTTAATAATCATCTAAAAAAACATGGTGAATATTAAAGCACCGGTTCTAAAAACCCTTATCCCTGTGTCGCAATCTTTTGTTAATTTGTTTTAGTTTTTCCAACAAACGAAAATCACCGGGTGACCTATTGAATAATTACCTTTAAATGATTTATTGATGCATGTCACCCGATGACTTGTTAACTTTATTTTATTCAATTAGCTATACAAAAATAATTAACTATACAAGATATGCAAATATTCGACCATGTAATTTTGGGAACAGGACAGGCAACCGGGACACTGTTGGGCAAACTTATCGGATCCGGAGATTCGATTGCAGTTATTGAAGGCGAAAAAGTAGGCGGTAGTTGTGTCAATTACGGATGTACCCCTACCAAAACCCTTGTGGCGAGTGCCAGGGCATTTCATAAGGCAAAACAAGGTGATTTTTACGGGTTTGAAACATCCGGCCCCGTTTTGAATTATGACCGGGTCAGAGAGCGAATGAATGAGATCAGAAATGGGTCAAGTGACGGGCTTGAACATTGGATGGAAGGAACTGAAAACGTCACATTATTTAAAGAATGGGGGGAATTTACCGGAGCTAAAAACATAAAGGCGGGAGAACACCTTCTCGAAGGAAAAAATATTTATATCAATACCGGAACACGACCGGCTAAACCGCCAATCGATGGCATTGATGATGTACCCTGGATGGACAGTGCAGGCTTATTGGACCTGGATAAGTTGCCGGAGCATCTTCTCATAATCGGGGGAGGATATATCGGGGTTGAACTCGGGCAGGTGTACAGGCGTTTCGGCAGCAAGGTAACAATCATCCAGCGCAGCAGCCAGTTAATGCCACGCGAAGATTCTGATATTGCAGAAGCTATACGTGATTTTTTAGAAAAGGAGGGGGTAAGTGTTCTTTGTAATTCCGAAGCGGTTTCTGTGAGTAATGAGGGAGGCGGAGTCGAAATTGAACTGGATTCGGGGAAAACCTTACAGGGATCTCATCTTTTGATAGCTGCCGGAAGGCGGCCTAACAGCGACACAATCAATCCTTCGGCGGCAGGAATAGAACTGGATAACCGGGGATTCATTAAGGTTGATGATTATTGCCGGACGAATGTAGACAATGTTTTTGCCGTAGGTGATGTGAACGGGCAGGGAGCATTTACACACACCTCAGTGAATGATGCCGAGATTGTCCTGGATGTTTTATATGGTGGTGACAGGGCAATTTCTCAAAGAAATGTGATTTATGCCCTGTTTAGTGACCCACCTCTCGGCCGGGTAGGCATGACTGAAAAAGAAGCTCTTGCGGCCGGCAAGAAGGTAATGAAGGCTACACGCCCGATGAGCAAGATCAGCCGGGCAAAAGAGATGGGAGAAACCACCGGATTTGCAAAACTGCTTGTGGATGCCGATACCGACCAGGTTTTGGGAGCAGCTATTCTCGGGCCGGGCGGTGACGAAATCATTAATATGTTTGCAGCCATTATGCACAGCGGCATTCCCTGCAGGGAATATAGAAAAGTGGTACTGGTTCATCCGACGGTTTCGGAGCTGATGCCCTGGGTTCTGGACGGGCTGAAACCGTTAGAGCAGGATTGATTTGTATTGCAAAACATAGAGAAGCTGCCCGAAAATTTCTATTTAAATTAAACTAAATAATTTAAATAAAACTGCGGCCAGCTATACATTTTGGGCAGCCTCTCTGTTTTACGTTTAGTTTGTCTGATTCCCGTTATGGCTAATATCATCAGCTCTGCGGTACATGTATGACCATACATTTTCAACGGCATCCCTGAAGTCAGCCTGAAGCTGGTTTCGTTTCTTTTTTCCGTCAGCATTTTCAACTACAGTCCAGACATCATCCCTGTTAGCATCCATTGCAGCAAAGTTATCATAAATATTGGATACAAAATAATGAGGCGCATTCAGGTCGCCGCCTATAACATTATACCAATAACCCCTGGGCTCTCCTTCAACTCTGTTCAGTGTGTTTTCAACTTCATCAACCACATCTCTGAATTTTGAGGTATTATTTACCCTGAAAAAAAAGACATTGGCCACACTTCCTTCAGCAGATGTCGCTTTGCTTAAGTCTGGAATTGATCGTGCCATATTTTGAACTGCTTTTTCAACATTCGGGGTAATCAGGTCACGTGCAAGGTTTTGACAGGCTTGCCCGGCTTCGTCCGAGGTATCATCCATTTCAGCCCAATTTGCCATTGTGGATGTCAATACATAAACAGTGCCTTCGCCCTGAATCCGCTGCCACATGTTCCATGTCCACTCACCGTCATTTTCAAGGTAGCAATCTTTCCATGTCTTGATTCCTTCCCGGAATTGTGTGTTGTGCCCGGGCTTAACAGTAAATTCTGTCATTGACATGATAATTCCGGAATTGTCATTTTGTGCCTGAAGATGGGCACTGAACAAAGCTGTAAGTAGAAAAGTTAAGCAAACTGATGCAATCCATAATCCGGTTCTTCTATTATATTTCATTTTTTTTTGATTTGGTTTTTCCTAAAGTGAATGCAGGAAATAAAAGTGTAATGCCTGCACGGAAAAAGTAGATGAAATTCTGAAGAAATTTTTGCATCTGTGTCGCACATTGTTGTATCAGCGTCCACGTAAGAATAATTGGCTACAGCAATCAGTGGAACAAAATGGTCATTTTTGGAATGCCTGGACCGCTTCATCCAATGTTCTGTAATGCTCGAATACAGTGATAAGCTGTGTCATCATAAGAAGGTTTTCAATTTTTTTGTCTGCCTCACAAATTACCAGCTTGCCGCCCGCTTTTTTTATGGTAGTCAATCCGCCAATCAGCATCCCCAAACCGGATGAATTCATGAATTTGACTTTGCCAAGATTGATAATCACATTGGTTTTTCCTTCATCAACAAGTTTATGCAAGTCCTCCCTGAATTTTTCAGCTTCCGGCCCGCCCATAACATTGCCTTTTACTTCAAAAATAACGCAGTTGAATTGTTCTTTCATGTCGTATTTCATAATTCCCCTTTTTAATTGAAAGTTATTAAACAGTTTAAATTTTTATCCGGAAATAACAAATTTTTTTTGATGATTAATTTAATACATTGAAATCTATGAAAATAAGGCTAAGTCATATTTATACTCTGATTCCGGCTCTTTTTTTTGCAGGGGAAATAACTCATGCTATAGATGTGCAGTATCAGGTATTGCGGGAATCTTACTCGGCCAGTACATCAGAATCAATACCCGGTGCCCGCAAGCAGTATATCCTGGAAGAGTGGACCATTAAGAACGGGTTACCCATCAACCATGTAAACCAGGTTTATCAAACACCAAACGGCTATTTGTGGCTGGCCACTTTTAACGGGCTGATTCGGTTTGATGGAGTGCATTTCAAAGAATTCAATACCAATACTTCTGAAGATTTACCTTCAAATCGATTTATTACTTTGTTCGGCGGACAAGGCAATGATCTGTGGGTGGTTACCGAACAGGGAGATTTGCTCTTATTCAAAAATAACAGGTTCCTGTCATTTCCTGAGCTTCCAAAAGCGGTGGATTATGATATTTTGCCGGAAAATGATGCGACCTGGATTGGCACACCCAGCGGGTTATTTCAGTATGAAGACAGAAAAATGAAAGAGTACATGCCTTCTGTTTTTAAAAATAAGCA
>CAYPZI010000100.1:0-6556 GCA_964415185.1 uncultured Balneolaceae bacterium | reverse complement strand
TCAAAAAATATATTGCCTGTAAAACTGCATGAAACTCAGACCTATAAGCCATTCGCTGTTGTAAATGGCGGGGCTTCTACGATTTGTCCGGATCAATCGATATGGCATGTGGCAGACGATGAAGTATTCAAAAACGGTGTATCTGAATTTAAGGTAAATCATGGTGCAGCAACAATCTACTGTGATAAAGAACAAAATATATGGATTACAACCGAACGAAACGGGCTGCAAAGATATCAATTCTCAATGTTTGGAAACATACATTTTGAGGAGTCCGACAATAATATTTACGGCGTTTACATCGACCAAAACGGAGGGGTTTGGGCGGGAGATATGACCATTGATTTGTTTTATGTGAGTCCTGAAAATTCAGCAAATAAATTTGAACTTTATGATGATTGGGGTTTCAATGCCGCTTACGCTGAAACCAGTGACGGAAAATTTTGGGTAGGGTCAAACTATTGCAGGCCTGTAAACAGATCTGCGGAACAAGGATGTAATCATTTTGAACCTTTACAGGCTCTTCAGGGGAAAAATATATTTGCAATTAAAGAAGACAGCAGGGGAGACATTTGGTTTGGTGCACAAGACGGAATCTATCTAAAACCAAAAATGAGCCAGGATTCCGTTTACAAGGCATATCCTGATTTTACTGAACATGTCAGGTATTTTCTTGAACATAGTGATTCAACTATGTGGATGGCTACCAACGGCAGCGGAGTTTTACATTATAAAAATCAGAAACTGATTCGTTATAATATTCGAAACGGACTTTCAAGTGACAATATCCGGGCACTGTTCGAAGATAAAAATGGGTTTATTTGGGCCGCTTCCGAAGATAAGGGCCTGAGCAGGATTCATCCTGAAACGGGTACTATTGCAGTGGTCAACAGTAATAACGGACTCTACAGCAATGGGATTCACACCATGGTGGCAGATTCTAATGGCAAGGTGTGGATGAGCACAAATACAGGCATTTTTTCAGTTCCTTTTAAACAGCTTGAAGATGTTGCAGATAGAAAAAAGGAAAAGCTAACATCTTATGTCTATACGGAAAGTGAAGGAATGTTAAATCGTGAGGCTAACGGAGGTTTTCAGAATTCATCTTTTAAAACTGAAAGTGATGACATTTTATTTGTAACACAGAATGGGATAACCATTGTCAATCCTCTGGAAATCAAATCGCAAGAGGAAATACCCATTGTCATCATTGAAGAAGTGATCTCGGTTTCAGATAATATTGAAATTCAGGGTAGTCCTCCAAGCGTGAATTCAGACAGTAAAAATATTACGGTGAAATTTAATTGTCCTATATATTCGGCCCCGGAAAAAATGGCTTTCAGTTATATGATGGAGGGATTCGATAAGAGCTGGATCGATGCCGGCAATAAGCGCGAAGCTGCCTATACAAACCTGCCGGGAGGTACTTACCGGTTTCTTGTGAGAGCTGTTTACAACAATATAGTTTCGGATGAGTCGGAAACAGCTTTGGCTGTTATCATACCGTATAGTTTTTACGAAACAATCTGGTTTCCCGCCTCATTAGGACTGATACTCATAATTTTTGTGGGCACAGGTCATAAAATCAGGATGAAACATCTTTTAAAAAGGGAACGCGAATTGAAAAAATTGGTTGAAGAAAGAACATCCGAGCTTCTGTCTGAAAAACAACTGACCGAGACACAGGCTGAAGAACTCAGGCTTTTAAATCAGGAAAAAAACAGGTTTTTTACAAATATAAGTCATGAGTTCCGCACTCCGTTAACATTGACGATAGGGCCGCTCGAAGATCTGGCTGATGGCATGTATGGAGATCTATCAGCGGCAGGGCGTCAACAGGTGGATTTGAGCCTTAATAATGCCCGCCGGCTGTTTCGGCTGGTAGGACAGCTGCTGGACCTTGCCCGGCTTGAGGACAAAAAATTTGCATTGAACCTGCAAACCGGAAATCTTTCGGAGTATATAAAGATGATTTCCGAACCATTCAAAACTGCATCAAAAAGAAATAAAATCGGTTTTAAAGTATGTATGCCGGAAGAAGAGATATCGGCTGAATTTGATCGTGACAATTTTGATAAAGTTATTGCAAATCTCTTATCCAATGCTTTTAAATTTACGAATGAAGGGGGATCAGTTGAACTAACTCTGGAAAAAAAAGATAGTCATGCGGTTATATCAGTCCGGGACACAGGTATCGGCATTGCTTCATATCACATTCCGAATTTGTTTGACCGGTTTTATCAAATTGAAAAATCAGAAAAACATCCCGGGAGTGGGATTGGATTATCTCTTGCCAAAGAACTGACTGTGATGCACGGAGGCACTATTGAAGTTCAAAGTGAATATGGTTCCGGCAGTATATTTAAAGTGATATTGCCATTGGCCGGAAATAAGAAAAGACCGGGTGTCAGGAATTTGAAAAATCAAGGTTTTGAAATTGTCAAAGATCCCGCAAAAACCGAATCAGATGATAATAAATATAAAAGGCTTAATGATGTTGATGAAATCACTCAACCCGATGAAAATTCACACGAAGAAAAGCAATCTATCCTTATCGTGGACGATCATGCCGATATACGCTTTTATTTAAAAAACCATCTTGGAAATCAATTCAGAATTCTCGAATCATCTTCTGGCAATCAGGCATTTAAATTGATTAAAAATGAGATGCCCGATTTGATAATATCTGATATTATGATGACGGATGGGGATGGATTTGAGTTGCTTCAAAATATTCGAAATGACTCCGAAACCTATTTCCTGCCGGTGATTTTGCTTACCGCCAGGGCCGAAGCCGAAGATAAGTTGTCAGGTTTAAAAATCGGGGCAGATGATTACATCACGAAACCGTTCAATATGCACGAACTTAACGCCAGAATTAAAAGCCTTTTTGAAAAGCAGATGAGGCTGAAAAAGTGGCTTACAAAAGAACTCCTGGAAGCGGGGAAAATCCATGCGGATCCTGTTGATGTGAAGTCAAGTGATCAACTGTTTCTGCAAAAACTCAAAAAAGAAATCCAGGTAAATCTTGTCGATGAAGATTTTTCGGTAGAAATACTGTCTGAAAAAATGAATCAGAGCCGATCAAACCTGCACCGGCGGGTAAGCAGCCTTACCGGTGAAACCCCGAGTAGTATGATCCGGCGGTTAAGGATAGAATCGGCAGCCCAGCTACTTGCCCAGGGAGCGGGTACTGTAAGTGAAGTGGCGTACTCATGCGGCTTTAGGAGTGTTGCCCATTTTTCAAGGGTTTTTCGGGAGCATTATAAAACAACACCATCTCAATACGCCGCAAAACATCAAATGAGTACCTGAAGACACATTGATCAATGGCGGAACCGGATTTTTACAAATATGCCGGACCTTCCGGCACGAATTCAATAGTGCCACTGATTTTAAAAAATTAAATCGCTTTATACCGGGCCATATGCCAGCATCGCATCGGCCAGATTTACAAAACCAGCAATGTTGGCTCCTTTAATATAATCGACAGAACCATTATCGTTTTTGCCGTACTGCTTACACTGTGAATGAATATTCTTCATGATGGAATACAATTTTTCGTCAACTTTCTCGGCCGACCAGTTCATTCGCATTATATTTTGAGATATTTCAAATCCTGAAACCGCTACGCCTCCTGCATTGGATGCTTTGCCGGGTGCGTAAAGGATATCTGACTTCCTGAAAAGATTAGTGGCATCTTCCGTGCAAGGCATGTTGGCGCCTTCAGCTACAAGGTAAATATCATTATCCAGCAAGTTTTTTGCGTCTTCTTTCGTAATTTCATTTTGGGTTGCACAGGGGAGTGCGATATCGCATGGAATATGCCACGGTTTTTCGCCCTCATAATATTCACAGTTGTATTCTTTCGCATACTCTTTAATTCTGCCGCGTTTTACTTCCTTCAGCTCTTTCACAAACGCCAGTTTCTCTTCATCAAGCCCGTCCTTATCATAAATTGTGCCGTCTGAATCGGAGAGGGTGATAACCTTACAGCCACACTCGATGGCTTTTTCGGCTGCGTAGATAGCTACATTACCGCTGCCCGAAATGGCTACTGATTTTCCACTCAGGGATTCATCCTTATTTTCAAGCATATGGGTAACAAAATAAATGAGACCGTAGCCGGTAGCCTCTGTTCTTATAAGGCTTCCCCCAAAACTGATGCCTTTTCCTGTAATGGTGCCGGTAAAGCGGTTTTCCAACCTCTTGTAATTTCCAAAGAGGTAACTGATCTCACGCTTTCCAACTCCAATATCTCCGGCCGGAATATCCCGTTGATCACCGATATGGCGATGAAGTTCCGTCATCATGCTTTGACAAAAACGGAAGACCTCATGGTCACTTTTGCCTTTCGGATTAAAATTGGAGCCTCCCTTTGCCCCGCCCATTTGCAGGGTTGTAAGAGCATTTTTTAAGCATTGCTCAAAACCCAAAAATTTCAAAACACTTTGATTTACAGCAGGATGAAACCGGAGTCCGCCTTTATACGGTCCTATACTGTTGTTAAATTGAACCCTCCATGCACGATTTACCCGAACTTTTTTTTCATCATCTGTCCAGGTTACGCGGAAACTGATGACCCGGTCAGGTTCACAGAGCCGTTCAAGAAGCCCGTCTTTTGCATACTCAGGATTTTCATTAACGAAAGGAATTATATCCAACATGGCCTCATGCACAGCCTGATGGAACTCAGCCTCGGTTGGATTTATTTCTTCTATCCAATTCATAAACCGGTCGATATCGTACATAACAGTAATATTTTTTTTAAAACTTTGTAAATAGCTTCATTTTTAACATAAAAGGTTACTATATAAAAAGATCAATCTTGTAAAATCGTTCAAATTATAGTCTATCACTCCAATGCCCCATTTTTCAATATCTGTAAATATATTTCATCAATGGCTTAACACGAATAGATAATTGATAAACCATGTTTTCAACTGTCTTGAATCTTCCTTCTATTGCTTCTATAATAAGCTTTTTACTTCTTTGTGTTCATGAGTAAAAAAGTTCCGGCACATATTCTTCCAGTTATTGTAATTGCACAATTTGCCGGTACTTCATTATGGTTTGCCGGAAATGCCGTTGTAGATAATCTGATAGCCGAACAGGGTCTCCCGGATATGTTTCTTGGTTACATAACAATGGCTGTACAGGCCGGTTTTATATTCGGTACTCTGGTTTTTGCCTTTCTGAATATTGCAGATCGCTTTTCTCCTGTTCGGGTATTTTTGCTTTGTGCCTTAAGCGGAGCTTTTTTAAACCTGCTTGTTATTTGGGCTGATTCAGCATTTACCATTTTATCTGCCCGTTTTGCAACAGGTTTTTTTCTGGCAGGAATCTACCCGGTAGGCATGAAAATAGCCTCTGACTGGCACAAAGAGGGGCTGGGAAAAGCGCTGGGGTATTTGGTGGGTGCATTGGTTATTGGAACAGCATTTCCGCATTTGCTAAAATTTATGGGCAGCAACTATCCCTGGAGATTTGTATTTATCGGAACTTCGGTTATTGCTGCTGCCGGAGGGTTATTGTTGTCATTGACCGTTAAAGATGGGCCTTACAGAAACCCATCAAAGGGTTTTAAATTTGATTACTATGCAATTTTAAATCTCTTCAGGAATAAAAATTTCAGGTCGGCGTCCTTCGGTTATTTCGGGCACATGTGGGAACTTTATACATTTTGGACGTTTGTACCCATTATGTTAAGCCACTACCTGGAAGTGCAGCCGGATATTAGCCTGTCGGTTCCGCTATGGAGTTTTCTCGTCATCGCTATCGGTGGATTAAGCTGTACTATCGGCGGTTACCTGTCAATGAATAAAGGCAGTAAGTGGGTGTCTATTGTAGCATTGACCGGATCAGGAATATGTTGTTTGCTCATTCCGCTGAGTTTCTCACTCCCCGTTTTTTTATTCCTCATACTATTATTAAGCTGGGGTATTCTTGTGATACCTGATAGCCCGCAGCTTTCTACCCTTGTGGCCCATTCTTCTGACACCTCCCTGGTGGCCACCGGACTTACTATCGTAAACAGCATAGGATTTGCGCTGACAATTATCAGTATACAGATTGTAAGTTATTTTTGGAATTTTACCGAATTGCCAGTTGTCTTCTTGCTTATGGCGTTCGGCCCTGTTGCGGGTATTTTATTTGTAAAGAAATTTTCACAAGAATAGCAGCAAGCGATTTATTTCTAAAAAATTTGTGTCCGTAACGGGTGAACTTTTCAAACCATTCCTATTTCACTCATCTGCGCCATCCTGTAATCCGTTTATCCAATTCTAAGCTATGGTTGCGTAGCGCACAGGCGTAATTCAAGCATTGGGAAGCGAAACTACAAACACACTGCCATATCCTTCCTTCGATTTAATATTGATTGTACCACCATGCGCTTTCAGAATATCGTTGGTAATACTCAACCCAAGACCTGTGCCGTCTGTCCCTTTCTTCGTCGTAAAAAACGGCTGCAGGATGTTGTCTTTGATCTCTTCGGGAATGCCCGGCCCGTTGTCTTCGATTTCGAGGGTGATGGTGTTATCGTCTGATTTGGTAC
>CAYPZI010000099.1:8179-10988 GCA_964415185.1 uncultured Balneolaceae bacterium | reverse complement strand
CGTCTTCGTACTGCTGAGGGTCTTTGAGGTGATATTTTTTAACGGTTTTTTTCATATTTCGAGTGCTTAAATATACAAATTTACCGCAAGATAAGCGATTGATGGAATGTGCAGGGGTTAGTGTCATGTAAAAAACAAAGTGACGGAATAAACCCGCAATGTTTTTTGTCATAGAACCTCACATATATTCAGGTGGGTAATGTTATTTGAATTGAAGATCATAACATTTCAACTAACTGCCATCGCTGTATCACCCATACAAACCTGTCCTGTTCCCGACGGATCAACATAGAGCCTTATTATTTTATCAGCATCATTTTACGAATTTGTACAAAATTCTCAGCTTCAAGCCTGTAAAGGTACATGCCTGTTGCAAGTAAAGATGCATCAAACTGAACGGTTCTGGTGCCGGCTGTCATCTGTTCGTTATTTATCAGTGTGGTGACCTCTCTTCCAAGCAAATCATACACCTTGAGGGTAACATTTGCTGCTCTCGGTAGTGTAAATTGAATGGTGGTTGAGGGGTTAAACGGATTTGGATAATTCTGTGAAAGAGCAAAACTTTTCGGCCCCGTGAACTCATCTTTTTCTATGGGTACCGCTACGTTATCGGCATTGGGGCTGTATAAATAGGCCCGGCTGGAACGGAAAGAATCCCTGTTATCTAACGTCTGAACCAGGATAATGTCGTTGTTTCCGTCGTTATTGAAGTCGCCCGTGGCAACCGAACGCGCTCCGCCCAATCCAATCGTCGGGTTCGGGGCAACCAGCACTTGTGCCGGCGCCGAATCCGGGCTGGTTCCCCCGGCATACACAACGGCATTGGTTCCACCATTAACCCCGCCTACGGTCGCCATTAACAAATTCTGGAAGCCGTCACCATCATCATCAGGGAGAAATTCAAAGGTACCCGGCACGCTATTAAAAAACATTCCCAACTCGCCCCCGAACAGGTCGGCAGGGGCGGTAAGCTCCACATCGGCGGCATCATCCATGGCATTCCCGCCTTTAAAAATTTGTATGACCGGCGACTCGTTTCCATCACCCGCTAAATCATTAATTCCCATGGCCAGGTCCGCTATCCCGTCGCCGTCAAAGTCACCGGCGGCCACCCCTGACGCTGTCTTGTTTACTACATCAAGAAAATCCGGCCTTAAAATCAAATCCGGCGCACTAAAATCGATATCGCTTACCTGGGTATTGGCCTGGCCGGCCCGGGGTTCAGCCATTCCGTTTCCAAAATAGAGGAAAGCCCCTCCCGAAACAAAACCGTCGGTTACAATCGTGCCCATTTCCAGTGCAAGATCGTTCACGCCATCTCCATTGAAATCGCCGTAGGCGGCGGATGGTGCTACTCTTCTAAAATTGCCGCTCAGGTTCGGATCATCATTGAAGTCGATGGTACGATCCGGGATGGAATTGAGTGTGCTTCCCCCGTAAAATATCCAGGCCTGGTTTAAAAAATTGCCGGCCTCATCCCGTGCAGATCCTGACGGGATCATAAAGTCATCTATTCCGTCATCATTGACATCACCAATATTGGCAGGATTGATCTCGGTATCGGGATTGGATATCGTTTGTGCTGAAGCCGGGTCGAACCGGTGATCGGGTTCCCCGTCCATATCGGGCCCGCCGAAATAGACATCCGTGGCAAGCCCTTCAAATACTTTAACGGCAGCATCACTGTATCCATCGCCATTAAAATCACCGCTTATTACCTCTTTCGGTTCGTTCCGGCTGCGGTCGGCCTGCAATACCACATTTGGGGCGAGGTTCAGGGATTCCCGCCCGAAGAAAATATCCACCTGGTGTTCCTCATCACGTACAATGGCAAAATCTTCAAAACCGTCGCCGTTTGCATCCCCCACATTGGCCGAACTGGCAAAGGTGTTGTAAAACACATTTCGGTAATACAGCCCAAATTCGGAGGACAAGTTACCGCCGGAGGAACCAAATACAAACCGCCGTCCGACTTTTTTGTTGGTATTTTCGATGTGGCCGATGATGGCATCGTCTATGCCATCGTTGTCCAAATCTCCGTAGGTGCCGGAACGGATGAAAGGCGGATGCTTAAATTCAAAATCAGGATCGTCTCCGGGCGGCAGTTCATTATCAAATGACAGGCCTGAAGCAAGGCTTGACGGGCCATATGAGATAAACGGCTTTCCATTTTCATCGCCCCACAAAAAATCGTGGCGGCCGTCCTCGTTCAAATCACCTAACGGGGTGATAAACCCCATAGCAAACGGAAGAGGAGTATCATGAAACTCGCCGGTTGTGGGATCCGCATCAATAACCATGACTTCCGCACCCGGCAAATCAAAATCGAAAATAAATTGCGGAGGTACCAGCAGCAGTTCAATGGGATTGGGTTCATCGGCCCCATCAATATCCAGGGCGTAAAAATTATATCTATTGGCATCTATTGTAAGACTAACAGATAGTCTTACATCCTGAATGAGTGTACCAACTCTATCTGCATCGATGTCAAATGTCCTCACCCGCCCCATAAAGCCAGATTCCTGACTGGTTTCGGTGGAAAATGCAATTACTTCGCTGTCACCGTCTTTGTCGATATCGGCCGCATTGAAACGGGTAGTTTCATTTAGACCAGGAATTGGATCATCAAGAGATGTCATGGAAAAAGAATGGAAATCCAGAATATTCAGCATCAAATTACCGAAAGCTACATCAAACCGGTCGGTTGGTTCCGACTCCAAACCCACGAGCAGATCATCAAACCCATCTCCATCGTAATCGTGATCCGTTAAAAAAGAATCAAACGTAAACCCGGTCTCCAGCTCTAACT
>CAYPZI010000099.1:0-8079 GCA_964415185.1 uncultured Balneolaceae bacterium | reverse complement strand
AGTCAAAATGTCATCGCAGCCATCCCAATTTAAATCTCCGGCTGAAAAGATTCTCCTGCTTCCGGCAAAAGATGGAATCGTTTCAGAAGGTTCCGTACCGTTAAATCCCACTGTTTTGAGAAAAGGAATAAATGGTGATTGGTCCGGTAGTGGTTGTTGGTTTTCAGGCAAATTATCACTCTGTTCAGGTGCGAAAGCTAAATACAAAAGAAATTCAAAATTATTTCCTATCTGCTCAGGGGGTTCACAGGAGAACAAACTATTAGGCGAACCCGAAAAATCGATATTACTTTCGGATGGAAAATCATTGGGCGGGGCTGAATTGATTTGAACGTTCGGTTGTACCTGTTCGAAGCCCCCCTGTTGGGCAAAAACACCGGATATGGATTGGATGAACAGAAACAGCGCACATATCAGAACGCGGAATAGATGTTGTAACAAATTAGCCATAGGTATTACCTCCCTAAATTTTGGTGATTGTAACAGTTGTCTGCTATTTAAGCATGTACGGCTTCATTTTCTATCCCAAGTTTGCGGTATATTTGATCGCGGATTCAGGCGGATTGTGCGGATTTGAGAACTTCTGACATAACATAAACGTTAAAGCCGCGATTTTATAGCTGCATTAGATTTGTACGAAAATATTACGTTTCGGTTTGGTTGAGACATTAAGGAGATGTTTCAAAGGTATGGTTGATTCCTAAATTGGCTTGGCTGTAGGTGGGTACGGTTCGGGATATTGTTGGTGCCTGTGTAGATTTTTCCTGAATCAAGCTGGAAGCGGGTTGATTCATCGCTCGCGGCGCGGGAAAAGCCCTGATCTTATCTGGATTTTCAGCGCCGCTCATCATCCACAGCGCACCCTGTCATCTAAAAGACCGGAGTCATGACAGTGCTTTTCCGTCATGACGTAGTGGAGGAATGACAGGCTTCGGTTTTGGGGTTCAGGGGTGTGTTCGATGAGGGCGTGAAGCAGGAAACCGGATCATCTTAAGATCAAAGTCCCGGAACACACCCCTCGGTGTGAAAATCGTCGTACCTCCGTTTTCACATCCATTTCCCCTCTTAAGAGGGGACTCCTGGTTGGCAACAAACAGATTCGATTTATTTACTCATGCACTACTGAAACCTGACAGGTCTTTAAAGACAGATTTCGATTGCCTAAACACTACTTCTCTATTTTGCGGAAGTTGAGTTAAATAAGCCGGTTCTTTATCGCTTTCGCCACCGCTCCGCTGCGGTTGTGTACCTGCAGCTTGACGTAGATATTTTTGATGTGCGATACCACCGTGTGCCAACTGATGTTCAGCTCTCCTGCAATCATATCCATCGTATAACCATCTACCAAAAGTTTGAGTACCGTTTGCTCTCTTTTGGTGAGGGGAGACTCTTTACGGGCTTTTTCGGGTGAGAGTGCCCTGAGTACCTTGCGTGCAATACCCGGCGAAATGGATGCGCCGCCCGCCAACACATCTTTGATTCCTTTCAAAATATCGCTTCCGGGCGTCTGCTTGAGCAGGTATCCGTCAGCCCCCGCTCTAATGGATTCAAACACACGCTCGTCGTCTTCAAAAATGGTGAGCATAATGATCAGCACGTCCGGAAATCGCTGCCTGTAGTGGGCAATGGCTTCAATTCCCGACATCCCGGGCAGGCCGATGTCCTGTAATATCACATCCGGTTTACGGGAGGATGGATCTTTTTGCAACATCTTCTCCACGGATGCTTCGGATGCATCCAAAACCAGCATACCATCCGACTGTATCAACAGCTCCAGTGAGCTGCGAAAATGTTGATCATCCTCCACAATCCAAATCCTATGCTTTTTTTGTTCAGCCATAGTACTGTAATGAACACATCTTTAGTTACATTTACTATCCCAACTTTACGGGATACGTCCTTCAAGCCTGATCTGTGTGCCCGAACCCGGGTTTGACCGTATCTGAAACTTTGCGTTTATTTCGTTGGCGCGTGTTTGCATAGTTTTCAAACCATATCCATTTGAGGCCCCGGACTCTTTAAACCCGACTCCATCGTCTCTGATATCGATAACCAGCCGCTGTTGAGAAGCCGTTACCGAAATTGTGATATGGCCGGCATCTGCATGTTTTACAATATTGTGTACAGCCTCTTTATAAAACAGAAAAATATTTCTTCTGAACAGAGGCGGAAGCACGCTACTCTCCAGAGCATGTTCAATTCCGGTTTTAAAATCGATTTTTTTCCCCTGAAGCATAATTGCTGTCGTTGTCTGCATTTTTTCTATCAGCTCGGCAAGGGTCTCCTTTTTGGGGTCAATCAGCCAAATGATAGAATCCAGCGAAGAAGACAGCTCCCGGGCACTATTCCTGATTTTGCTAACCAGGTCAGACTTTGAAATTTGATTATCAGCTTCTTTTTCTATTAAATCACTTGTGAGGGCAATACTGCTTAGGCCGCTCCCGATCTCATCATGCAAATCACTTGCTATTCGTATTCGCATGCGTTCCATTTCTATAATTTTATGTACCCTGTATTTATAAAGCAGCCAAACAAGGCCTGCCAATAGCAATACCACAACTGCCCGAAAACCATTTGTTTGCCAAAACGGCGGTGCTATGGCAATATGTAACCTTGCTTCTTCTGTGTTCCAGATGCCATCGTTATTTGAGGCCTGCAATTCAAATATATATTTGCCGGCCGGAATGTTCGCATACCGGGCAAACCGCTGTTGATTTGAGGAGACCCAGTCCGATTCAAATTCTTTAAGCCTGTACCGGTATTGATTCCTGCCTGGATTGGTAAAATTCAATGCCGTAAAATTTATTTCAAAAGTATTATCGGGCCACGCAAGTGATAAACTATTTGAACCGGTCAGATTCATCGTTGCAATTTCGCCGGAGGTAAAGATCTCGGCTGAAGTAATATGGACAATCGGTTCGTGTGGATTCGGTTTGACCTCACCCGGTTTAAAAACAGTGAGTCCCTGAATCCCGCCAAACCAAAAGATCCCGTCTGATGCTTTCAGTGCAGCTCTTCGGTTGAACTCCGTATTCCCGATTCCATCCTGTACATCAAAGTAAAAAAATGTCTTTTCTTCAGGTTTAAAAAGCATCAGGCCCCGGTCGGTTCCTGTCCACAGGTAACCATTTTCATCTTCCAGAATACTGTAAATAATGGATGAGGTATGTTCATCCGGAAAGTGCTCCAGAGTTAGAAAATCCGGGGACATCTTAAAAAGCCCAGATCCGGTACCCAGCCAAATCTGTTGATTACGATCCTGATACATCGTCCAAATAGATGTATTGGCAAGCAGGCTGGCTTGTTGATTTACGTCGGAAAGCGGGAATAATTTTTTTGCAAGTACATCATAAATAAACAGGCCCAGGCCTTCTGATCCTATGAGTAGATATCGATTCTGGACAAACAACAGGCTTTGAAGTGTTGAAAGATTATCCAGGTGGCTAAAACTGATCCTGTTCAGCACTGCCTCGGATTTTATATCCAGGTGATACACATCTTCATCACCGGCTGCCCAGATGGCAGAGGCACCGGCTTCAATGATTGAAAAAACCACAGGAGCTGCCTTGTCATTTTTGGGGAGGGGAATTCGAATGGTTTTATTCGATTTTCCATATTTGAACAGACCGGCCGTGGTTGCTATCCATTTGGTATGTTTATCGGCCGGATGCCGGAAAATATCCCATACCTGTTTGGAGCCGGAATCATCACCAGGTAAAAGCTGACTTGAACGGTTTGACGAAGTGAACAATTTTATGATCCCCTTGCCAAGTGTTCCAATCCAAAGAGTATCATCTGTTTCATATATAGCCGAAATGGCTGCACCCTTGTTTTCTACGTCATCAGTGGAAATATCCCGAAATTGAAATGCCTTATGATTTGGATCGTGATAGTATAATCCATTCAATGTCGCTACCCAGATACCACCCCAGCGGTCTTCGAATAAATTGCGAACAGCACTGCCCAAGGCATCACTTTTACTGCCCAAATCCACTCTGTTCAGGCTCCCGGAATTTGGCTGATAGAGATATAAACCATGATTACTTCCCATCCACAGGTTTTGTGACCGGTCTTCAAGCAATCGTGCGGGATGTATGCCGTTCGGCAAATCAGGTATTTGACCCGTTTTTTTGAATGGAAACTCTTTATCAATTTCTCCCTTTACCCACAGCTTATGGGAATATGAGCCAAAATGAATGGGATAACCGCTCCTGAATGTGTTCAGGTAGTAATCAACAAACTCATCTTCTTTTAAATAGCTTAATTTCTGACCTTTATCATTGTAGTTGTATACCCAGATTCGGTCTTTGGAATCAAGAAATACCTGATTTTCAGAATTACCATTAGGAACTATTTTAAACGATTCAGTCACAACATTAAAACAGAATATTGCTTTGGGTTGCGTAAACCAAAGGTTGCCGTTTTTATCAGTAATAATGTCCTGAATATCCATCCTGTAGTTTTCACTCTCCATTAACCCTGTATATCTCTTGAACGTACTTGTTTTTCTGTCAAACCTGTTCAGGCCGTTAAATGTGCCGCCCCAGAGTGTACCGTTATAATCTTCAGCCATCGACCTTACATGATTACTTGAAATAGTGGTTGTATCATCCGGAGAGTGATAAAATGTTTCAAATGATATCCCATCAAACCTGTTCAACCCATTCTCTGTTGCTATCCAGATAAACCCGTACGAATCCTGGTAAACATCATATATAATATTGTTCGAGAGGCCCGATTGAGTATCGTAGCGCTGAAACTGATAATTCTGCGCGTTTCCCGGTTTCAGAATCAAAAGATTCAGTAAGCATGGAATAATTAATATCCATGATATTATATGAAGAATAATAAAAGCCAATACCGTTTTTTCCCCTGGTATTCATGTCAATGGACATCTTGAATATGGTATGTTCAAATGTGATGTGCAAGAATGAAATGAATTAGAGCACAATTTTTTGAAAGCGTAAGCCCTCCGAGCGATAGCGATTCTGAGCATGATTTATAGCTATCCTCTCAGCGGCCTTCGCGATTACTTCGCGACCTCCGCGTGAAACACAGCCCATATTTGTTCTCATTAATCATACAAATTTTCACCTGCGATTTTTTTCAACTCTATATTTCGTAACCTCAAAAACTCCATCGATACGATTTGAAGTATACAGGTATCCTGTACCGGCAACTCCGAACCGGAATGAGCCGTTTTATTATCTTAACACGCATATATTAAAAGCGAAATGGCAATGAGCGCTATTGCCTTATGAAGATTTTGCATCGGAATTTAAATTCAGAATATTTATTATCATTGAAATTAATAATTTAGGAGAATAAATCTATGGAATCAGGAATTCAGAAAAAATTAAAACAAAGCCTTGCCTCAAATCTTGAAGGGGAACTTCTAATCAACGGAGAATCTGACTACCGGTCCCGGGATCTCTTATGGAATGGTTATTTTAATCCAAAACCTGCGGCTGTTGTGCGCTGCAAGTGCGGGGCGGATGTTCAACATACGATCCGGTTTATACGCGGGAACGAGATCCCGTTCTCGGTCAGAAGCGGCGGACACGACTACGCGGGCAAGTCTGTTTCGGACAAAGGTATCGTTATCGACTTATCCCTGATGAATGGAATAGTTGTAGATACTGATAAAAAAACGGCTACGGCTGGCCCGGGTGTTAAATGGCGGCAGATGGATGCGGAAACCCAGAAATATGGCCTGGCTACAACCGGCGGCACTGTTTCCACAGTCGGTATATCGGGATTCACCCTTGGCGGCGGCACCGGTTACCTTGCTCGAAAAATGGGAATTGCCGCCGACAACCTGACCTCCGCTCAGGTTGTAACAGCCTCAGGTAAATTGGTCACAGCAAACGATCACGAAAATCCCGATCTTTTTTGGGCCATACGCGGAGGCAGCGGAAATTTCGGTATTGTTACGAGGTTTGAATTCAGGTTAATAGAAACAGGTCCTGAAGTTACTGCCGGACAAATTGTCCATTTGCATGAAAATATCCCCGGTGCCTTGCGGTTTTACAGAAAATTCATGCAACAGGCATCCGGTGACCTCACCTGTTATGCATTTATCATGAAAATTCCCCCTGTCGAAGCTTTTTCTGAGGAACTACACGGACAAACCGCCCTCTTTTTCATTTTCTGCCATTTATCCGGTAAAGAAACTGCCTCAAATGAATTAAAACCTTTATCGGAATACGGTAACCCGGTGCTGTCATTCATGCAGCGTATGAAATACACTGATGTTCAGCAGATGTTCGACGAAGGCATGGCAAAAGGAAACCGCTGGTATACAAAGGCGCATTATCTCAATGCACTCCCGGATGAATTGATTGATATTATATTCAATGAAACCTCATCCATACCGGGCGAATTCAGCGCTGCTTACCTGGAGCCGCTGGGCGGTGCCATTAACCGGAAAGCACCGGATGCCATCGCTTTCCCGCACCGTGATGCAGCCTTTTCATTCCACATCTTTCCGGGTTGGCAAAAAAAAGAAAATGATGAGGAAGTAATGAAATGGGCAAAACAATTCAGCAAAAAGATTAAACCGCACTCCGGAGGGGGAGTTTATGTTAATTTACTGGCCCATGATGAAGAAAACCGTATAAAAGAAGCTTATGGAATTAACTATCACCGGCTTCGTAAAATCAAGAAAAAATGGGATCCCGAAAATCTTTTCAGGGCTAATCATAATATCCCGCCGGCCGATTCGGATTAGCCCGTTATCCGGTACGTGTCATTTTTTTGATTTACTTGTGACCATTTTGTAATGAATCGAAGTGCTTTTCAATGGATTTTATAGCTCAACCGAATCAAATAAAAGGTGAGCTGTTATGACCGAATCCTCCTCTACTTACACTATTGAAACTTACAACAGGATTTTAAAAAAGAGACCTGGAACTCTGAGCAAAAAAAATTTTAAAAATTGTCCCTCTGCCGATGAAATTCTGAAAAGCCTTTATAGTAAAGGCGGTCAAACCGGAACCCTGGAAACTTTGGATGAAATCCCTTCAGCCCTTCGGCCGGATATCCGTCAGTATGGCATAAAATCCATTGTAAGCAATGATACGGAACCCTGCTCCGGCGCATGCCTGAATTGTCCCTGGTATTGTGGCGCCGGGCATAAATCAAACTCTATAATGAAGAAATGCTCCAGTATTTGCAAGTACTGCCCGTGGTCGAATCAGAACAGGGATGAGGTTATTTATAATTGAGCAGGGAGAGTACAAAGCTTGCGCGCGTACACACCCCTGGCTAACCATAATCGCCTGAAGGCGTTATGGTTAGCCGGTCCCCTCTCGAGAGGGGACAGACTTATTCAAAACGCCGAAGGCGGTTTTGAAAAGGCAGGGGTGTGTTCGGGTGCCGGCTGAAAACCGCCATCAAACTCAATTCATCCGGCCGAAGGGCTGTTCGCCGAAATCGTGACCGTCATTACGGTATGCTGTGAGCCCGCGTTATCCGTTGCTTCAAAAACATTTTCAAGGCCCTTGAATATGTTTATAGCCGGGCCTTTTAGCTTAGTCTCATAATGGGTCAGTACCACATCCACACCGTGTGTTTTCATTGCTTCGATCTGGCTGTAAATCACATCCATATAATCACCACCGCCCATGGGATAGAGCGCAAACTTGGCTGATACTTCCGGGGTGTATTCTTCCGATATCGGTTCATTCATCCTGGCCTCATCCTCTGCAATAAAAGAATGTCCCTCACTGTCGCCCGGACAGCCGATCGAAAATGTGCCGCTGCAAACCACATGTTCTCCTGATTTTGCAGCATGCAAAAATACCGATCTGGCCACATCAAAAACATGAACCGTGCGTCCGCGTATAATCGTGCTCACTTCATCCGTTCTCATCCACACTTTTGAAGTATCGGTTTCTTCAATGGCATTTAAGATCAGGGACACAAATTGGTCGCACATCGGGTAGATGGAAAAACTGCAACCGGCAAGTTTTGGGGTATAGTATGTTTGGTTCATAGAGTCTTTTTTGTTTTGGTTTAAGTTTGGGCAAAGGGCAAAGGGCAAAGGGCAAAGGGCAAAGGGCAAAGGGCAAAGGGCAA
>CAYPZI010000098.1:0-11024 GCA_964415185.1 uncultured Balneolaceae bacterium | reverse complement strand
AATCGATATCCCCCTTTTTTTGGCAGGTGGCCTTAACAAAGAGAATATACAGCAAGCCGTTGAACAGGTGCAGCCCTTCGGGTTGGATCTCTGCAGCAGTGTCCGTACAGGCGGAAGGCTGGATGAGAAAAAGCTGGATTCCTTTTTTGAGGCGGTTAACCGAATTTAGTACCGGTTTTTTTTGTGACAAACTTTCCCTCTCTTACTCTTGCTTAATGTTCATATAAATTTAAATTTGCCCGTATGCATCCTCAAAATATAAATAAGGCCACTGCCAAATTGTTTATTTTAGTGACCGCGGTTTTGACCCTCCAAAACTGTGCTATGACAGAAGATCCCGAAAATTCAGGCGGTGAGATTATCGCTGTTCCCGAGGGACCTTGGTGTGAGTTCAATGTTTCACAGGATGGCAGGTGGCTGCAATATTTGGGTGATACGTCGCCTTATTTTGAAAATGAAGGCCCTGCATTGGCAACCCACCAGCGCCGGGCCCTGTTTGTCAATCTTGAAACCGGAAAAAATCATATTCCGGAACCGGATGAGGAAGTAAAAGCGATGATTCAAGAGGGCCTTGGCCCTGACGCCATCGGTTGTTTCAGTCCGGATCAAAAAACGGTTTATTATTCTCATACTGCTCTGAGCCGGGGAAAACCAGAAAGAACCCGGCAGATTGATACGGCTCAAACAGACGCCCGTGCAAGGCTATCCGTTGCGGCGCGCCCGCTTGACAGATATTTCTATGCAGTTGATTTGACCAAAAAACCTCTCACAATTGTGAAAACCAATCAAAAACAGTGTTCCGAGAGGAGTGAACCGGCTATGCCTGAAATACGGGTGGAACGAGTTTCCGATAAAGAAATCCGGATGCTATCACACAGCGGCCGCCTTCTTGCAACTCATCAACCCCGCGGTTTACTAAGCAGCAGAATCACGGTTTTTGATCCAACCGGTGATCATTGGAAACACAGTTTTAAACCGGCACCAGGCGGAGACAGGGTAGCCTATTTTGTCTCTGAGCGGGGAATGCTCGGTTTTTCAGCACCCACACCCGGGTATTGGCTGGATATTTCGGGCGGGAATCAGGGAGAGGAAAACTTTTTAGGCGCATCCGTCTATTCTTTTCAATGGAGTGATGAAAAAACCCTCTATGCCTGCACATCCCACAGCGAACACAGAAGAGTTATCGCCCGTTGGAAATTATAACTTTTTTGAGAATCTTTTTTTTTAGAAATTCAATTCTAAAGAAATGTCAGGCTCAGTTTAAATCCGATGAAAACACACCAATACCACTCAACCATAACCTGGACGGGAAACCGGGGTGAGGGTACACGGAGTTACCATAGCTATTCCAGAGATCACCGAATCGGTAGTACAGGTAAGCCGGCCATTGAAGGCAGTGCAGACCCCGCATTTCGGGGTGACCCGGAAAAATACAATCCTGAGGAGCTTTTTCTTTCATCTATTGCCGCCTGCCATATGTTGTGGTACCTGCATCTCTGTGCAGACAGCGGGATTACGGTGGTAAGTTACTCGGATGAAGCCGGCGCTGTAATGGTGGAAGAAAAAGGTGGCAAAGGCCGCTTTCAGTCGGTGACACTGAACCCGGTGGTCACCATTCTGAACAAGGAAAACCGGGACAAAGCACTCAATCTACATAAGAAAGCTAATGAAATGTGCTTCATCGCCAATTCGTGCAATTTTCCGATTGCGCATAAGGCTCAGATACAGTTTCAGGACCTATAATCTTATTGCAATAGGCTAAATTTTTCTTTGTTAAGATTTCTCCCTTTAAATCCCATCTGCGAAATTTGCGAGATCCGCGGGAGATTATAGCCCGCTGATTTCGCTAATCACGCAGATTTTTTTCTGTTTGCAAATACTGCTCACCCAAAACCATCATCCACAACACACAGATCTGCGCAATCCCCGTGATCCGCGGGAGACCATTGCCCGCTGATTCTTCTTCCTGTAAAAATGTTTATTAAGCTCTCTCCGGCTTGTATCCAAGAATAAAATTTCATTAATTCAGTAAATACAGGGATTCTTGCATATCCGGATTTACTTAAAAAACAAAAGATAACAAACCATGAGAACAGCAATCACACTAACCATTCTTTTATTCACCCTTGGCCTAACCCAAACCGCCTACACCCAGATTAGTGCCAAACTGATGCAATACATGGATGTCTCGTCCGATCAAATTGCATTTGTTTATGGAGGCGATATCTGGCTTTCGCCGAAAGAAGGCGGACAGGCCGTCCGGCTTACTTCTTCGCAAGGCGAGGAATCCTGGCCGAAATTTTCGCCCGATGGGACCCATATCGCCTATACGGCAAGCTACAATGGGAACAGTGACGTTTATATAATCCCCGTTGAAGGCGGCATTCCGCAGCGCATTACATACCCATCATTCAGCGACCGGCTAATCGACTGGCACCCCGACGGCAGCCACTTGCTGTTTGCATCCAGAAGAGAGATGGGCCAGCGATCCTCCAATAAGTTTTACATGGTTGACAAAGACGGCGGCATGCCCGAGCCCCTTGCCATTCCCTATGGCGAACTGGCCAGTTTTTCTCCCGACGGATCCCAACTGGTCTACATCACAAAAATTACCGAAAACTATCCCTTTAAACGATACAAGGGTGGCTTGGCTTCCGAGCTTATTATTTTTGATATGGATAATGAATCCGCACGGAAAATAACCGAAAACGAAATCAATGACGGCAAACCCGCATGGGCAGGCGATACGATTTATTTTCTATCTGACCGTGGCGAAGAATTCCGGTTAAATGTGTGGGCTTATGATACCAACACAGAAGAATTCAGCCAGTTAACCCAATTCAGTGAATTCGATATCTCTTATCTTTCAGCAGGTCCTCAAGAACTGGTATTCGAAGTGGGCGGTGACCTGTACCTGATGGATCTGGAAACCGATGAATACAGGCAGGTTGAAATACAGGTAGTCAGCGATTTGTCGAACGAAATGCCGCGCACCGTTGAAGTAGTTAACCGGATTTCGAACATGACGGCCTCTCCCGGCGGAAAGCGGGTAATTTTCGAGGCAAGAGGCGAGCTTTTTAATCTGCCCGTCAAGGAAGGGTTTGTTGAAAATATCACCCAATCGAGCGGGGCGTTTGACCGGAATCCGGCATGGTCGCCCGATGGTTCCAAAATAGCCTTCTGGAGTGATATAGACGGTGAATATAACATCTATCTGCATGAACCCGGTAGCGGATCAGAAGCCCGGAAACTGACAGACAGAAGCGAGGGTTACGGGTACACGCTCTATTGGTCACCCGACAGCCGCCACATTGCTTTTATCGATGAAACCAATACCATCTATCTTGCTGATGCTGAAAACGGCCGGCTGACCGAAATCGGACATACTGTGTGGCATATCGGGCATCCCGGAAAAGATAACTACCCGATTAGCTGGTCGCACGACTCCCGCTGGGTGGCCTTTACACAAGGCCTTGAAAACAGTAATTCAGCCGTAATGCTATACGATACGGAAGATGATGAATTGAAACAGGCTTCCAGTGGATTTTATTCCGATTCCAACCCGGTATTCAGCAAGGACGGAAAATATCTCTTCTACACAACTAACCGGAATTTCAATGCCGAATACTCAGCACTGGATGATACATGGATCTATCCCAACAGCACGGAAATTGCATCCGTGAGCCTGACAAAAGAGACATCTTCACTGCTTGCCCCAAAAAATGATGCACTTTCAACTGATGATGAAGGAGAAAGTAATGAGGAAAAAGAGGATAAACCGGAAGAAAAAAAAGAAGAGAAGGGTACGCCTGCAATGTCCATTGATTTTAACGAATTCGAAAGCCGGATTACAATTTTGCCTCCCGATGCCGGAAATATAGGCCCGATTATGACTTTTGAAGGAAAAATTGTCTACCTGCGCTATCCAAATACCGGGGCTGACGGAGGCCCACCAACCCTGATGGGTTATGATTTTGAGAAACGGGAAGAGATTACCATCATGGAAGGTATAAGCAGTGCCGTTCAAACAGCAGACGGAAAAGCGATCCTGGTATCCAGCCGCGGGAATTACGGAATCATCCAGCCCCAGCCAGGCCAGAAAATTGAAGAGCCAATTCCCACGGACGGTATGGAAATGGACCTGGTTCCGAAAGAGGAGTGGCGACAGATATTTAACGACACCTGGCGGCGATACAGGGATTTCTTCTACGACCCGAATATGCAGCAGGTAGATTGGGATGAATTGAGAGAACGGTATGGAGCATTGATTGAAGATGCACGAACCCGCTGGGATATAGGCAATATTCAATCCAACATGCAGGCCGAACTCAGCGCTGGCCACACTTACACGTTTGGGGGTGACACCGAAGATGTGGAATTGCGCGGCACCGGTTACCTTGGAATCGACTGGGAACAGGATGGCGATCTCTACCGCATTAAGAGGATTGTGCGCCCCGCTTCGTGGGACACACAGGTCCGGTCACCTTTCGACAGGCCCGGTGTTTCTGTTGATGCCGGACACTATATCCATACGGTGAACGGCATGCCTTTAGTAGCAGAAAGGGATCCGTACGCGGCATTTGACGGGCTGGACGCTAAAACCGTATCCCTGATGATAAGCGAGGATGGAAACCGCGAAAATGCAAAAGAAGTGATTGTGAAAACCCTGACACAGGGCGAAGAATCGCAATTACGCTACCTGGAGTGGATTGAAAACAACAGGAAGATGGTGGATGAACTTTCGGATGGCCAGCTTGGCTACGTTTACATGTCAAACACCGGAGCCCAGGGGCAGCGCGAACTGGTCCGCATGTATTACGGGCAGCTACATAAAAAAGGATTTATTATCGATGAACGATTTAACGGCGGCGGACAACTGGCCGACCGGTTTTTGGAGCTGCTTCAGCGTCCGGTCGTCTATAACCTGCACTGGCGTCACGGCCGCGATCATACCTGGCCGATCCACTCCAACACCGGCCCCAAGGGAATGCTGATCAACGGATGGGCCGGGTCGGGCGGCGACGGCCTGCCATGGGCATTCCAGGAACTGGAAGCCGGCCCGATTGTAGGTGAGCGTACACTTGGAATATTGGTCGGGCCTGCCACCGGACATCAGCTAATTGACGGCGGCGGAATCACGGTTCCCGGTGCAAGGCTCTACGACAATGACGGCCACTGGTTCTGGGAAGGCGAAGGCGTTCGCCCCGATATTGAAGTTTGGGATGATCCCAATGCCCTGATGAACGGGCGCGATCCTCAGATTGAAAGGGTTGTGCGTGAGGTGCTGAATATGATGGACGAGTACAAGATTGAAATGACTCCGGCACCACCTTATGAAGACAGAACGGCGAAAGGCTTGATGCAGGATGACGAGTAATCATCTGAAATTTAAACCTGCATCTTTTACAAAGATGTGATTCTTTAGTCTTTGCAAATAGTGATTTTTATAAATTAATCTTGGAAAAAAAGATTTGTGTACCATATCAAAACTTCTATTTTCAATCAGGTTCATGAGTTTCTTCGGATGATGAACATTTTTATGTAAGGATAATTTCAAAACATGAATCCGAATACGGTAATTCTTTTATTTACAAGGAATGCAGCAGAAGAGGCTTCAAAAAAGCTTCTCCATTCTGAATTCAGCAAACATCAAAACCGGCTTGCGTTTCAATATCTGATTAGCCATACATTTAAGGAAGCCGAAAAGAGCGGAATACCCGTTTACGTCTGTTTGCCTGAAAATCAAGAGGGAAATACCTTTGGTGAAAAACTTTCCCTGGCATTCCAGGAATTGTACCATAAAGGATTCGAAAATGTTATCGCTGTAGGTAATGATTGTCCCGAATTAAATAGTGAACTCCTTCAGGATGCATCCCGGAATCTTGAAAAATATGGTGCTGTCCTTGGCCCTGCCAAAGATGGCGGAACCTATCTTATCGGTATCAATGAAAAGTTTTTTTCCAGAGAGAAATTTGCAAATATTGAATGGCAAACTTCATCTGTATTCAACCAGCTTCTTCAGCTCTTTAAGACGGATAAGTCACATGTAGAAATTCTTCCCGAATTACAGGATATTGATGACGAATCAGATTTATCACTCTTTCTTCATGGTAAATCCTTTAAGAAGCAGTTGCCCGGTATTTATCAATTCTTTAAAAGTTTGATTGCAAGCTGTTTTTCAGGTTTTGCCAATTACTTTGTTCCCTGTTCGGGTTATCTCCCTTCCAGTCATTTAAATCAGCGGGGCCCTCCTCTCTAATCTCTATCCTCTGATTTTTCACTTCAAATCAAATCCATTTCTCCGCATCTGTTTCAAAAGATGTTGAAGATTGCCAATTGAATTATCACTGGCAAAATTACACTGAGTGTAATCGAATCCGGATTACCGGTAACCCGGTAGTTTTTTTTAATCAAAATTGAAATTGAGTATCACAGAATGTCAGTAAAATTGAAAACCCTCAAAAGGAGACGTAGTCATTTATCCGTTGCAGAAGAGCAGGTTCGAACGCTTGAAACAACTGAAACTCCGGCTCCATGCTTTTATGATAAATTGAGAGAATCGAACATGGTTCCCTTTAAACCGACTGAGATTGAAATTCTTCAGGTCAATGTAGGTTATATGTGTGATCTAACCTGTGAACACTGTCATGTAGATGCAGGCCCTGACCGAAAGGAGATCATGACTAAAGAAACCATGCAGCTCTGTCTGGATGCAATAGATCAGTCAAAAGTAAATACGGTTGATCTAACCGGCGGAGCCCCTGAATTAAACCCGAATTTCAAATGGTTTGTTTCGGAGATAAGAAAACGGAATGTCGATATCATCGTCAGAAGCAACCTTACCATTCTTGTTTCAAATCAAAAATTTCGCACCTATCCATCTTTCTTCAAAGAAAACGGGGTACAGGTAATTGCATCCCTTCCCTGTTACACGGAAGAAAATACGGATTCACAAAGAGGAAAGGGAGTTTTCGAAAAATCCATCGAATCTCTGCAGGTACTGAATTCTCTTGGATATGGTAAAGATGGCTCTGCCCTGCAATTGCATCTCGTTTATAACCCGGGCGGGCCCAGTCTGCCTCCTCCGCAAAAAAGCCTTGAACAGGATTATAAACACATCCTTAAGGACAGGTACGATGTTGAGTTTCACAATTTATATACCATCACGAATTTGCCCATCAGCCGGTTTCTGGACCTGCTTTTGGCTACCGGACGTTATGAAGAGTACATGGAGAAGCTGGCTGTAGCCTTTAACCCTGCAGCCGCCGAAGGAGTAATGTGCAGAAATACGGTCTCGGTAAGCTGGGACGGATATCTGTACGATTGTGATTTTAACCAAATGCTTCAGTTAAAAGTCTCCGGCCAGGCACCACAACATATTAGCGAATTCAGTTATAAAGACCTTATGAACCGGGTGATTGTTACCGGACAACACTGCTACGGTTGTACCGCCGGAGCAGGATCAAGTTGCCAGGGTGCCCTGGTTAACGATTAAACCAATAAAAACTATCGAAAATGAAAATTGCACAAGAAAACATACAGATAAAACGGGAATCGTACCTTGAAACATCAGAGAATTTCTACAGGTCGGCAGCCCTGACACCCGATGAGGGCCTTTGTTGCACCACAACACCCATATGGGAACTACCCGGACTGACGATTCCCGTTCAAATGCAAAGAATGAATTACGGCTGTGGCAGCACGGTTCATCCGCGTGATCTTTCCAACGATCCGGACGTGTTATATGTAGGCGCCGGAGGCGGGATGGAGTTACTCCAGTTTGCCTATTTTTCACGGCGAAAAAACGCAATAACAGGAATTGATAGGGTCGATGAAATGCTTGAGAGCTGCCGTAATAATCTGCTTGAGGCAGAAAAATGCAATGATTGGTTTTCATCGGAATACGTTCATTTGATAAAAGGTGATGCCCTTACCCTGCCAATTGAAAATCAATCCATTGATGTGGCAGCTCAAAATTGCCTCTTTAACATTTTCAAACAAAATGAACTGAAACAGGCTCTTCAGGAAATGTATCGCGTATTAAAGCCCCGCGGCCGGCTGGTTCTTTCCGATCCTGTTTGTGAACAAGCTGTACCCGATCACCTTCGAAACGATGAAAAATTAAGGGCGATGTGCCTGAGTGGTGCAATCTCTCTGAGTGAATACCTGGAATTATTAGCCGGCATTGGATTTGGAACGATTGAAGTGAGAGCTCGTCGCCCGTACCGGGTTCTGGATCCTGCTCATTACGATACCGGTGAATTACTCTTTATTGAAAGTGTTGAAGTTTGTGCAATAAAAGACCCGATGCCTGAAGACGGCCCCTGTATTTTTACAGGCAAAACAGCGATCTACTACGGAGAGGATGAGTATTTCGATGATGAAAAAGGGCATTTATTAAAACAAAACCAACCGCTTTCCGTGTGTGACAAAACCGCAAAAGCCCTGGGTGAACTTGGGCGGGATGATATCTTTATTTCAGACTCAACGTGGTTTTATGACGGAGGCGGATGTTGTTAACCCGGAAATGGCTGATCAAATGTTCCAAAGGCTGATCAAAACCGGAATGAGATAAATTTGTCGAAAAGCGGGGTTTTGCGGCATTGGTCAGGCTCGTAGTACCATTTTGGTTCAGTGTCTGTTTTCCTGGTTTCTATCAAGCCAAACAGTTCCAACGGTTTTAATATCAGGCTATAAACATTCCATTCCGGTTTAGAATAAAGTGTAGTGTGGATATCTATATCGTCATAGGCGAGTGGAAGTAATATCTTCTCCGTCACTTCATTAATCGAAACCCAGTCTCCGGCCAGTTGCCGCAGGCGGTAAAGTGCAAAGGGAATACTTTGCTGCACGTTGGGATAATCGTAGATATTATTGGTCAGATAAGAGATATTCATTTTTCTGAAATAGGTGATAAAAAGGTAGCGATAGAGCTCCCCTGAACGGGAACCGAGTGACAGGCCTGCCTGCTTTTTTACCCCCTTCAGTTTACCTTTATATTTGCGCAGAAGTCCTGCAATCTCCAGCATAATACGGGTGGTGTGAAGCAGCCAGATATCGTGTTCGTTTACCACCTTGTTATACCGTTTTACGGCTTCAAGGTAGCCCTCCGGCCAGATACAAACCGGCATCAGCTCGGAAATGGGTTTGCGTTGCAGGTTCCCGGTTTTGGTAAGGCCAAGGCCATCTTCTTCTTGCGCTTTCAGCAGCATGGTTCGGGCATTATGAAACAGAATCGAGCCACTTACATCCTTTGCAGTCAGTTTACCGTTTAACCGTAACGGACCATCGTTTTTTTCCCAATTGCATGCCAAAAGGTTATAAAGCTGGCTGGGGTTCAGTCCCCCTGCATGTTTCTCAAACGGCTCGTCCGGTTCATTGATATCGATCCCCTTTTCATCCAAAAATTTCTCGATCTCTTCCGGAGGGAGGTTTATGAACCATTTTAAAAAAGCGTCTGCATCTTCTTCAAATTCTTCGATCAATCCATCAATATCAAGAAAATCTGCAAAGCCCAGCCTGCTCTCTTCATCCACATGCGTTCCATACATATCTTCAATGATCTGACTCGCTTCTTCTTCGGTAAGATCGCTCAAGTCACCCGGCCCGTTTTCAAATCCGGTGATTTTTCCATGTTGTCCACATCGCCGGCATTTCCATCGAATCTCGCCGGGCTGTTCAATCCTTACAACTTCAATATGCCCTTCACAAAGATCTCCCCGCTCATCTTCTTCCTCACACCAGAGGCAGGATATCACCCTGGTACCCGGTTTTACTGCCGTAGCTTCCCGGGTAAAAGCATGGTAATCCTCAAGTCTGATTTGCTCATCTAATGAAAGAGAGAAAAACTCGTCGGAATCGGGATCAGGATATTTGGAAAGATTGACAAATGTTTCGGTTGCAGACATGTTACTACTTTTAGCCCCCTATCTTTCCGCTTACCTGTTTATAGATCTCTCTTACCGTTTCGGGTTCCACGCCATACCGGGAGGCCAGTGCTTCCAGGTCCGGTTTTTTCCCCGCATTGATATATGGAACCAATTCGGCAAGCATGGCATTTATGTTTTTCATCGGTTCACTGTCACTTTTCTGCTTGTTAATGCTGAATAGCTTTTCATATTCGTTTATCTCGATTTCTTTTTCCAGAATATCTTTTGCCGTTTCAACCATCAACATATTTACCCGGACATCCGGTTCATAAGAGAGACTGTAGCCGCAGTCGTTCAGCCGGTCAACCAGCTCCCGGAAGCCGCGGTCTGTCATGGAATATAGCGTCAGCAACTCTTCTTTTTCATCATAATAGACTGAGGAATAGTGCGGGAACTTGTCCCACCCGGCCGGTGAGAGCTTATACACCTTCTGGCTGTATTCTTTGGTAAACTTACTGCCGAACACATCCGTATCAAAAGAATCGTCAATATATTCAGCCAGCACATGAACGATCTGGTCATCTTTATGAAACGTTAGCGGTGATGTTGACCCGGAATACAAAAGCATGTACGGAACCGGGTTCTGTTCCACGTTTTCCATCAGTTCGCTGTCGTTTTCAAACCAATGCCCGCGGTTCAGTTCTGTAGCAAAGAACATAATATCTTCCGGTTCAAAAGCCGGGTAACCGGTGATGGGCCCGTATGTTTGAAAACACTCTCCGTTGTACGCGAGAAGGTTGAACCAGAGCAAAGGGTTTTGCGCCAGTTTAATATCCGACATGCCGGGCGAATAGATGAGATAGGGTTCGTCCGTAAACACATCGTGCATCTCAAAAAAATCCCGCTCCGGACGGCCGGTAATTTCCGCAAAACTGAACCGCCAGGGATGCTGTTTTTGAAACTCAAGAAAATCCATCTCCTGCTCCGTAAGGTGGCTCAGGCCGGAATGATTTATGTACTTTTTGATCAATCCTCCTTCCCGGAACACCCTGTGAGCAATATATTGAGACAGGATCATCTTATACCACGCCTCCGGCAACTGCTTTGTTACATGCCGATACCGGGACAGTTTTTTTTCGGCTTCCCTGTTCAGCC
>CAYPZI010000097.1:0-11027 GCA_964415185.1 uncultured Balneolaceae bacterium | reverse complement strand
TACCATTCACTATCACGGTAGCCATCACACTTGGACTTTGTGATGAATTGAAGGTAATATTTGTAACATGGTTATTAGGTCCTGATCCGGGATATCTAAAGCCAACCTGTGTGTTTGATGTGTAACTCTTCAGAACTTGAACTTCAGCTTTTGCATTTGCCATAATCTTATCTCCATATTTTTTTTTCTTTATATTAATCCTCAACGTAAACAATTATTTAATTATTATTTGAAAAACTTAATCAGATTTGATTCTTTATTAAATTAAAGTTTTCGAGCCATAACCAGTGTTTGCTGCTGCCCGGTTCCATGTTTTTGCTTGAATTATACATTTGTCGCCCGGCAGCAGAAACACCAAACCGTAAGGAATTATTCTAATATCAACAGGTTTAAATTTTAATCTGATATCTAATTAACCCTAATTTTACATCTTTACTATTATCTTGTTTAGAAAATTTTGCTACATATAAATCACAACCTGCCCGTCAAGCTCCGGATTTTAAGTGCCCAAACTCGCCAGATTGCTTCCCGTACAATGGATTTGCTCATTTTTGATTCTCCCTCTTCCCTCTCCCTGAAAATGATCGAAACCTCTTTCAATTTGAAGCCGGCTTTCCATGCACGAAAATGTATTTCAATCTGAAAGGCATAGCCGTTAGACCTGATTTTATCGATTCCGATTTTTTTAAGCACCTCGATCCGTATACATTTAAATCCTGCCGTAGTATCTTTTATCGGCAAACCTGTGATAAAGCGTGCGTATAAGTTAGCAGCATAAGAGAGTATCAGCCGGCTCAGCGGCCAGTTGACGATGCTTATTCCATTCGAATACCTGGAACCGATAGCAACATCCGCCTTTCCCGATTCCACACAATTTATAAGCCGTGGCAAATCCTCCGGATTGTGGGAAAAATCGGCATCCATTTCGCAGACGTAGTTATAACCCTGTTCTATAGCATACCGGAAGCCGCGGACATAAGCCGTGCCCAGGCCGAGCTTGCCTTCTCTTTCCAGGATCTGTACCCGTCCGCCGTATTTATCCTGCTTCTCCCTGGCAACTTCTGCAGTACCATCGGGCGAATGATCGTCGATCACCAAAAGATCAACCTGAACCGGCAAATTCAGGATCGATTCGATCATTTTACCGATATTATGAGCTTCGTTGTAAGTTGGTATAATTACCAGTGTCTTCATTGGCATCTTACTTCCCCTTTGCCCTGATCACAGTAAAAACCGTATTAAACAAAATCTTGAAATCCATTCTGAGCGACATATTCTCAACATAAAAAAGATCGTATTTCGTCTTTTCTTTCACATCATCGAGGGACGAATCGTATTTCCATTTTACCTGAGCCCAGCCGGTAATTCCGGGCTTGACCCTCAGGCGCCTGGTGTAAAGCGGAATCTGGTTTTTAAATTGTTCCACAAAATGGGGCCTCTCAGGCCTTGGCCCTACAAGGCTCATGTCCCCTTTTAATACATTGAAGAACTGGGGCAATTCATCCAGCCTCAGTTTGCGCAGCCATTGCCCGACTTTAGTGATCCGGGGATCATCGTCCCTGGCCCATGTGGGGCCGCTGACAGACTCCGCATTATTTATCATTGTTCTGAATTTTAACATCGTAAAGGTCCTGCCGTTTCTTCCAACTCTTCTCTGCTTATAAATGGCAGGGCCTTCGGAAGTGAATTTTATAGCTACAGCTATTGCCACCATCAGGGGAGCCGTCAAAATCAGTACCAACAACGAAACAAAAATATCGATAACTCTTTTCAGAAATTTTTCATGCAGAGACAAGGGGCTCGGAGAAACATCAATCAGGGGCAAGCCGAAAATCTGGTTGGTTTTGTTTAGCCCGTTTACAAGCTGAAAGAAATCGGGGAGCAGTTTCAGGCTGATATCAGGCAAATCCGCTTCACTGATCACTTTTACCAGATCTTCTCTCCTTTCCGGTTCAAGGGCAACAATCACTTCCTGAATTTCAAGTGTTTTGATGATTTCCCTGATTTGCGAAAGATCTCCTAAAACTTCGCTCTCGTCTACGTCAATTTGATTGCCTGTATCCTCACCATTCAAATGAACAAACCCGAGCACCTGCATACCCAGAGTTTTATTTCTGTTCAGGTCTTCGTACGCTGTTTTGGCCGACTTGCCTGTGCCGACAATTACAGCCCTGTGAAGCCCCTTTCCCCTCATTGCATACATTCTTTGCACCGAACGGATAACAAAACGGTTTACCGACATGCAAAATCCGACATAAAAGAAGTAGAGAGCCGTAGTACTTATTGCATCCTGGAAATCAAGCCGGGCATCAATCGTTGAGATAAAATAGAAAATTAGTGTACCTGTAACAGTTGCCTTTACCACTTTCAGAAATTCATCAAACCTTGATATCAGGTATAGTTTCTTGTAAAGCCCCATTCCGGCATTTACAATCAGCCAGAAAGTAACATGCAACGCACCCAGCGTCAGAAAGGTGAATTCACTGCTCTCAATAAAACGGTTCAAAAGCTCCGTTTCAGTTGTATAAAACAGAAACCAGGCAAGACACAGGATCAGTGCATCCAGTAAAAAAGTAAATATGGTTTCCCGAAATCGCTTAAAACGTATCAAACCAAAAGAAATCATTGTTAATGAAGCGGGAAAATAACGATTTTTATAATCCTGAAATAATTTTTAAAAAATCTTACTGATTCTTGTTCAAACTTTTAAAAAACACAGACGGCAGCAAAGCCCGCCTTGGTGTGCTGGAGACAGATCATGGCAAAATCCAAACGCCTATATTCATGCCTGTCGGTACGGCAGGAACCGTGAAAGCAGTAAAACAGGATGAACTGGTTGAAAAGATCCGGGCTCAAATCATCCTCGGAAACACCTATCACCTCTACCTGAGGCCGGGGATGGATATTATGAAAGCGGCCGGCGGGCTCCACAAGTTTATGAACTGGGAAAAGCCGATCCTGACCGATTCAGGCGGTTACCAGATTTTCTCGCTGGCCGATAACCGCGAATTACATGAAGAAGGAGCACAATTTAAAAGCCATCTTGACGGCTCCGAACACCTGTTTACCCCGGAAAATGTTGTTGAGATTCAAAGAATACTCGGTTCCGATATCATGATGATTCTCGACGAGTGTCCGCCCTATCCCGCCGATTATGAATATGTAAAAAACTCAATGCACCTTACTCATCGCTGGGCAGAACGGGGACGCAAGGCGTTTTTGAATTCAAATTCTCATTACACTCACAGGCAGCTTCAATTCGGCATTGTGCAGGGTGGCACATATCACGATCTCAGGAAGGAATCTTCCGATTTTATTGCTTCTCTTGATTTCGAAGGGATTGCAATCGGCGGACTGAGTGTAGGCGAACCCACTGAGCTGATGTACGAAATCACCGGCCTGAATACGGATTTTTTACCTGAAGATAAACCCCGCTACCTGATGGGGGTCGGCACTCCCGCCAACCTGCTGCAGTGTGTGGCCAGGGGAATCGATATGTTCGATTGTGTAATGCCGACCCGGAATGCCCGCAACGGCATGATTTTTACACGAAACGGTACCATCAATATCCGCAATGCCAAGTGGAAAAACCATCACCGGCCGCTGGATGAGGACTTTCCGTCTGATCTTTGCACCAACTATTCCATGAGCTACATACATCACCTGTTTCGCAGCAATGAGATTTTGGGCCTTGTGCTCTCATCCCTTCACAATCTTACTTTTTATCTCTGGCTCATGGATCAGATCAGAAACCGTATTCAGAATTCCACTTTTTCGGGGTGGTATGATCAGATGTCGCAGTCTGTTGAATCGCGGATTTGACTGATTAACCGGATTACACGGATTTTTTTTGAAGCAGGACCCCTCCTACACTGAAGTTTCGGAGGGTTTGCACCCCGTCGCGTCCGGGATATTGCCACGTTTTGAATCGCGGATTCGACTGATTTATCGGATTGCACAGATTTGTAAAAAAAGTAGGGATTATATAGTACGTAGTAGGTAGCCGGAAATGGATCAAAACCCGCGGCCTTCACGGGGCTTTGCGCTTCGCGTGAAACAATAAACCTGGAATCACGGGTTACGCCGGGAGTCGGACAAGTTAGCACAAATTTTTATGAGTACCAGCCATAAGGGGGGATCCCTTCCCAACAGGAATGAATCGTGACCCAATTGATGGTTACAGGCTGTCGGAACTCCCTTAGTCGGGACCGCGTCCGTCTCCTGACTGATGACAGGCGTCACTTTAATAATGGGCGGCTCATCCCCGCAACTCAGCCAGAACCCAGCACCGCCGTTTTCGTTCTCGCTGATTTACGCGGAGTTATGTGCTGAATTGCGCAGATGAAGGATCTCATCAGAATAATGGCAACCACCCTTCGTGAACTTTCGGGCTTTCGCGGCTTCGTGGCAAATACAAAGGGCACGAATTAAATAATCAAATTGAATCAGTTTTTTTTGATCCCGGGAATTGATCCAGAACCGAGCCTTTCAAAAAGGATTTAATCAGAATATCCACATCAAACCAAACCGAATAATTCTGCAGGTAATACAGATCGAACCTCTGTCGGTTATCAGCCCGTTGATTTCCGTTTTTATTCAGTTGCCAATACCCTGTAAGCCCGCTTTTGAATTTGTAACTTTGGCCGTTACTCTCAACCTTGTTTATATCCGAACCCGTAAAACTGATTTTGCCGGAAAGCACTTGCAATAAACATAGCCACCGGTTTATCCATTTATAGCGTTGAACCGGTTTCAGAAGAGTCATCGAAGTCATTTTTTTGCCGTCGTAGCATGGTATCGAACCGGATTTATTCCTGTTGAAGATCCATCCGAAAATAACGAAAGGCGTCAGCAGCAAAACCCCGGACAAACTGAGCACGATATCAAAAGCCCTTTTCAAAATACGCTGAACAGGATTCAAAAACGACATATCGGCTTCCACTACTGCTATATCATCGAGGTACTCAACATTGGCTTTTCCGAGAAGAAAATTCACATCCGAGGAGACAATCTTCGATTCAGCTTCAAGATGTTTAATTTTTTCAAGCGATCTCATAATTTCACCAAATGAGAGTGCATCGGTCAGGTAATAAACCTGGTCGGCTTCAGTGGCCTTAATCAGTTCCGGTAACTGTTTGACTGACCCAATCACTGCCACACCTTCAATTTCGGTTTTGCCGTTCCATTTTTCCTGGTGAATAATGCCAAGTATCTTCTTTTGTTTTCCGGCATCACTCAGAATTTTTTTTACCAGGTCCGGAGTCTTTTCATTTACGCCTGCAATCAAAATTCCCGGTGTATTAAAACGTCCCCTGGCCGAAACCGAATCCCTGGAAATATTCAGCCTCAGTATTCTCAGAAAAGCAACCGATAAAAATCCCAAAAACCCGCTCACAGCAAAAATAATCCGCGAAAAAGCCAGTCCGCGTGCAAAAAAGGCAATGAGGGCAAGAGTTGCAAAACTCATCACTACCGCTTTCAGGCTTCCGATTACGGAATATCTGTGCTTGTTGATAATGCCGAATATCTGTCCGTACACAAGATAGAGTACACTCAAAATCAAATTTAACGAAAGGAACTCAAAGCGCACACGGTTTGAAATTTCAACCGGATCAAAATTAAACCTCGCCGCATAGCTGATGAGCAGCGCCAGGTTCAGTAAAAGAAGATCGTAAATCACAAAACGGTGTTTTTTTGTAAAGACAGCAACCATAGAGATCATTGACCTGAAAAAAATTGCCATAAAAACCAGGAGTCTGAAAAAAGAAGAATACCTGGATGAATAATGTTTTTCAAAGAAAAGGTAGAGAGAACGGTTAAAATGACGCACATACTGCATATTATTCTGCTTCGAACTCTCTCCCTTGTAGTGGATAATAGAAGTTTCAGGCACATAATCGATTCGCCAGTCATTTTTCCTGACCCTGTAACAGAGATCGATATCTTCCGCATACATAAAAAACCGTTCATCGAATCCCCCGGCTTCTTTAATGGCACTGCCTCGAAAAAACATAAAGGAACCTGATAGAACTTCAATTTCTCCCGGCTCATTCTCATCCTTCCAGCTTTCATAGTACCTGCCAAATAAACGGCTCTCCGGAAACAGCGTATTGAGTCCCATAGCCTTGAAAAGCGCAGTTGAAATTGTCGGAACCGTTCTGCGTGATTCCGGGGCATACGAACCGTCCGGATTTACAATTTTGCACCCACATGCACCACATTTCGGGTTGTTTTCCATGTGGCGGATTAAAATCCTGAGGGTATCCTCACTCAAAATAGTATCGGGATTAAGCAAAAGCATATATTTCCCCTTGGCTTCGCGAATCGCCTGGTTATTGGCTTTGCCGAAACCGAGATTCTCTTCATTGAAAATATACCTGACACCCGGAAACCTTGATTTCAAAAACGTTTCAGACCCATCCGTCGATGCATTGTCAACCACTATGCATTCGGTATCCAGGCCTTTTGAGGCCACTTTCACCGATTGGAGACAATTTGCCAAAAACTCCTTTACATTATAATTGACTATGATGACAGAAAGAATAGGCTGTTCACTTTTATTCATATCTACCGGATAATTACGACTTTCCCGGAACCCCTCTCACGGTTTTCTTCATCAATCGCGAGCACAATATAAACGCCGGAACCCACCCGATTCCCCCTGAAATCCCGGCCGTTCCATTCGGTCCGCCCTCCATTGGCTTCGATGGTCTGAATCAGCTCACCATTTGCCCCCAAAATTCTTACACGGGTCTCCTGCGATAACCCTTCAATGAATATCCTGTCATGCCGGTCGTAGACAAAAGGATTTGGAAAAACCTTGAGTTTATCCATCGACACCACGGCCGGTTTGGCAATATCCCGAAATACAATCAGGCCTACATCCGTGGAAATAAAAAGCTCTCCGGTATCAGGATTAACTGCCAGTGATTGAATGGAATTGGATAATAACGGGCTGTTAGTTGTTGTAAATTGATTCAAAATGGTATTCCCTTCTTCATTTAATAAGAAGATGCCTTCGTTTGAAGTCCCGATCCATTTTTGATTTGCCCCGTTTACCGCCATTGCCGTAACCTGGATATCCCGCAGCAGGAAAGGTGAAGCAGCACTGGTATCCGCATTGATCAGCCATTGTGCACGGATGTCGTTAGGGCCTCCATCCAGGATAAATTCGGGAACGATGAATTTGGCAATGCCTCGCTCGGTTCCGATCCAGATCTCACCGTTCAGGTCTTCAATAATAGCCGTAACCTGTTCATCCGGCAGATTGCCATTATTAAAATCTGAAGTTAACTGAATCCCTCTTTGTTCCGATGGATCAGCCGGATCGCCGGTTTCGATAACCGCAAGCCCCCTACCTATTCTCCGGTTGTTTTGAAGGGTAACCCACTTCCAGTTTCTCGAATCGACAAACAGTCCGACATACAAATCCGAATTCGGAATATTGTTCAGGGGAGAAAAGTTGTTCCAGTCATCTTCCCCGGGCATCTGGTTGTACAAAGGAGTTGAACCGAACCGGCTTACGGCCCACACGCGTCCTTCTGAATCCGTATCCAGCCCGGAAATTACGGGAAAACCGGGGTCATCCAGTACCCAGCCTTCAAGTGTGGAATTGCTGTTATCGAAAATCCTGATTTCATCGGTTTCTTTACCGTGGCGTACAATACCCTGGCCCCAGCTTCCGAAATAATAAAAGGAATCGGTAACGGCAGTTGTAAAAACGAGATCGAACCCGTTCTGTGAAAGTATGTTGTTGGTATTGTTACTAAATGTATTCCATTCTCCGTCTCTCCGGATGAAATACCCTTTGGTATTGTCAATCACCCTGTTTCTGTCGGAAAATCTTGAAGTGCCGCTGATGAGTGTATTACCGTCGAACTGCAGGCCATCGAGCAGGTTCACACTCGGGCCGGGCGGTGTAAAAAATTCAAAGTTATTGTCACCGGAATTGAAAACAGCCAGCCCGTCAATTTCCGATCCCGCAATGATCCGGGGTGATGATGCACTGCCAAGGCTGATAGCTGCCACCAGCCGCCGGGAAGGGACTGAAATGAAGTTCCGGTTAAAGTCACTGTCAACCACCGTGACGCTTTGATCCTGAACTCCTGTCAACAGGCCGTTTTCATCATTTATAGAATAGGAAAGAACGGGGTTCCCCGTAAAGAGGGTGCTCTCGGTCCACTCAAAGCCGTTGAATTCGAAATTCCTGTCCGAAACGGACGCAAATATCCGGCCGTTCAGGCTTTCAATTGCGCGGACAGGAATACTGACAAAGCCGTTATTCTCATCAAAATTACTCCAGTTGCTGTCGATGGCAAGGTTGGCATTCAGCGGCCCCGTGGCCACACCCTGCTGGGTGGCTGCCCAAAGGTTGTTATTCACAAAAGTAATGGCATTGATGTTGATGGCCCTGTTAAAACTTCCCAGTTTTGAAAATGTATCGAGTACCAGCAATGTTTCCAGGTTATAAACCACAATGCCGAAGTCGGTGGCCACAAACAAGCGGTTGTCGCGGATCCGGAATTGATTGATGGCCCTTGCTGAAAAATTGCCCGCCCTGAATATATCTTCAAGCCTCCTCACAGACCCGTTTTCAAGGTTCAAAATATCGATCATACCATCCGCATAACCCAGGAAAAGCCTGAAACCTGCGGGATCAAGTATGACGGCCCCGGGATCCAGGCGATGCATGCCGTCAACGGTTGTCAGGGTGCTTGTGATTTCGCCATCTTTAAACTCCATCAACCCGCCGGTTGTGGCGGCCCAAACCGAGCCATCATCTGCTTCAGCAAGCGAGTTGATGTTATTAAATGATGTGTTGGCAATCCATGAGCCCGGAGCTTGTGCCCGGATTGACTCATTTACAGTCAGAATTGCAAACAACAGGAAAATAAATGGTTTATATTTGCTATACATCGGCTTGAAAATAGGCTTTTGAATGATAAGCCGCATCTCAAAAAAATACCACCTGTGATTTTTAAAAGATATTATCTTTAAATTATGAATAAATCGGGAGCATCTACCGGGTTGAAGCACAATTTGTTAATTCTGGGTTCCCAAAATCATAACCCGAAAGACCGGAAACTTACCCGGGATGATATCAGGCCTGTACAAATACTCTATAAAGACGGACGATGTGAGCCTGTCGGTTTTTTTAACCGCTGGGGCAAGGCGGGAGTCAGTTCCATGGCTTGGCCGGATCAGGAGTTCAGGTACCTGATCGTATCCGTAAATGACGAGCTCAGAAAACTGTATCCCGGTACGGGAGAATGGAAAACCCTGGATATCCCGCGAATCAATGACATTCACGACATTCATTTCATTGATGGCCATCTCTGGATATCCAATACGGAATATGATGAAATTATCGAATTTGATACGGAAGACGAAAAAATCATACGCAGAATTTCGTTGGATAAGTTCAGAAAAGCAGATGAAACCGGCAATACTGATGCAGAAAAAGTAAAAGACAGATTTCACTGTAACCAGGTTTTCCGGGACTACAATGGTAACCTCTGTGTACTGATTCACCATATCAGCGGCTGGCAATACTACAGGATTTTGTTTGAAATGCTTGTAAAAAGCCAGGGTGACGGCGGCGTGATCAATCTTGATACGGAGGATATCATCCCGCTTAAATTACAGAGCCCGCATACCGTTCGCAAAATCGCAGGCTGTTACTGGATCCAGGACAGCGGCGATTTTACCACGAAAATCTACGACAAAAACTGGCAGCTTGTGGATACCATTCAAAATGGCGGCTTTGGACGAGGACTTGATTTCGATGAGAAGCAGGACATTGCCTACATCGGCTTATCGGCAACAAGAAAACGGTACATGAAAGTAATAGCCACCGGTGGTTATCATCTGAACCGTGTTTTGATGGTAGACTTATCAACTCACAAAAAAATCGGCGAAGTACCGGTTATGAATATTGAACAGCTTGATAATGTATACATTCTTGATGATCATGCCGTGGAAGTGTTCAGGAAATTGGATTGATTTTAGGTTTTTTTATGAAAAATGCAATTACAAAAAAACCTTCGTGTAACTTCGTGGCCTCGAGTCTTCGTGGCAAAATAAATCAGCTCTATTTTTGATTAAATTATTTTGAGCCAACACTTCAATAAACAACAAAAACTTTATGAACAAATTTCAAAAAGCCATAGAAGCGTTTGATGAAGCAAATAGCAAGGATCCTAACAAAGAGGTGGTGAATGGCACCGGGGATCCCAAAGAGTTGCTTTATGCCCAACGCATGACCGAAACCCTGAACAAATATTATCCGGACGCTTCCGAAGAGCTGCAGCTTGCCGCCCGGTGCCAGCATATTGAACGCTGGGTGATACCTCGAAGCGATTACCCTTCCGGCCGCAAGGTTTATTTAAAATGGCGCAATGATCTTAAAGACTACCACGCCCGGCGTGCAGGAGAGATTTTGGAAGAAACGGGTTATGATGATGAAACAATAAAGCGTATTCAAAAACTGATAATGAAAAAAGGCATTAAAACGGATCACGAAGTACAAATCCTGGAAGATGTGATCTGCCTGGTTTTTTTGAGATGGTATTTTGAGGATTTTGCCCAAAAACATGAAGATGAAAAACTCATCAGGATTTTAAAAAAAACACTCCGGAAAATGTCGGCGGACGGAAGGGATAGGGCTTTAAAATTATCTCTTTCTGAACATGCTGAAATGTTGATAAAAAAGGCATTGTACTAACCACCTCTATGTCAACTTCAATAAGAGTTGTGATTTCACGAATAGCTATGGTAAAACATTTTCATTCATGTTTAAAAATTAATCTGTGTCCATAAACTCATAAATGGAAGGTTAATACCAGCTTTAATTTACTCATAACAAAATATATTTATACATTAAGTAAATTCAATACTTTATTTAAAACCTGCTTCATGAGTTCAGTGTTACTCTTTACCGGACATTTAATCGATCATGCTGAAAGACAAAATGAACGTTTTACTTATGATGCATTAGATAAAGTCAGAAACCTGATCCGCACCTATAT
>CAYPZI010000096.1:1219-11161 GCA_964415185.1 uncultured Balneolaceae bacterium | reverse complement strand
GTAACTGGGTCGCCGTCAGGCCGCGCATATTTAAGCGGAATTCTGAAATTGGAAATCCCAACCTGTTGAATGGGCACATTTGCACCTTCAATCAATGAAGCCGGGCCATTTTGCAAATCAGGCAGTGATTCCTTGTACTGCCTGGTAACTGAAAATTTGGAGTCGTACTCCCGTTTTAAATTTGTTTTAATCATTGTTGATTTCGGATTGTTAACTGGTACGGCGATAAGGACAAAATTCTGCCGAATTTCGTTCGGTTTCGAAAAGTTTTACCGAATACAATACCGACCCGGCACTTGCCGCCTTTTCAACGTCATCTTTTAATTGAAAATAAAATTCTCTTACCAGGTTTTCTGTTGAGGTGATTTTTCCCTTGAGAAACGGCACATCCGTATTCAGGTTCCGGTGATCACAGGGACCGGTGATTTTTTCACGGATAATATTTTTTAAATCTCCGAGATCAATCACATATCCTGTTTCAGGATCGGGTTCACCCGCCAACGTCACCTCAAGTACGTAATTATGGCCGTGCCAATTGGGATGATTACATTTGCCATACTGCTCCCGGTTCCATTCATCGGATTTTTCAGGGTTGTGCAGCCTGTGCGCCGCATTGAAGTGTGCTTTTCTGGTTACGAAGATCAAAAAAATTATTTTTAGTTGTATGTTGAACGGATACAACGTTTAGTAAAACGTTTTGGTTCCTCACATTTATTCATTTGCCAATGAGAGCAACTACACTCCTTAATGCAGGTATCAGACAATTTACAGCCAGTTAAATGTACATATAAAATTAATTGGTTCAGGGTTTGTCAGTTTTTTCCCAGATACCCATCAAAATAAGCAGAAGTGTCAGGCTGGCACCAAGACCCCATAACACAACCGTTGCCATGTCGTTCCAGAATTCACTGCTGCCAATCAGGATCATGGGCAGCAAGCCGCCCATGGTGGTCAGTGATGTAATCATGACTGCCCGCATCTTGTTCCTGTACACTTTTACCCAGCTACGGATGCCATGAATGCCCAACGACCGGGTTCTCTGTTTTTCATGAATCAACAGTATCGAGTTGTTTACAACCACTCCCACTGCCAGCAGTGTGCCGGCAATGGCTCCCTGGTCGAACGCCAGGTCGTGATACAGGGATCCCGCCATCACGCCCACCAGGCTTAAAGGAACAGCCAGTATCACAATAACGGAGTCAAACCAGCTTTCAAGCAAAGCCGAAACAATCATCCAGACACTCACCACCGTCATAAAAAGCAGCAAGAGGTAGTTTTGCACCTTATCATCCTGGCCCCACGAAAAAAATCCGCTGCCGTATTTTATGGAAGCTCCCACCGGCACCGGCACTTCTTCGAGAACCGACTCTATATAACTTTTGGCAAGCCGCGGCGGGCCGAGAAAATCAACCGTAACCGTACGCTGGTATGACTGGTCCTCGCGGATGATTTCATTCAGGGTCGGTTCTTTTTTCAGGTCGGCAATTTCGTCGAGTGTAAATGTAACATTACCCGTGCTGCGATTCCGGTTTAGAATTTCCTCTTCATAACGGCTTAACATCTGATTTTGCCCGACCAGGTAAACGCGCTGGCCTTCCATCTCAACCCTGCCAAATGTATTTACCGGGTTCACATCGAGCTGGATGGCATCCAGAATGGCTCTCCTGTTCAGGTCTTTTTCCATAATCCGTTCATCATCCAGGTTCAGGACATACTGAAAAAGGTCGTTACTGCCATAACCCACCGAATGTATATCCACTTCTTTCACACGGGGGTTCCGCTTCATGCGAGCGGCGATATCCTCGGCCAGTTCAAGCAATTCATCATACGAAAAGCCCCTGAGTGAGATGCGCTGGCCGGAGGAATAGGATCCGAAACCTGTGCTGAATCCATCACCCAGCCCGCTCACAGAGATTCCCGAATTACCGGTTCGTGCCGCCAGGTATTGTGCTTCCGCATAATAGGTATAAGGATCATTTTTATAGAGATATTCATCCTTGATATGAAACTGCAGCCTCGCTCCCGAATATTCCGATATGTTTGTTTCGTAATATTTAAAAACCTCGCTGTAAGGCAGTGCGATTTCTTCGAAATTTTTCGCCATCTTGTCAATCTCGGTAATCGGAGAGCCCTGCGGAGTCCGGATATTGATATAGATGCGTTCGCCCGACCTCCGTCCCCACGGGCTTCCGAAGTAGGTTTCATTAAAAAACTTGTAGCTGAGCCCGCCGATTACAGGATCGATAGAACTGCGGTTGTCAAAGTAGTGCCTTGTAAACTCCGGCCAGGAAGTCTCTTCCCAGTCGGGCTCTTCAATAGCAAAAAACGGAATCCCCATCAGGGCGACAAGCCCGATGTATAAAGCCCATCGCAGTTTATGGCGCCAGTAAAATGTCCTTACCATGGCCCTGTTGAGAAAGCGGCTCAGTTTCTTTTTGAGTGAAAGGCTCTTGCGCTCCTTTTCAGGGTTGACCAGCCAAACAAGGGAGTAGGGAATCCAGCTAAGGGCAATAAAAACGGATGCAACAAGTGTTGAAGTAAGCGCAACGGCCAGCGGAACCAGGAACATCTGCAGTTCTTCCATAGCAAAAAAAAGGGGTACGAAAATACCGACAGTGGTAAGTGTACTGCCCAGCACCGGCACAAAGGTATAGGGCAGTTCGTTTTTGATGTGATTCAGCCTCGCCTCCCGGTCCTGCGGCAGGCCGGGGTTAAGCTGTTCGAAAACAACGACTGCGTTGTCGATAATCATTCCGAGGGCGACGGTCAGTCCGGCAAGCGTGATTACGTTAAGTGTATAATCAATAAAAAAGAGAATGCCCAGGCTGAGCAGAAGTGAGAGGATAATACTTCCCAAAATAACAAACGGGGCCCTGAACCTTCTGATAAAGAGCAGAAGAATAATAAATACAAGCAGAAGGCTGAGCATTGACTGGTACTGAAGATCGCTGAATTGCAACCTCAGGTCCTCGGTTGAATCGCGCTCAAGCTGAAGGGTAATATCAGCCGGCAGTGTTTCTGCAATTTGTCCCATCTCCATACGCACCCGTTCGGCAAGTTTCATGGCATCCGACCCGCTTTCGCGCAGAAAAGTCATGCTTAAGGCCGGCTTGCCGTTAAGGCGTTTAATCGATTTAACCGGGTAGTCTTCGATCGAAACATTCGCAATTTCATTCAGCTTCACCTGGCGCGGGCTGTCAGGGATTTTCACTTTCATTTCGCCCACTTCTTCGACAGACTCAAACTGTGGCGGTATCAGCATGCTTACCCGGTTGCCTCCGTATTCCGAAAAGCCGGACGACCGCCAGTCGAGGCGCTGACGCACATCCACCAGGATGGCGCGTGTATCGAGTCCCAGTTTTTCGACAAGCGAAGTATTAAAGGTAATTACCAGTGCAGGATCTTCGGCTCCCGAAATTTCAATATCGGCAAGCCCCTCGATACCCAGAAGGTTAAGGCGGATATTTTGCCGGGCAAATTGCAGCAATTCCCTCGTTGGACGCTCCGCACTTATGGAGTAGGCCATAAACGTCTCCTGCTCCTGCAGTTCCTGCGGAATGGAACGGTTGATTACAGGCGGATTTACATCGGGAGGCAGGCTTTCACGAACAGTGACCAGGTATTCCTGAAGTTCAAGGATACGGTACTCAACGGGTGCATTTTTCTCGAATGTTATGGTGGTTCTCGAGCGCCCCTCCTGTGATACGGAACGGATCTTTTCGATATTGCGAAGCCGTGTCGCCGCCTGCTCCACCTGGCGGGTAACCTCCTTTTCCATCACCTCGGGCGAGGTGCTGCCCCAGTTGAAATGAACCGTAACCATCGGTAGCCTCAAATCGGGAGCCATCTCAAGCGGGATATTCATCCACGCAACAAACCCCACAAAGCCTACCAGAAGGTAGGTAAGGGAAATAAAATATCGGCGGCGGAAGATTTCTTTCATGGGAAAATTTATCAGTTGGCAGTATGCATTAAAAAAAGATTTATTTTATTACAAGCATTGTCAACTGTATACTGCATACTGTTTACTAATTACTTACTTGCCTGCTTTTCGTTGATACTTTTCCGGAAATTTGATCATATGATTCAACAACTTTCCTATTTCTTCAGATTTATATTTTTAATTTCAGGTTTACTTCTGCTGTGATATACTCACAAGACTCTGCAAAATCCAAGGAAATCTGAGTTTCCGTATTTTCCATATCCGCATCACCCATTTTATTAACAAAATAATCCGGATACTGTCTTTTTCGATATCCTTCTCCAATAGCCCTGCACACCGAACGCGATGACCGGCGAAGTTGATTTACCAATGCATACTTTTCCTCTTCAGGAAATAATTTTGTCAGTTCGAAAATCTCCAACGACAATTCAAACGCTTTTTGATAAACAATCAAATTCCTGAAACTCATATTTAGCACCTGCCTTCTAATTTGTAAATTGCATACTGCCTACTGCATATTGACATGCGTACTGCCTACTGTCTGCTGCATATTGCCAATACAGTGAACCCACCCCTGTCCCGACACAAGTGCCGGGGCTGTCCCCTCCCCGGAGGGGAGTTTTTGATACTCATATTTTGAATTTTGAATCAAACTACTACATATTGCCTACTGCCAATTGCGTATTGCTTACTGATCACGGCTCCTCGCCTGCTTCGTCCCTCACAATCTGTCCGGCCATACGGGGACGTACTTTTTGCAGGTGGCTTAAAGCAAAGTGGTTATCAATGGCCAGGGTATCGCCGGGTGTAATGTCTTCATGGTTTACAATTGCCCACTCTTCGTTCTGGAATTCCGGTTCCACATAAACCCATTCAACTGTCTCCTTTCGAAGCTTAAAAACCAGCTTGCGCCCGCCGTCCCGTTCAAGGATTGCCGCACGCGGAATCCTGGTTTTTCCGTTATGTGTCCTGATCCGGATTCTGCCTTCAACGGTCATCCCTGCCTTTAACGTCCGGTCGCTGTTATCTACTTCCACCAGGGCCTGCCCGGTTTTACTTTCGGAGTCTACAACGGGCGAAAGTGCAGTTACAATACCTTCTTTCGCAATGCCTGATGGCGTGGTTACGGTTACAGCCATTCCGTTTTCAAGCTCATTCAGTTCGGCTTCCAGGACATCGAGTCGGATTCGAACAACCTGGTCGTCGATCAATCGCCCAAGCTCACTGTTGGCACCTATAAATGCGCCGGGGGAAAGGCGGTTTTCTACGGACAAATATCCGGCAAACGGAGCCTTCATCACCGTATAGCTGAGATCCAGTTTGGCCCGTTCAAGATCCACTTCAGCTTTGGCCAGCCCCGCGGTGATCCGCAGCATCCGGTCGTCTTCCGGTTTATAGGTCCCGGCCTGTTCACGCTGCATCTTTTCAATCCTGTATTCGGCGAGTGCAGATTCATATTCGTTTTCAGCCTGCCGCAACTCCTGCCTCCACTCGTCTTCTACAAACTCGAGTAAGATATCCCCTTCCTGCACATAAACTCCATCTTCAAGCACTGTCGATTCTACAAAACCGCTGATTCGCGGAATGATCTTGATCTCGCGGTTTGGTTCCACCACACCCTGGCTTTCGATATATATATGCAGCGGCTTCTCATCCGATTTGGAAAATACCACATCCGGACGGATATCAATCGATTCTTTCTCTTCTTCTGAAATGCTTCCCCTGGCCGGCTCATCTGAACTACAGCCGGCAATAAACAGTAAAAAGACTGCCACAAGGGGTAGAATACAGCTATTTAATGAATAAACTTTTTTCATATCTCTCACAGAGTCAATGATTTATGTTAAAACAGTTTCTTAGGTTTAAAATTGTATGCCTGTTCATGTTATTTAAGATCAGGTGGCACTTTTCAATTTATGTTTATGATTTCTTTCCACCCACCGGAAAATAACCGGAATCAGGTAGAGTGTTAAAATGGTTGAGGTGATCATCCCGCCCATCAGTGCAAGTGCAAGCGATTGCCTGAATGCATAGCCTTCTCCGAATGGAATAAGCATCGGAATCAAGCCCAAAATGGTAGTGACACTGGTCATCACCACGGGACGAAACCTGTGCCGCCCTGCCAATTCCACGGCCTTATCGAGATCTCCGGAATCAGCAAGATAACGCCGCATAAAATCAACCTTCAGGATGGAGTCATTTACGGCAATTCCTGTCAGTATCAGTACTCCCATAAACGACATGGCATTCAATCCCGTACCCGTAATCTGCATAATAATCAGTGAGCCAACCCACGCAAAGGGCACAGCCAGGATGATGATCAGCGGATATTTCAGGTTTTCGAACTGAATGGCAAGAATCAGGTAAATCACAAGAATGCTGATGCCCAGCAGTTTCGCCATGTCCGTCATCAGTCCCTGAACCAGAAGCGCATTGCCTCCTGTCTGAACCTCAATTCCCGTAGCTCTTGAAAAATCACGAATCACGTCTTCCGCTTTACCGCGGTTCCACCACCAGTCGGCCAGCGACCAGTCGGATACATAACTCAAAATGGGGGTTTGATTCAGCCGTTCCAGTTGTTCGGGTTCTTTTACGCGTTCAATTTGAGCAATATAGTTCAATGGGATTTCTCTGTTTTGAATCCGCATCATCACCTGTTCCGGTTCATAGAGACGGCCCCGTTCGCCTACAAGCCGGATTCCGATCCGTTCATCCTGCCGGTTCCAGTCGGTAATCCAGCTTCCGCGCGTAATCGATTCCAGGTAGCGGATTACCTCTTGCTCCTCGATGCCAAGCTGCAGAAGCCGATCGGTCCTGAAACGGATATTCCAGGTATCGACCTCCTGTTCGAACTGTTTGCGGAGATCACCGTTCAGCCCCTCATCTTCGAGCATTTGACCTAACTCGGCCGAAAAACGCTCACTCTCGTTTCTGTCGGTTCCTACAAACCGGAAGAGAACAGGAGGCTGATCGGCCCCGAGAAGCGCACTGAAACTCTGAGTCTCTGCTACCGGTTCGATCGTCCATCCCTGAAAATCGCGGTCGAACTCCCTAACCACCTGCTCTGCCAGCCGGGCTTGTTCCCACCCGTTAACGGGAATTGAAAACTTGAATTTGTTCAGTCCCTCACGCGCAAGGTTTGACAGGTTGCTTTGATCCGTATATCCGCCTTGTGCCAGCAGGTTCCGGGATGTAAGCCCGGCAGCATTCAGTTTTACGGTAAGCGCTTCGGCAACCTGGCGGGTGGAGGCAAGGGCGGTATTACCGGGAAGCTGTACACGATAGCTTACAAGCTGAGGCTCATCCTCGGGCAGCATGGTTTTGGGTACGGACATAAATGCATAACCTGCAAATCCCAGCAGAAGAAACGCGGTAATAAACATAAAGGCGGGCCGGCGGATCACTTTCTGAAGGCTTCGTTCATATAGTTCAAGGAACCTGTCGAAAAAGGCACGGGTGTTGAGGCTCTGCCCTGCTTTCTCCCTTCTTTTATGAATTTGAAGTACCAGTACCGGCAATATGATCAGTGCAACCAAAAGCGAAGCCAGGAGGCTGATGGATAAAGTGTAAGCCTGGTCCTGGAAAAAAGCTCCTTCGAACCCGCCGAGAAATACAAGCGGCAAAAACACAGAAATGGTTGTAAACGTTGAGGCTGTTACAGCAAGTGCAATCTCTTTTGTACCGACGGCCGCCGCCCTTTTTACAGAAGGTGCCAGCGGCATGTGGCGGTTGATGTTCTCGAGAACAACAATAGCATTGTCGAGCAGCAGGCCGATGCCGAGTGTTAATCCGCTGAGTGAAACAATGTTGAGCTGTATACCTGAGCTGTACATCACAAAGAAGGTGAGAAAAATCGAGACCGGTATGGCGATGCCTATGGTAAACGGTGTACGCATATCATTCAAAAAGAGGAAGAGAACAACAAACGCCAACACACCTCCCATCAACAGGGTTTGAAGCAGGTTCTGAATCGCTTTGCGGATAAATGTGGCGTCTTCGCGCAGGATTTCAATATCAATATCGGGATATTGCTCACGCATCTCCTCTACAAGCGGCATCATAGTGTCGAAAACCTCGACCGTATTGGTACCGAATTCCTTTTTGACAAGCAGGTTCAACACCCTGCGGTTATTGATAAGAGCGAAGGATGAAGGATCGGCTTCACTCATCACCACCTCGGCCACATCACTCAGTAAAAGTATTTTGCCCTTCCCAAGCCGGGCAATCGGAACTTTTTCAAGATCTTCGAGTGCATTGATCCGGCTCTGTATTTTCATGGAATAGCGATACCAGCCGTCTCGCAGCTCACCACTCGAGGAAAACAAATTAGCCTGTTCAACAAAATTCCGCACCTGGTTTAATGAAAGGCCGAACCGGTCGATCTCTTTCGGCTTAAACCGGATCTGTACTTCCGGTTCCACTGCTCCTACCGATACAACCTGCGCAATTCCGTCGGCCTGTTCCAGCCTCCGTGCCAGCACCTGTTCTGCCCAGCGTTTAAGGGCGAGGCGGGTATCAAATTCATCATTGGGGCGCGTTTTGGACGTAATGGCAAGTACCGCGATCGGCTCGTCGGATGTGGTATTAAAAATGAGCTGCGGACGCGAAGCCTGCTCGGGCAGCATAAACTGCACCTGGTCCAGCTTTTCGCGTACATTCAGAAACGCCAGGTCCATATTGTGCCCCCACCGGAATGTGAGATAGACCACGCTTTGTCCCTGCCGGGCAAACCCGTGCACCTTTTCAATTCCGGGCACGGTACTTAAAATAGCTTCAAGCCGCTCGTTGATGCGCGTTTCGATTTCGCGGGGCGATGCACCCTGCCAATCGGTCCGCACCACGATAGTGGGCGAATCCACATCCGGCAGAAGGTCTACGGAAAGCTCGCTCAGCGCAAGGCCTCCGAAGATGAATGTTGCCAGGATCAGGATGATGGCGGTTATGGGTCGGTTTAAAAGCAAACGGCTACCTAATGAATTCCGGGATTACGTTTATTATAGTTAGAACTTTTCAGTATTGCAATACCTTTTGATGACGAAGCAAAACTAAAAATGGTTTTAGAGTATTTCTTTTTTTAAGAATTTACTGTATGAACAGAAAAGTACCCTAAACTTACACCTGACTGGAAAAATTTTTTGAAGTAAATAGTAATTGACACCCATACTTTAGGCATTTTCATTTGGGATGCGACATTCATACCACCGATTAAAATTGGTGGCTACGATTTTATTCATGCCTTACGGCATTGATTTGTTTAGCTGTAAAATGGGTGATAATGCGATACAGAGATGGCAATTAGTCAAAATGTTATGATCTTCAATTCAATTAACGCTACCCACACAAACCTGTCTTGCTCCCGACAGATCCATATAGAGCCTTTTTATTGAAGCATCAACCCAAAAAAAAATCAGCGGAACTCAGCGCAAACCTCTGCATAAATCTGCGAGAACCCATAACGCAGAATTTCAACTGCAAGGAGCACAGGGCTTCGCAAGGGATCATCGAAACCCTTTGCGCTACACTGCGCTCACTGCGGTTTAAAAAAAACCGGAACTTTCAACAGCTACTAAAGCCCAACCATATTCAAATCCCGATTTTCTTTAAATCCTTTAAAAATAAAAGTACTAATTTTTGAAGTTTGACAATTTTTCTCAAATGTGAGTATGACTGAAAAGTCTCTCTTTTTAGTGATGTATATAAATATTTAATTTATAACATTTCTATCACAAACTTGCTCCTAACCGTTTTTTTTTTAATACAAGCCACCATTAACTAAAATCATATTATTATGAAATCAAAATTTCTAAGAATTGCAGCAATACTTTCCATTATAGCAACTTTTGCTGTTACTTCTTTCACAGCTATTAATACTTTTGCAAATGATGATGATACTGATGTAGAATTCAGAGAAGATGATTTAGCACTTTGTCCTGAAGATGGCAATACCTGCATCGTTGTTATTGGCAGAGCACCAATAGACAATTGATTATATTCATATA
>CAYPZI010000096.1:0-1119 GCA_964415185.1 uncultured Balneolaceae bacterium | reverse complement strand
GCAATTGGTTTTGATTCCGATAATAATATTTTTGCATATGATCCTCGTTTAGGTCTGTTTAAGATATTTACTTTGAAAGGTGAATTCATCCGTTCGATGCCTGGTTTAATATCTGATAATCTTTGGTCAAGAACCGGCAAAATTTATATAAAAGATCAGTCCATGTACCTGGGAATCCAGGAGACGGACAAGGCAAGTGATGATAATTACTGGCAATCAAACATCATTGCCGAGTATAACCTGAATGGTGAGTTATTAAAAAAATTCGGTGCATTTGACCTTGCCTATTTTGAATCTGATCAGGATCGGTTATACAAATATCCGAATATTCATTTTGATCGGCATACAGGCAGTATTTATACAACACACCGAATCCATCCATTTGTCAATTTGTTTGATCCGGAGACCCGCGAACATAAGGGAAGGTTTGGCATCAAATCAGTGAATTTCAGTGAACCGGTTGAACCGGCAAGACTATCAGACCCTATGCACATTCGACGCAAAAAAAACCTGGAACAGAGTGGAATTGGTGAAAGCTTTACATCTGATAACTATTTCTTCTTGAATTTTTTTAATATGAGTGAAGACTTTTACACCCTGCAGGATCCCAACCTGAAAGAACATTTTTTCAACATTTTCCAAAAAGAACTGCCTTATGCCTTCCTGGGTGAAGTTCCCCTGGAATATACACCTTTGGGTGTAACATCAGATAACCGGGTGTTTCTGCTGGAAGATGATAATCCCGATAACTTTAAAATTGGCATTTATGAACTGGCTGAAAATTAAAACACTTCTGTTTTTTCTGGTAATAGCTGCAATTTATCCGGGTTGTCAAAAAAATGGACACGAACATGTACCGGTAGAAAGCAGCAACTATTTGGGCACTTAAGGATTTTTTGGCTGAGTTTTCTCAATAAATAATTAGTTATGGAAAATTGTATCATTGCGAATAATCAGAAATATATTTGATGAACGATTGTTAAACCTGTCTATCCATAAGACAGTCCACCAAATCATAAGATCATCTGATCATTACATCACGTAATCAGTAATCTTCCCATCCTGAATTTCAAGTTTCATGAAGTAGCTTTTTCTATCTCTCTCTTAGCGCTCTCCCAT
>CAYPZI010000095.1:0-11177 GCA_964415185.1 uncultured Balneolaceae bacterium | reverse complement strand
AGAATCGGGTCACCATTTTGATCGAATCTCGGGCCAGCAAGCATTCCATCCTGCCTTACATCTCCCCCGTCAAATGATTCATAGAATGCCTGCAAGGAAGCATATCCATTCCATGGCTGCTGCTGCAGGCCAAATTCAAACTGCTGGCCGTAATGCAGGGTCATCTGATCAAGCTGAAAATTGGGAAGGAAATCACGGTCATAGGGAATGACAAAGATATTTTCCGTTGAATTTGAATTTTCCCGTGCAAAGTTTGAGAAATAACCAGGCATCAGTGAAAATTCACCGGAATCGATAACAATATCAAATTGATCGATCGCATCCTGGTATCTCGGGGTGCCGGTATATACTTCTGCGTTCAGATAAAGCTTACCTAACAGGGCATGAACAGCAAACTTGTTAAGCCTGCCAAAACTGCCACGAACATCATCCGAGACAAGATCTGCGGTTGCAAGCAATTCACTTTCAATAAAATTAAACAGTTCTGTTCTTCCCTGTTGAAAGTTGCTGTTGTTAGACGGGTTAGCCGGTGCTGTTTCGAAGTCATCAATAATCGGAACATTGCCAAAGGTATCCAGAAGCCAGAAGTAATAAAATGCGCGAAGGGCTCTCATTTCTCCAATGAAATCGTCCGCATCTGCCTGGTCAAGGCCTCCGCTCTCCACGAGGCTTTCAAGAGTAAAAATAAGCCGGTTGGTTGTGTTTACTCCTCGAAATAACAGGTTCCAGGCACCGTTGATGGCACCTTCATCAATGGTAAACGTGTGCCGGTGCATTCTGAGCCAAAGCCCGCCGTCGAACCAGTCCTGGCCCCGCTGGGGGATAACCGCTTCATCGGACGATACTTCATGAATAGACCAGAGGCCATTATGTTTACCCCAAGATCCGCCTTCACTTAGAATTGTGTATGCTTCACCTAAAGAGGAAAGAATTTCAGTCTCTGACTGTCCGAACTGATCAGCGGTTAACTCACTGGGCAGTTGTTCATCGAGATCGGTACAGGCAAATCCCACCATTAATGTGAGAATAGCCGTACCTGCAATCATTTTGTTTTTTAGAATGTTCATATGCATTATGATCTGAGGTTTGATTTAAAAGTCGACATTAATACCGATGGTTCCCTGTCGAACAGTAAACCATTCATTCCGCCGTTCAATTCCAGGAGCAAGCAAATTAGGCTGGCCGGCGAAGTTTCCGTTGTCGGTCGGGCCCGGATCAGCAAATCTTGCTTCCGGATCAATTCCGTCGTACCCGGTAATAACCAACAAGTTATTTCCAGAGGCGTAAACCCGGAGTCTTCGGAATGGAGCATCCGGTCCTAAGGAAAACGAATAGCCAAGTGTAATATTGTCAAGCTTGAAGAATGAAGCATCTTCAACAAACAGGCTTGAGAATTGAGGTGCCTCCTGCAGTTCAAATATATCGAGCGAACTGTCAAGAATATTTCTCTGCTGGAATACGGACGGATTTTGCTGGAATATGGCAAATGAATTTACGAGGTCATGGCCAAATGATCCGCGCCAGAACATGTTCATGTCCCAGCCTTTGTAATTCACTGTGTTATTCCAACCGATTTCAAAATCGGGTAGGCCATTACCCAGCACCTGCCCGTCAGCCTGAGTGATTTCATCAGAACCGACAACATCACCGGCAGCATTTTCGAATAACCATTCTCCGTTTTCATCAAAACCGACGAATTTTGGTCCCCATATTTCACCGATTGACCTGCCTTCCCTGACACGAATCAATTCAGTATCATTAAGGCCCGGAGCACCCACATTTGCAATAAAGCGCTCATCACCAAAGTCGAACTGGCTGTTGGAAAGGGACTGCAATTCAGTGTCAAATGTTGAAAAAGTGAATCCTGTAGTCCAATTTATATCCTGTTTTCTGATAGCATCGAATGACAGCAATGCTTCGATACCTTCGTTCCTGAGTTCCCCGATGTTTACATCCTGAATAGGGAAGATATTTGGCGGAACCGGTACCTGGAATGGAAAGATTGCATCTTCGGTATCAGCCTGGTACACATCAATCGTACCACTCAAGCGTGAATCAAAGAACTCAAAATCAAGCCCGAGGTTGATTTCCTCCTTCACTTCCCATTTCAAGTCAGGGTTGGGATTCCTGGCCGGACCGAACACCGGAATAAATTCTCCGTCAACAAGAAAGTTGCCTCCAGTCGGAGAAAATACAAGCTGTGCAAGACCGTTTTGGCTCGGCTGAGTTCCGGTTCGTCCAAAACTTGCCCTCAATTTCAGGTTATCCGCTTTCGGAATATCAATGAGGTTGGTTAGTTCAACACCACCGCTTATGGCAAAGAAGTTACCCCAGCGGTTGTTTGAACCGAAACGGGTTGAACCTTCACGCCGGTAACTTCCGGAAAGGAAGTACGTGTTGTCGTAAGTAAAGTTTACACGGCCAAACGCAGCAATTAATCTGTTCACATTTGAAAAGCTTGAGATCACAGCCTGTCCGTCTGGTATATCTTTTGAAGCATCCAAACGGTTAAATGAAAATCCATCGGTAATGAAGTCACCGACCTCGATAAACCGGTTTTCATCTGTAAATTCCTGGAATGAGTAACCACCGACACCTTCCAGACTTAAATCTCCTACGGAACCGGAATATCTTACGGTTGTTTCAAACAACTCGGACTTATTACTAAAATCATTGGTTCTTGCAAGGCCGTTTCTGTCGAACCCTCTGAATTTCAGGTTACGGGAAAAGAATTGTTGATTGCTTTCATTAAAAGTTTCAAGAGAATAAAACAATTCTGCACTTAAACCCGGAACCTGGTCACTGAAATCATAAGCTGACCTGAAAGAAGTTAGAATTCTTCTTTGTTCTGCTACGTTTTCCGAAAGTTCCTGGATAGCGACCGGGTTGAACATATCAAAACCCTGGGTTTCCGTAAATCCGCCTCCGAATGGGGAGTCAGAATCAAATACAGGTGAAGTCGGGTTAAAGGCAGCCGCATACCGGAATACCTCTCCGAATCCTCTTTGCTCATCACGGTTCACAATAGAAATAGAACCGGTGAGTGTCAGCCTGTCGCTAAGCGCTCTGTGGGTCAGGTTCAAACGGCCATTCACCTGTTCATTACCTGTCGTTTTTTGAACACCGTCAACCTGGCGAAAGTTACCTGAAATCCGGTAACTGGTAGTTGCATTACCGCCTGCTATACTGAGGTTGTGCACCTGAGTAAACCCGTTCTGTGAAACAAGGTCAAACCAGTCGGTGCTTGCTCCGTCATCAAACGTAGACAGATCAGCAGGGTCATCGCCCGGTTCGAGCTGGCTGTTCAAAAACTCCTGCCTTCTGTCAAGAAAGCCTCTGAACTCATCGGCAGTAAGCACATCGAGCTGATTCTCAATAAAGTTCGTTGTAAACTGTGCATTATATGAAACAGACACCGGCTTATCAGCGCCTGCTGCACCACCTTTTTTGGTAGTAATTAAAATCACGCCGTTAGAACCCCTTGTACCGTAAATAGCTGATGCAGATGCATCTTTTAGTACATCGATAGATTCGATATCGTTAGGGTCAACCGTGTCAAAATCGGCACCGATCACACCGTCAATAACCACAAGCGGCTCGGTATTGGCACCAATAGAAGAAAGGCCCCGCAAGCGAATATTGAAACCTGCATTGGGGTCACCGCCGGGGCGTGTAATTTGAAGTCCCGAAACCTTACCCTGCAGTAGCTGCTGGCTGTCCTGAATATTACCTTTGTTAAAATCTTCAGCCTGAACATTTGCTACAGAGCTTGTGATCTCTTTTTTATCCTGTGTGCCGTACCCGACGACTACAACATCTTCCAGGAGTTGTACATCAGGTGCCAATTCCACATCGATTACTGAACGACCGTTAATTTCAATTTCCTGTCGTACAAAACCGATAAATGAATATATCAATACATTCCGGTCGGCCGGGACATCAAGTGTATATTCACCGTCAAGATTGGTTGTTGTACCTACACTTGGCATTCCTTTTACCGTGATATTTACCCCGGGCAGTGGTGATCCATCAGAAGCGTCTGTAACAGTTCCTGATACTTCAACACGGTCTTGAGCAATTGCTGTTCCAAAACTTATTCCTGCAATTATCAGCAGGGTAAGAAAGGATTTGATTGCGTTCTTTATCATATTACTCATTCCATCTTTGTTAAAACGGAATAATACATATGGAGAGAAGAGCGCACTCTTCCGTAGCTTATGTCCATTCATATTATGATTCCTCTAATCTTATGTTGATTGTTGGTGCTGTAGTAAAATGATCCCCTGATAAGAAATCACATTACTTCTAAGTTACTATGTAAGAATAATAAAAAAGCCCTTTCACATTTAAAAATAATTAACAAAATATTTATTTCCACTTATTAATGACTTAATGAATACAAGTAATTTCCTATTTCACATAATATTTTTAATTAATTTTTGTAATTTAATTAATTATTAATTACAAAAATCAAACAATTACTTAAATTTATGATGATCATAGAAAACATCTATTCTATTTAAATATCATTTGGAAACGCTTCCAATTTATAAAATTTCTTTCAGGGTAAAATTAATTCTGCGTGATGTGCCTCTTTTTAACAAAAATATATTATTTGATACATACATATCTCAAATGAATAAATACAATAATTGTCATGTTTTTTCTATACAACTTGGGTTATCGCTCCAGAGAACCCAAAAAATTTACTGAAGATGATGTAATTGCCTTTTTCTCATTCACCCCCTTTTTTTCATAATTGGTAAGTATGAAATTTGACCTGCCTGTTTTTTCAAGTGTATCCCTCTGATTGTTTACAAAATTCCAGTAAAGGTAATTAAACGGACAAGCTTGCTTACCTGTCTTTTTTGTTACGCTGTATTTACACGATTTGCAGTAATTGCTCATCTTGTTAATATAATTTCCACTTGAAACATAGGGTTTGGATGCAAGAACTCCCCCATCCGCAAATGTGCTCATTCCCAAAACATTTGGAAGCTCAACCCATTCATAGGCATCCGTGAACGCAAACCAAAACCACCGGTTTAATTCACCGGGATCTGTCTCGGTTAGATTACTGAAATTGCTTAGTATCATCAGGCGCTGAATATGATGGGCATATCCAACGTCTATAACCGGTTTCAACGCCTCCTGCATGCATTTCAACCCGGTTTCACCAGTCCAGTACATCCGGGGGAGCTTTTTTTCAAATCCGAAATGATTGGCATTCCTTACATCCGGCATCATCGCCTCATAGTAAATTCGTATAAATTCCCGCCAGCCTATAACCTGACGGATAAATCCTTCAATTGAATTTATCGGGATATCATTTCTGTTCCGATAGGCGTCAATGGCCTTTTCACAAACTTCGGCCGGTAAAAGAAGTCCGTTATTCATATATATGGAAAGCTGTGAATGATATAATGTATGATTACCGGCAAGCAGGGCATCTTCATACGGGCCAAAACAGGCAAGTCGGTTTGAAACGAAATCATCAAGCAAGGTCAGTGCCTGTTTTCGGGTAACGGCGTATTTGAAATGATCCAGCCTGCCAAACGATTCCGGAAATATCTCTTCAATCATATCCATGACTTCAAGTGTTATCTCATCCGGACTGAATTCCGGAATGCCGGGAAGGTTCAGGTCTTCAGTTGCAGGTTTCCTGTTTTTCTCGTCATAATTCCAATCCCCTCCTTCCGGCTCATCTCCGTCCATCAGGTAACCGGTTTGCCGCCTTATTTCACGGTAAAAATATTCCAATCTGTATCCGGGAGCTATTTTCCCTTTCCACTTTTCAGGATCAGCCATAAAGAAGCTGTTATCAATTTCAATCATCCTGCTTTCATATTTACTACTCAGACTTCGAAGCCGCTCCCGTGTATCCCATTCCGAGGGTTTCATATATATAAGCTCGCCTTTGAAATCCCCGAACAATTCTTCAAGGCCATCATCAAAATGTCCCTTTGTAGAATGATAGAACACGGGGAATCCATTTTCATGACACTGAATTGCAAAATGACGCATTGAACTGACAACATACACCGCTTTCTGCTTATGATGAGGTATTTCCCCTCCCTTTTTTGCCGACTCCATGAAAATGAGAACTGTATTTCCATCCTTGTACTTATCCGGCCAGGCCGACAAATTCAACTGGTCGTGTAGAATAAATAGAGCACGCTCAAATTTATTTAAATCAATTTTCTTGATTCTGTTATCTATATTGGATAAATACCTTCTTCCCATATTTTTTCTCTACAGAAAAAAAAGAGGGCTTTTTTCGTTCCGTTGTATAGGTTAATACGTAAAGATACCTGGCATTAAAAAATGAATTCAACCAGACCTTTTTCTTCCCGTAATGTTGTAAATATTCTCACTGCCGATTTGGTAATTGTATGCGGATTGGGCCTTGGCACAACTTCTGAAGCTGCCCTGGCGCTTAAAGCCGGTAAGCCGACCGGATTTATATCTATTGAAAAAGAGGATTTCAATTTTTTTCACAGGCTTAACGGAAGTGCAAGGTATTTTGACAGTTCCGTAACTAATTTAATGGATTGGATAAAATCAGAAATTTCCTAATTTGACTTTAATTAAAAAAACTACTTTATTAATACTAACTATAAAACTAATATACTGATATGAGAAAAGCACTGACACCTCTCGGAGAAACTGAAATGGAAATACTGCACCACGTCTGGGAACTGGGCGAGGCCTCTGTTGCCGAGATTCAGCAACGGATTTTGCAGGATAGGAAAGTAGCATACACAACGGTTATGACGGTAATGAGAAATCTTGCCGATAAAGGATATCTGAAATTCCGAAAGGAAGGCCTGGCATATATTTACAGTGCAAAAAAACATCCGGACGACGTGCGCAATTTTCTGATTAACCGCCTTGTGGATAAAGTTTTCCACGGATCTTCTTCTGCACTTGTACAAACTCTCGTAAAGAACGAGCAACTGTCTGACGAAGAAAAAGAAAATATTAAAAAAACCATCGATGAAATTGGTGACTGATTATGAGTGAACTGTCCGCATTTTATACGGAACTTTGGAACCTTGCGCTAATGCCGTTAATCCTGTGGACCGTACTTGCTTCAGGGGTTCTTATCTATCTGCATTATGCGAACCGGTTGCATGCCAACCTGCAGTACCTGGCAAGGCTGGCAATAATTATTGCTTTGCCTGCGGGGCTGATTGCCTCATTCCTTCTGGAGCTTCCCAATTGGCTGATGCCACCTGAAGCCGGTGCCGATGTTTCGTACAAACTCCTTGTTATTGAATCCCCAATGGCCATCACTGCCGGAACAGAATCCGCAGGTGCCTCCATCCTGACAAGCGAGTTACTGATCACATCTGCAGGATTAATCATATCAATAGGGACTCTGATTTTTTTATCTGCCCTTTTCCTGAGCAAGATCAAAATTATCAGATTGAAAAATTCCATCATGCGTTTCAGTATTCATACTATTGAAGGAATTTCGAATGAAAACAAGACGCTTGGCAATAACTGTAAAAAACCCGTTCAGATTGGCCTGGTTGACAATAAAATTATTCCTGTTACATTCGGGTATTTTGAACCGGTAATTTTGATTCCAAAATCTCTTCTTGATGATAAAACACGCCTTAATATGGTTGTAAGGCATGAATTGATGCACATCAGGAAAAATGATTATTTGATACACCAGATCCTTCTGATGATCAGGTCTTTTTTCTGGTTTCATCCGCTCATCCATCCGCTCATCAAGCAGGTTACAAATTACCGTGAAATGAGAATAGACAGCCTCGTATTGGCAGACAGAAGTATCTCGAAAAAACAGTATGCAACCGTTTTAATGGATTTGCTTTTATCAACTGCCAAAAATAAAAGTTCAATAGTTCCGGGAACCGTTGGCATGGCAACAAATTCTTCAAACCTTAAAAAACGAGTCGAAATGATGAAAAACTCAAACTTACGTACAATACCGGCTAAAGAAGGTATCTTTATTTTTACCTTGACATTGTTAATGATGACAGGCCTTATGGCCTGCACTGACCTGCAACAGCATAATATGTTTGATGAACAGGAAATTAATATGCTTGCCAACCATAATGTAGATGGAAATTCCGATCTGCATGAAATTACTCTTTTTATGAGTGATCCGGCCATGACCGACAAAAACCACAGCGAGATTCAACAGTTAAAACAGATCCATCCCGAGGATATCGAGTCGATTGAAGTACTAAAAGGCGAGGCTGCAATAAACCAATTCGGTGAAAGGGCAAAACACGGAGCCATAAAAGTCAGGTTGAAATCCGAATCTGATGGAATGAAAAAAATGCTCGACACATTCGGACTAAAGTTGCCTGCTGAGACTGATACTGAGATTAATGCCCTAGAAGTGCAGAATGACTTTTTTGTGGTCGTAGAAGAAATGCCCGAATTGATTGGCGGACTTGCGGAATTGCAAAGTAAAATTGAATATCCTGAAATGGCACGCCGTGCCGGGATTGAAGGCAGGGTTTATATCCAGTTTATTGTCAGTGAAACCGGAGATGTAGAAAATGCGCGCGTGATTCGCGGCATTGGCGGCGGAGCTGACGAAGAAGCCCTTCGGGCTGTTAATACGGCAAAATTCAAGCCCGGCTATCAAAGAGGCGAACCGGTTCGTGTACAGTATTCATTGCCGATTATATTTAAGCTGAATGAGAGTGAAGCTTCGGGAGGTTAGGGATCACCTACGTCAAGACTTTGGTAATTGGAAGTTGTTGATTTGTAGAACTTTAAAATCGTTGAATTGTTTCCGGATGTGAATAATTTGCGTGTTTGGTTTTAAGAAAATCTATGACCTGTTCAACTCAGACGCCGGTTAAATCCGGTTTAAAGAAAACGGAACTTCCTCTATGAAGAGGACTCCGGGGGAGCCTCATGTTTATAGAAAACGGGTTGGCTGCCGTCCATTCAGGCTCCGTTAGGAGCCACCTTGCCTTCGGCGGGTAACAGGATTGTTATTCATATCTGGGTTTTAGTACCCGCCGCAAACTAAAAAAGTGCCACTGTCATGTCGAGTGAGCGATCCGCCAACAGGCTGAGAGTGAATCGAGACATCTCACGGTTATGGCTGGGGCGTATACAACAACTCTATACATATCAAATTCTGAAGCAGAATGCAGGGATTTGGTGAGTTGGTGAGTTGCGGCTTTGAGGAGTTGGGAAAAAAGAAAGATTTTTTGTGATATGATTTCTCTTTCTTGCAAATAAGCATTGAATTTTATAAAATCTTTCAATCATTTACATGTAAATCTTAATATAGATGTACATAGCCTGAAATTATAATTCCGATACAATAGCAATGCTTTTTAACCTAAATTACGTTCAACCTGTTATAGCTTTACTGATCCTTTTTGTTATTACCGGTTGCAGCAATACCGAAAAATTGGCTTCCAATAAAGGGTTTACACCACCTGAACTTATTGGCGGGTTATCAGGGATCCAGGAAAAATTGAATTATCCGAAATTTTCGGAAGAAAATTACATTGATGGCAGGGTGGTTGTCCATTTCTTTATCACTGAAAAAGGAGATGTGGAAAAGCCCACAATTTTGGAGAGCCTCGGCTCAAATATCGACGCCGAAGTAATACGGGTGGTCAGACAAGCTAAATTCAGGCCTGCCACAAACAATGGTCTTCCGGTAAGGGTTCAATTCAAATTACCTGTTAACTTCAAACTACAATAAAAATCTGAATTTTGGACTGCAATGAATTCCACGAATGAAACCTCAGAAAAGGTTATGTGAATCATATTCAAGGGTAAAAATGGGCCTGAGATCAAAATAAAAAGCCTCCTGCCGTACAAACAAACAGGAGGCTCCAATCAGTTATTCTCGCACCAACTAATTTTTATTCATTTTTCTGCAGTGAAAAAGTGAAGAAAGGCGGATCACTTAAGTCAAGTTCAATGGTAAAATTGCCTGATTCAGGCACCGGTATATTTGCAGTTCCGAACTCAAGCGTACCATCATTGCCGTCATCTCCGAAATTGATATCCCAGGCATCATTAGCCCGGAACTTCATTTCACCCTGTACAAGATCGAGTGTAATTCTCCAGACTTTATCTTCCGGAATGTAGGTCATATCCTGGTCGGCGTCCCAGCCATCCGGTGTGGCATCACCGATCACGCCCCATTCGGCACGTGTAGTTTCGAATGTAAGATTGTTCAGGTCCACATTGATCATATAGAAACCGGCTTCAGGTTCAACAATATTGTCTCCCCCTTCATCAAGGGTGCCGTCAGCACCGTTATCACCCCAGTTTACATCCCAGTTTCTCTCAAGGGTAATTTTAAACTGTGTATCAGCCGTATCGAAATAAACAAAACCGAGATAACGGTCATCGCTGTTTTCAGATGCGAGTGGTGGTGCATCTTCGGGCGTCCAGTCATTGCCATAAAATGCAGCGGCCTGGTAAGATCCAGGAACGAAAATTTCAGGTATATCCAGGTCCACCATAAACGGTGTAAATTGTGCCATCACAGCCTCAGATACTTCTTCATCCAGCGTTTCCCCCAGTTTTACTCTCACACGAAATGCAACATCAACTTGTTCACCGGCAACTGCACCGGCTGCAAGAAGAATTGAGTTGAAATCTACTGTCATTACAGGAAAACGGGTGCTGTTTGTTGAACCCAGCGTTCTGGAATCAGAATCTGTTCCCGGCAATTCCATTGTTACCGTGTAGGTCGGTGCTGCAGCGAAACCGAAATCAGGTGCATTCCACTCCACAACCAGAAGCGTATCATCTTCGGTTGCATCTTCTGAAATGGTAAATGTTTCTCCAGGCTGCGGTGATGTGATTTGAGCAGCACCCGCATCACTGTTGATTACCGGGTTATCTTTACTTGAATCACAGGAAAAAAACATTGCCGTAACCAGTATTAACGGAAAAATTAATTTTAATTTATTCATAATGATACCTCGTTTGATTTAAAAATCATTAGTAACCCGGATTTTGAACCAGGTTAGGATTCGCATTTATTTCCGATGAAGGAATCGGATAAATATTTAGAAAATCACCGACACCGGTGCCTTCCTGGACCCCGCCTTTCCAGGCCCAGACAAAATCTCCGGATGTATAAAATCCAAAACGTCTCAGGTCTGTTCTTCTATGCGCTTCCCAGTATAATTCTCTTGCTCGTTCAGCCA